>JBJTQH010000105.1:0-26140 GCA_046075505.1 Cyanobium sp. | reverse complement strand
TGCGGTGGCGACCGCTATCAGCACGGCTGGTACGGCTGGACACAAGGCGTTCCTGAACGGAATCCGCAGGCCCGTATCGGGCAGGATGCAGCAACCAACCTCGGCCGCCCCGGTGCCATTTCTCTGCCTTGAGTTCGGTCTCCAGCCTGTCCGGCTGAATGGCCGGCCGGGCTTGCCAAGGCGACGGGTTCGCCTGCTGTCCCTCGCGGTTCTGCTGCTGGTGGTGCTTGCGGTCCCGGTTCGCGCCGTCGCCGCCCCCGGCCTTTGCGTCGGCCCCGTCTGTGGCGATGCGTTCCAGCGCAACCCCAGCCGCCCCTTCCAGCTGCAGCTGCGCCTGAGCGACCAGCGGGGCCGCCATGAGCGCATCACCGTCGACTGCCGCGACGGCCGCATCAGCCCCAGCGTCGGCCCCGTGGAGCGGGGCTATGGCACCGCGGTGGCCCGGCGGGTGTGCCGTCTGGTGGGCTGAGCCAGCGCAGCGAGAACGGGCGACGCCTGCGGCGATGCGGTGGGGGTTCAGCGATCCGTGGAGATCGCCGATCCCGGCGTGTTCCCTGCGGCCCTGGAACGGGCGGCATCAACCTTGGAATCGGGATCGGAATTGGCATCGGGATCGGGGCTGAGTCCGCGCCAGGCCAGGGCGAAGCGCCGGGCCTGCAACAGCCAGGGGTAGAGCCCCCGCGCCCGCCCTCGATCGCGGAACAGCGCCGCCAGCAGCTGCAGCAGGGCGGCATCGGGCTGCATGCGGGCGCACAGCCACTGGATCGCCTCAGCGCCATGCCACACCCTGTCGCCCTCGAGCACCACGGCGCCATCGCGCAGGTGAGTCCCGCGTCGGGCCAGCTGCTGGCGCAGGACGGTCTCAGCGCGGCCATCGCGGATCTGCAGGCCGGCGATACCGCTGCGCAGGGCACTGAGGGCGGCGAAGTGACTGCAGAACGGACAGCCGCCGTCAAAGACCAGCACAGGGCCGGCGCCCCCGGCCGCGGGGATGGCACTGGACACCGGAGCTGTCATGCCGGACCTGCAGCAGGAGCCCGGCCAGCCTGGCGCAGGCACAACGGCACTGCGCCGCTGCGCCGTGGGGAGTCCGTCCTTAGGTTGCAGGCACGTGCCTGGGGCCCATGTCCTGCGATCTGCTGGTGATCACCGCCAGCAATGGAGAAAACCTGAAGCTGGCTGAGCGTTTCGCCGCCCTGGCCCGGCAGCGGGGGCTGCAGAGCGACCTGCTCGATCTCACCACCTTGACCCTGCCCTTGTTCACGGCCCGTCGCAAGGCGGCAGAGGGCATCCCACCCGGGATCGCCGCGGTGAGCAGCCAGCTGGCACAGGCGCCCCGCTGGGTGATCTGCACCCCGGAATACAACGGCTCGATCCCGCCGCTGCTCACCAACACGATCGCCTGGCTGTCGGTGGCGGATGCCGATTTCCGGCTGCTGTTCAACGGCCGGCCGGTGGCGATCGCCACCCATTCCGGCAGTGGCGGCACCACGGTGCTCACCGCCCTGCGGCTGCAGCTGGCCCACCTGGGAGCCCAGGTGATCGGCCGCCAGCTGGTGGCCAACAACCAGCGCCCCGCCGCCGACGAGACGATCGCCGATCTGCTGGCCCGGCTGGCACAGCTGCAGCCTCTGCTGCTGTGAGGCCAGCCCTCACCGGCGGCAGCGCCACCCCCGGCACGCCCGGCCCGTCACGGCCTTCCCCCTGGGATATCCGGCCCCACCATCCGAGCGACGACACAGACCGACGACACAGGAAGATGGGGCGATCGACACTGGTGCCATGGCCCGATTCCTGGTGGTGTTTCGCCCCCGTGACACCGCTGCGCCTCAGGATCTGATCGCGGCCCTGGATCCGGTGGTCAGCGGCATGACCGCCGAGGTGGAAAATCGCACCACGGTCCACCTCAGCGCCATGCTGCGCGATGCCAGCGACAACCTGCGGCTGCAGCTGTTCGCCGACGTGCAGGCCCGCTCGGTCGGCCCGGTGCTGGAACTGGTGCTGATGAGCCGTGAGCCGATGGGCCGCGGCGCCCCACTAACCCGTGAATGCTTCACCCGGCTGGTGGAGCTCACCGGCCAGAACCTGCCGGATCTGGAGGTGGTGTTCCGTTCCGATCGCGACGGCCCCCTGCCCGACCTGCGCTGAGGCCAGAGCGATGATCCTCTCCTCCCGCTCCCCCGATCCCCCTCTCGATGCCAGCCATCTGGAACCGCCCCGCGGCTACCGGGCGCTGGCCTGGCTGGGGCTGGTGGCCAACATCCTGGCCCTCCCGCTCGGGCTGATCCTGATCCTGATCGATCCCACCTGGCGCACCGCCCACATCGCGATCGGCGCCGGTGCCCTGCTACCCTGTGCCGCGGTGGGGATCGTGGCCTGCATCGCCCTGCTGCGCTGGCGCCACTGGGGGCAGGTGCTGGCGATCGTGGCCCTGGCGATGAGCCTGGCGATCGCGTTGCCGTACAGTATCGTGCGTCTGGTGCTGCTGCCCGAGCAGCGGCTGCTGCTGGCTGTGCTCAGCCCGGTGCTGTGGCTGAGCAACGCTGCGGTGCTCGTGTTCTGGTGTCGTCCGGCGGTGCGGCGCTACCTGCGCTGATGGAACCGCGAACACGATCGCGGCGGGCCGCGCCTTGCCGCAGCTGCAAGGGCCCGGGCCGGGGCGCACGGCGATGCCCATTTCCTGGCAAGCGCTGTGCATCACCGATTCCGTAGCGATGGTGCCATCGGGCAGGTCTCGACGCAGGATTGCATAAGTCTCAGCCCCTTCCCCCCTTCCCCTCCCGATCCATGCCCACTCCCCAGCGCTTCGCCGCTCTTCAGACCATCCGGCAACGCCAGCCGGTGGCCACCGCGCCGGTCCAGAAGCTCTCCGAGCTGTGGGCCAGCGATGTGTTCGGCCTCGACAAGATGAAGGCGGCGCTGCCGAAGGAAATCTTCCGCTCGGTGCAGCGCACGATCCGCTCCGGCAGCAAGCTCGATGTGTCGGTGGCCAACGTGGTCGCCCAGGCGATGAAGGAGTGGGCGGTGAGCCGCGGCGCCCTCTACTACTCCCACGTCTTCTATCCGCTCACCAACTCCACCGCCGAGAAGCACGACGGCTTCATCTCGCCCCAGAGCGACGGCAGCGCCATCACCGAGTTCACCGGCAAGCTGTTGGTGCAGGGGGAACCGGATGGCTCCTCGTTCCCCAACGGCGGCATCCGTTCCACCTTTGAGGCCCGCGGCTACACCGCCTGGGACATCACCAGCCCAGCCTTTCTGATGGAGACCCCCAACGGGATCACGCTCTGCATCCCGACGGTGTTCGTCTCCTGGACCGGTGAAGCCCTCGACAAGAAGACACCGCTGCTGCGCTCGATCGCGGCGGTCGATCGCCAGGCGCGCCGGCTGCTGCAGCTGCTGGGGGAGACGGAGATCGCACCGGTGAACTCCAGCTGCGGTGCCGAGCAGGAATATTTTCTGATCGACAGCGCCTTCCTACCCCTGCGTCCCGATCTGCTGCTGGCGGGCCGCACCCTGTTCGGCAAGCCCTCGGCCAAAGGCCAGCAGTTCGATGATCATTACTTCGGGGCAATCCCGGAGCGGGTGCAGGTGTTCATGCAGGAGGTGGAGCGTCGCCTCTACAAACTCGGCATCCCCGCCAAAACCCGCCACAACGAAGTAGCCCCCTCCCAGTTCGAGATTGCGCCGTTCCACGAAGCGGCGAATGTGGCCACCGATCACCAGCAGCTGATCATGACGATGCTGCGGGAAACGGCACGCAAGCACGGCATGGTCTGCCTGTTGCACGAAAAGCCCTTCGCCGGCATCAACGGCAGCGGCAAGCATGTGAACTGGTCGATCGGCAACAGCACCCAGGGCAACCTGCTCGATCCCGGCTCCACCCCGCATGAAAACATCCAGTTCCTGCTGTTCTGCGGTGCCGTGATCCGCGGTGTGCATCTGTACGGTCCCCTGATGCGGGCCGTGATCGCCACCGCCAGCAACGACCATCGTCTCGGGGCCAACGAGGCACCGCCGGCGATCATGTCGGTGTATCTGGGCACGCAGCTCGAGGATGTGTTCCGCCAGATCCGCGAAGGCCAGCTGAGCAGTTCCTCTCTCGGCGGTGTGATGCAGTTCGGGATCGACACCCTGCCGGAGTTCCCGCGGGATGCCGGCGATCGCAACCGCACCTCGCCGTTTGCCTTCACCGGCAACCGTTTTGAATTCCGCGCGGTGGGCTCCAGCCAGTCGGTGGCAGGGCCCCTGGTGGCGCTGAACACGATTCTGGCCGATTCGCTCACCTGGGTGGCCGAGGCCCTCGAGCAGCGGCTGCAGCAGGGAGAAGCCCTCGACAGCGCCGTGCTGGCGGTGTTGCAGAGCGTGATGCAGCAGCACGGCCAGGTGATCTTCGGGGGGAACGGCTATTCCGAGGAGTGGCATCGCATCGCGGTCGAAGAGCGGGGCCTCGAGAACCTGCGCACCTCGGCCGATGCCCTGCCGGTGCTGGAGCGCCCCGAGATCCGGTCGCTGTTCGAGCGCACCGGTGTGCTCACGCCGGTGGAGCTGCAGAGCCGCTATGAGGTGTATGCCGAGCAGTACATCCTGGCCATCGATGTCGAGGCGGCCCTGGTGGTGCAGATGGCCCGCACCCAGATCATTCCCGCTTCGATGCGTTACCTCACCTCCCTCGCCGAGGTGATCAGGCTCCAGTCCTCCCTGTCGACGGGTGCCCTGCCGGATCTGGCCGGCAAGGTGTCGGACCTCTGCCAGGAGCTGATGCAGGCCTGCGACAACCTGCAGCAGAGCATCGACAGCCCTCCCCATGGCACCACGGCCCATCTGCGCCACGCCGCCGATGTTCTGGTGCCCCAGATGACCGCGGTGCGACGCATCGTCGATGCCCTTGAGGCCTTGGTGGACGATGACCTCTGGCCGCTGCCGTCCTATCAGGAGATGCTCTTCCTGCGCTGACGTTCTGCACTGAAGCCGCTGCCCTGGTGGCCTGCCCTGCATCCGCTGGGGTGGGCCCCGGCTGCGGCGCGGCTCTCGGATCCCGGCGCAGCCGCAGGCATCAAGCCGATGCTGCAGCCGTTGCCGGCACGGTCAGATGTCGCCATAGTGACAGTCTGAAGCTGTCACAGAAGCCACACTGAGGCGAGGACTGAGGTTCCGCCTTCTGCCCGCCAGGGCATGGCCGCGGCAGCCCCTCTCCTCCCCGACCGTTCGCCTCCCCTGCAGCACTGCCTATCACGTCTTTACCAACCGAGCTGTTCACAGCAGCGGTCGTTCCCATGACTGTCGCCTCACACCCTTGCTGCCTGCCTGGGGCTCTGACGGCATTTTCTGGCGGTGATCTTTTTCATCTTTGCTTCACAATCCAGGCCTAACGGCTTCGATCACTTCGCCGTCATCAGTCCAGACCAGGCCGATCTCCAGCTTGTTGTCTGCCTTGATGCTGTTGCCATTGGAAGGACAGTCCGTGCAGGAGCCTGATCCTCCAACCGTGCTGATTCGGCTTGCCCTGATTCAGCCATGCTGGCGTGTTTCCCCTGGTGTTCAGCCTCCCCGCTCCCTTTGCGGGCCTGCCCGACCATTGAGCCAGACAGCTCCAGCCCTGGCAAGCCCTTGCCCCCCTGCGGTGATCCGCTTCTCCTGACAACAGCCAGCCGCGGCAGGCAGCGGCGCCCTGAGTCTTCCGTCGTTTCCTTGTTCTGAGGCCTTTCCATGTCCC
Source organism: Cyanobium sp. (assembly GCA_046075505.1). Taxonomy (GTDB): domain Bacteria; phylum Cyanobacteriota; class Cyanobacteriia; order PCC-6307; family Cyanobiaceae; genus Cyanobium. The sequence goes on along the minus strand of JBJTQH010000105.1, from coordinate 20,424 downwards.
TGCCACCCGCTCCCACCTCCCGTCGGGTCTGCCATGCCGCCGGTCCTCGCCTGTATCGGCTGGTCGATCAGAGTGGTGAGCCCCATCCCGTTCTCGACGATCTGTACGACTCGCTCGAATCGGCCTGGTCGGAGGCGCTGCACTGGTGGAACGACAACTTCGGGCCCGAGCAGCAGGTGATCGGCATCGGCGTCGAAGTCAGCACCGCCAGCGGTGACTGGCGCACCCTGCGCCATCCCGGCAGCTGAGACCCGCAGATTGGCGCGACGGCCGGCCGGCCAACGCCGGCCGCAGCCGATCCATCCCCCACCTTCAGCGCCCCGTCATCAGCCCGCCGTCAACGGTGCCACGGTCATCGGTGCATCCAGCGGTCGTAGATGCGCAGGGTGGCCAGGCCCACCGGGCTGGGGCGCGGCTGGGGTCCCGCCGGCCACGCCACCACGCTGAACTGATAGGTATCCGCCACCATCGGGTTGGTCCAGGGCCGTAACACCACCGTCACCGTCTCACCGGCCGGCACCGGTTGCGGGAACATCACGCTCAACCGCCGGTTCTCCGGCTCGAAGCCCACCTGCACCGGCACCGGCCGGCCCTCCCGGCGAGGTCGACCGAGGAAGGCACGACTGCGCTCCGGGCTGAACGAAAACTGGCGATCAGCGCCGCGGATCTGCTCAAGGCTGAGCTGCCCCAGGGACGCACCGGCCTCGGGATCGAGCTGCAGCGTCAGGTAGTACTCCACCGGTGCGGAACCGGCCGTGGTGTCGTAACTGATCAGCTCCGCCTTCCAGGGGGCCCGCACGAACACGGTGGCGCCATCCAGCTCCAGGGCGGCGACCGCACCCGGCATCAGGGGCAACAGAGCAGGCCCTGGGGCGTGCAGCAGCAGCGCCAGCAACGCCAGCGGCAGCCGTTGCCACCGAAACAGCCGTTGCCACCGAAACAACGGTTGTAAGGCAAACAGCCGTGGCAGCAGCGGAACAGGAATCGGTAGCCGGCGGCGCAACCTCAGCACGGGCGGTCGATCAACGAACGGTGGTTCCTCCAGCCTGCCTCCACCACCGCCAGCGGTCAGCCAGGGCCACGACTGCGATCACAGTCTGGCCGCCAGAAACGGGGCCGGATCCTGATCGCGGCGATGCTGCAGCGGCAGTGGTGCGGCCTGGCCATCGGGATCGCCCGGATCGAGACCGGCGGTGTGCTCCAGCGAGCGTCGCAGCAGCCGGGCGGCATGCACCGACATGTCGCGAGGCACGCAGATGCGATCGCGCAGATATCGCAGGGCGGCAGCCGATCCCGGCGGTGGCGGGCAGGAGCGACCCGCGCTCAGATGGGTGAGGGCGCAGCGCAGGGGCAGCTCGAAAGCGGAGCCGAGCGGATTGCGGGCGATCAGGGTGTGGCGATGGCGCAGCACCCGACCCAGGGCGATGGCGGCGTCGTGCTCCTGCGGGCTGCGGCTGCTTTCAGGATCAGGGAGGCCGGCATCGCTGATCGGCCAGGGTCCGGCATCGATGCGCCGGGCCAGCCGCTGCTGCTGCGGGTCGCCGCTGGCGCAGCAGCCCCCCAGCTGGGGCGGCAGATCATGGACGTGCGTGTGGAAATCGCTCTGGGTGCCGAGGTAGGCATCGCGCTGCTCCAGGGCCGTGAACCAGCGATCGATGGCGGCGTACTGGTGGCGCAGAAGCAGGCCTTTGTAATAGGCCAGGCTGGCATTCATCCGCTCCAGAAAGGGCACAAACACCAGATCGGCGCTGCTGAAGTCGTCGAGCAGAAACGGCCCTGGTGTGACGCCCAGGGCCTGCTCCAGGTCCGCTGCGACCCGCTCGAACGCCCCCCGGGCGGCCGCCTCCCCCCGCGGCCCGGCACCGGGGCGGCACAGCCACTGGCACCAGGCGCTGAACAGGCGCCGCTCCAGCTGGCGCAGCGGCAGCACGGCGCGATGCTCCAGCGACAGCCCCAGAGCCCCGAAGTTGTGCTCCAGGGCCATCAGGATGCGATCGCTTTCGGTGATCAGGCGACCGTCGAGTTCCAGCACCGGCAGCATGCCCGAGGGCACCAGCCGCAGGAACCACTCCTCCTTGTCGCCATAACAGAACATCGACACCTTGCGGATCCTGTACGGCACCTGCCGCTCCTCCAGCCACAACCACACCTTCTGGCAATAGGGACACCAGGCGTGGTGATCGCGGATCAGCGTGACCCGCACCGCTTCCTCCGGCTGGCCGAACAGCCGCAGCCGGGCCTGGGCACTGGCGGGACCATGGACGGAATCGGGCGCCGCTACCGCCAGCGCCTGCAGCTCTGTCCAGTTGAGCGGGGTGGTGTCCACGGTGGCGATCTGCGGTGGGGATTCAACAGGCAGGCAACGCACGGGACCCGGCGGATGACGTGGCGCAGCCAGGAGGGCGCTCTGCCGGACTCGGGTGAGCCCCAGGGCTCAGGGCCCGGCGGCGGGGCCAACCCGTGCGGCGGCGATCCTGGCGCAAGGGCTGCGGAGTGGCGTGGAGTGGCGTGGAACGCGGGCCGGCGCCCCCGAAGCTGCGCTCTCCCCCTGCGGCCAGGGACTCTGGCTGGAGGCTGCAGCAGCGTGGTGCGGGCCGGCAGAGCACCGGGAGCGGGGATGAAGAAACAGACGGACTGTTTTGGTTGTTACAGAGAGGCGCCCCGATCGACGGGCACGGTATCCACGCGAACTCTTGAGGGTCCACGATCCCCATGATCCGGATTCCCAAGTCTCGCGGAGCCCTCTCCGCTGAGACCACAATTGATGGCGTCCGCCTGCGGACCTTGGCCGGCCTCCAGAACCCCCAGTTGCGACGCGCAGCGTTCGTCCTGATGGCCGTGGGTGCCGGCCTGATTCCCCTGATCGGAGGTGCCGCCAGAGCGGCGCTGCAGGCCGCCCCCACCGATGGGGCCGACACGCTGCTGATGCTGATGGGCTCAGCGCTGGTGCTGCTGATGACCCCCGGCCTGGCGTTCTTCTACGGCGGCTTCACCCGCTCGAAGAACGTGCTGAACACGATGATGATGAGCTTCTTCCTGATGGGGCTCATCGGGGTGCTCTGGGTGGTGGTCGGCTACAGCCTCGCCTTCGACACCGGCTTCAAGAGCGCCTTCATCGGTGGCCTCGGCTCGATGTGGCTCCATGGGGTGGGTGGTCCCCTGGGCAATCAGCCGCTCGACCCCGGTTTCCCGATCAGCGCCACCTCCTTTGCCCTGTTTCAGGGGATGTTCGCGATCATCACGCCGGCCCTGATCTCCGGGGCACTGGTGGAGCGGATCAGCTTCAAGGCCTGGTTCTGGTTCTGCCTGATCTGGAGCCTGGTGGTCTATTCCCCGATGGCCCACATGGTGTGGGGTGGCGGCTTTCTCGGTGCCGCTGAGGGGATGATGGGAGCCATCGACTTCGCCGGTGGCACGGTGGTGCACATCGCTTCCGGTGTCGCCGCCCTGGTGGCAGCGGCCATCCTCGGCCCCCGCGCCAACTGGCCCGACAATCGCCGTCCGCCCCACAATGTGCCGTTCATCCTGCTCGGTGCCGGCCTGCTCTGGTTCGGTTGGTTCGGCTTCAACGGCGCCAGCATGTTCGCCGCCAAGACCGCCGGTCTGCCCTTCCTCACCACCACGACATCGGCCTCAGCTGCCATGCTCACCTGGTGCCTGATCGAATGGCTCAAGGATGGCAAACCCACCGCTGTCGGTGCTGCCACCGGTGCGGTGGCCGGCCTGGTGGGCATCACCCCCGCCGCCGGTTTCGTTTATCTGCCACAGGCGATTCTGATCGGGGCGCTCTCCGCCGGTGCCTGTCTGATCGCCGTTAATATCAAAGCGGCCATTCGCTTTGATGATTCGCTCGACACCTTCATGGTGCACGGCGTCGGCGGCACGGCTGGTGCGCTGCTCACCGGTCTGCTGGCCGCCAAGGACCTGGTGCCGGCCGATTATTTTCCCCAGGCGGCCAGGATCCTCGAGGAAAGCGGCAATGTCGGTCTGCTGCTCACCCAGTTCAAGGCCGTGCTCTTTTCCTATGGCTTCGTGGCCTTGGCCACGGCGGTCATCCTCTGGAGTCTGGGTGCGGTGATGCCGCTGCGCGTCAGCACCACCGAGGAGGAGCGCGGCCTCGATTTCGTGGCCCATGGGGAAGAGGCCTACGACCCGATGACCAACTGAATCACCCACTGAGAAGTCCCATCCCATGAAAATGATCACAGCTCTCGTCCGCCCCACCCGGGTGGATGCCATCAAAACGGCCCTGGTCGCCCTCGAGGTGATCGGCATGACCGTCACCGATTCCCGCGGCTTCGGGCGCCAGAAGGGGCAGGTGGAGCGCTATCGCGGCACCGAATTCACGGTGGAATTCCTGCCCAAGGCCAAGATCTTGGTGGTCGTTCCCGATGCCAAGGTCGATGTGGCCGTGGCGGCGATCGCCGATGCCGCCCGCACCGGTGAGATCGGCGACGGCAAGATCTTCGTCACGCCGGTGGAGCAGGTGGTGCGCATCCGCACCGGCGACAGCGGCGAGCAGGCGCTCTGAAGCCAGTCGCCCCGGGGATTCCATGCCCCCGGTGCACCGATGGCATCACAGAGATCGGTCGTTGCATGCCGTCAGCGCACTCTGACGAACCTGCGCTTGCTGATCCACCTGGCCCTGGGGCACCCACCGCTGCCCCAGGGCTTTCTGGCGGCGGTGCCACGCCCTTGAAGCGCCCGTGGCGGTGGCGAGCGCAGCCGTGATGCATCAGGCGCGGGGCCGGGAGCGACTGCGAACGGGTGAGCGGCGCATGGGAACGCATTCAGGGATTGTTCATGTTCTGGCGCCGGCCATTGCGACCAGGCTCAGCACAGACAGCTCACCTCAGACAGGCGGCCCCGGTTGCAATTCATGGATGGCAAACGGGGTGCCATGCGATCAGGCTATCGGCCCCATAGCGTTGGGCGGCATGATGATGGCCAGCCATCTGCCCCCCTATCCCAATGCGCCAGGACTACAGCGAGCTCCGCTGTCTGATCCCGGGCCAGAAGGGGCTGACCCTGGGCAGCCGCCCGATGGCCGCGGCACGCCTGATGCTCGACTCCCTGCCCCGGTCATCGCCATCCGAAAGAGCCCTGGAGGTGGGTGCTGGTCTCGATCGCCATCTCCTGCACATCAGCCGCCGCGACGACGATGAGGATGGCCTGCTCTGCCTGCGCTGTCGGATCAGCCATCCGATCGAGGCGCGCCTGCGGGCGCTGCAGCAACAACACGGGGAGCGCCATGGTCTCGATCTGATCACCATGGCCAGCTTTGTGCTCGATGATGCCGGCACCGGCGAGCTGCGCCGCGGGCTGCCGTTCCGCTGGAGCAGCTTCAGCCAGACCCCAACGCCGCCGCTCCACCCCTTCAGCGCCGAAGTGCTGCGCAGCTACCGCCCCGAGCTGTGCGGCCTGCCCCACTGGACCCGCCAGAAGGTGCAGTCTCACCCTGAACTGAAGACCTATCTGAAGCAGCAGGGCCTGCTGCTGATCTCCGACTGGGCCCTGCTGGCCCACAGCAGCCCCAGCCGCGTGCGCGAGGCCCTGCAACGCTGCGGCACGCTGCCGCTGGAGGAAGCCCTCGCCCTGCATCGGGCCTACGGCACGCACTACAACGACGCCAAAGAACAGCATCGACTGCAGACGGGTCGCAACAGCGACTGGCGTCCCGATACCCGCTTCCTGGCGGCGATCGCCCCCGGCGATGACCCCTGTCGCTGCCTGGAGCAGCTGCTGGCGATCGCCACCGCCGTGCGCCGTTACCTACCCCTCCCCCCATTCCCCTCGATGCCGCTCCGGGCGAATGGCCCGACCTGGATGCGGCTGGCGAGGACGGCGTGCCGACGGCCGAGCTGCTGCTGCAGATCGAGCGGGCCCTGGCGCGTAGCTGTGCGCCGGTGGTGCAGCAGGTTCTGGCGGCCGATCGACCCCGCTGGCAGAAGGATCCCAGCCGTCTCAAGGCCTGGCGTCTGTACGGCGAAGGCCTGGCGCAGCGCGACATCGCCGAGCGCAGCGGCCACCAGCAGGGCTGGGTGAGCAAGCTGCTGCAGGAACGTCGGCTGGCCACCACGATCGCCACCGCCGCCGCCGCGGCATTGCTGCGTGATCCCGCCTTCGCCGCCCTGGGCCGCAGCGTGGAGGGCACAGAACGGCTGGTGGACGCTCTGCGGAATCACCTGCTCGAGCCGAAACCAGAGGGGGATGTCGCCCCGCTGCGCGCTGCGGTCGCCCGCGCCCTTTCCACCGCTGCGTTCCCCCCTGCCCCATGACCGACTCCGCCCTGCCCGAACCGCTGGAAGCCCTGCCGATCCCGGAGGACGCCATCTGGGTGGAACCCGGCCGCCTGGCGGCGCTGCCGACTTCAGCGGGCGCCGGCGGTGGTCGTCGGGATCCGGCCGGGCCAGCGGCTGCGGAGCGACGGGCCAGGCTGCTGGTGATCGCTGCCCTGCAGCAGGAGCTGGCCGAGCGGGGTCTGGGCCTGTCCTTGGGGCCGGAACTGGCATTCGGCAACCCGGAGCGGCTGCTGCAGCTGAACCGCGTTCCGCTCCAGCTGGTATGCGGTGGTTGGCTGGAGGATCCGTTCGCGGTGGCGGTGCGAGCCTGGCGGGAGGCCTCCCGGGCCCCTCTGTTACTGGTGGCCGCCCGGGTGGAGGAGGAGAGCGGTCTGGTGCGCATCGCGGCGGTGCTCACCGCGGCGGAGTGGCTGCAGGCAGCCCAGGATGCCGCAGTGGCGACCGCGGAGTCGCTGCCGGTGGCTGCCGCCGCCCGAGCTGAGGCTGGCCCCCGCGTTGGCCTGCTGCCGGATCTCGCGAGCAGCCCCCCGAACGATCTGGCGGCGATCGAGCCGGCCCTGCTGTTGCCCCTGAAGCAGCTCCGCGGCGATCTCGAGCGCCTGCTGCTGCTCGTGCAGCTCTGTGCTGCAACGCTGCCGCAGCTGGCCCTGCCACCCGTGCTGCTGCGGCGTGCCGGTCTGGAGGTGGATCCGGCCCGGCCTGGCGAGGCGGTGGTGCGGGTGCTCGACTGGCTGCAGGGGCAGCTCGACCCAGCTCTGGAGGCCTTGGGAGCGTTGGTGGAGCCCCGGCTCGCACCGGGCTTCCGTAGGGCATCTCCCGCTTCGATGCCGATCGCCTCCGATGCAGAAAGCTCCGATGCGCAGAGCAGCGAGCAGGCCCTGGCGGTGCTGGCGATCCCCCTGGGGCTGGATCCGGCCGGGCAGCTGTGCAGCGGTGCCGAGGCCGCAGGGTATCTGGAACGGTTCCGCCTGCTGCTGATCCCCACCGGTTCCCAACAGCCGGAGGGGTTGCTGCTGCGGCTGGAGCCGGAGCTGCCGGGGGATCTGCTGCCCGATGGCCTCACCCTGGAAGCCGAGCAGGGGCGCATCCGCCAGAGCCTGGTGAGCCAAGGCAGTGGCCGTCTCGATCTGCGCTTCCCGGCCAGTGAGGCCCTGATCCAGGCCTCCCTGTCCAGCCCAGGCAGCGAACCGCTGGTGCTGCCGACGCTGCAGCTGCCCCGCTGATGCCTGCTCCCCCAAGGGCTCCCCAGACCGCTGTTCCGGCGATGCAGGCGCTGGATCCGCCCTGCCGTGACGGGCGGAGGCCGGAGGCGATGCTGCGGACCGCGAGCCTCGATCTGCTGCTGCTGCCCCTGCAGGGGCCAGATCCGGCGACCGCGGCGGTGGATGGGAGCCGCCTGCTCCAGGCCGTTCTGATCAGTGAAGCTGGTCCGCAGCCGTTCGTGGTGCCATGGCCGCTGCGCCTGGAACAGGCCCATCGCGCCTGGCGGCAGCGCTGGCTCTGCCAGCTGCCGGACGGCGACAGCTCCCGGCCGCCCGCTGCTTCCAGCGCAACGGCGGTACCGCGCACCGTGCTGGAGCGTTATGCGCTGCAGCTGCAGAACGAACTGCAGAGCTGGTGCAACGATCCAGCCTGGCAGCCCCTGCAGCTGGCGCTTCAGCACCACCCTCAGCGGCCCCTGCGTCTCAGCCTGCAGGGACTGCCGGCCTGGCTGGAAAGCCTGCCGTGGGAAGTGGGCATCCTCAGCATCCGCGCCAGCGGACCATGGGCAGCCCCGCCATCGGCCACGGTGGCACGCCCCGGCCGCACCCCGGCCTCGGATCCGGCCTGCTCCCTGGAGTCGCCATGGTGGGATCCAGGGGAGAAGAGTCCATCGCTGCCGCCACGACGCCCGGTCTGGCTGCTGACTCCGGGGCCGACCAGAGCGCCACGGCGGCGTCCGCCGCGTCAGCCCCGGGTGCTGCTGCTGGTGGGACGGGAAGAGGGGCTGTCGCTCGAGCAGGAACTGAGGCAGCTGCAGGCTCTGCAGGCGCGCGGTCGCATCACCCTCCAGACGCTGCGCCGTCCGGGGGAGCGCCCCACCCCCGCCGGCACTGACAGCACCCTGGAGAGCCTGCGGTCGGCCCTGCGGCATCCGCGCGGCTGGGATGTGCTGGTGTATCTGGGTCACTCCCAGGCCGATGCCGGCGACGGCGGTCGTCTGCAGCTTGGCGATGGCAGTGTTCTCACCGGGGACCTGCTGCGCCAGGCCCTGGAGGAGGCGGCGGATCGCCGGCCGGATCTGGTGCTGTTCAGCAGCTGCAGCGGCCTCGATCTGGCCCGCAGCGCCATCGCCGCCGGGGTGGACTGGGCGGTGTCGTTCCGCGAGCCGGTGCCCTGCGCGGCGGCCTCCCTGGCCTTCACCCAGGTGCTGCAGGCCCTGGAGCGCGGCGTCGATCTGGCGACGGCCCTGGACCAGGCGCGCGATGTGCTGCAACAGCAGGGTCCCCCCACCAGCCAGCTGCTGCCGGCGCTGCTGGGCAACGCCCAGGTTCCGCCGCTGCGCCTGCCCCTGCGTCACCATCGCCAGCTGGCGCTGCGACTGCGGCACAGCCATCCCGGCCAGGCGATCGCCACCACGGCGCTGCTGACTGTGGCGGCCATCTCCGCTCTGGCACCCTGGAATCCGGTGAGCACCTACCTGCTCGATCGCCGCCTATGGCTGCAGTACCAGTGGCGTCTCGAAACCAACCAGCCGGGATGGCCGCCGCCACCAAGCCGCCTCTCCCATCGCTCCAGCGACGGCAGCGGCGAGCTGCACGCCACCGCCTCGCAGTCCGCGCCCTCTTCTGCAGGTGCCTCGCCAAGCGCGGAACCACTGGCGGTGCTGCTGATCGATCCGTCGCGCACGCAGGTGGAGTTCGGCGTCGCACCCACCCCAGGCCGGCTGCCGCGGGCCGCCCTGGTGGAGATCCTGCGGCGCCTGCCAGCGCAACAGGTGCCGCAGGTGGCTCTGGATGTGGTTCTCGATCGGCCCGATCGCCACGATCCAGAGCTGGCGGCCGTGCTGCGCACTCAGCTCCGCCCGCGGGTGATCAGCGGCTGCTTCGGGCCGGAGGCGGCGGTGAAGGGAGCCGGCAGCCTCAGTTGCCAACTCTCCCCCGCCCTGCAGGCGAGTGGGCTGCAGCCGCATCTGCTCGATGTCAACACCCCCGGCAGCACCCGGGTGGCCGCCCCCCAGCCCATACCCCTGCGCCTGCAGGCGGCTCTGCACGGCGACCATTTCGCGGCGGCGCTCTCAGACCGGCCGGAGCCGCTGCTGCCGGCCGATGCGGTGATCGACTGGTCGTTGCCGTGGACGGCGCTGATCCGCCGCATCGAGCCCGCCGAGCTGCCGACCTTGCGCACGCGGCTGCTGCTGGTGGGCAGCACCGGCGAGGTGGAAGCCGCCCATCCGGATCTGTTCCGGGCACCCGGCGCGGCGGCCATGGAGCTGGCAACCCTCTCCGGTGGCAGCCGCCGCGAAGTTCCCGGCGCGCTGGTGCAGGCCGCGCTCGCCCAGACCTTGCGCCACCGGCTGGCTCTGCATCCCCTGCCGCAGGTGCCCCTCACCGCCCTCGCTGCCCTGGCGGGGGTGCTGCTGGCTGCCGCTCTGCCCTCACGGCGCTCGCGTCTGTTGCCACTGCTGGTGTTCACGGGCCTGGCGGTGCCGCTGGGCCTGCAACTGGCCGTGAGCCTGCGCCTGCTGTTGCCGTTGCTGCTGCCCCTGAGCGCCCTCTGGTCCACCAGCCTGCTGCGACGCGACTGAACACAACAGAGACAGAACCAGATTTATGCCGCTTTCGATGCGGATTCAGGATCAGGCCGATCGCTCATCACGCAAACACAGGTGATGTCATCAAACTGTTCGGCAGAGCCCATGAAGAGCTTCAGGGATTCACAGACCACAGTCACCACCGCCGCCGCAGAGAGCTCCTCGGGCTGGATCTGCTCGATCAAGCTGGTCAGACGCTTGATACCAAACGATTCATCCGCTTGTGAGCGCGCATCGGTGACGCCATCCGTATAAGCGAAGAGCAGAGAGCCAGGCGGAAATGGAACCGTCTCAGCCTGAAATTCGATGCCGGGGAATAAACCAACTGAAGGGCCCGTGACCTTGAGATGCTGCATGCTGCCGTCGGGACACCTGATGACGGGAGATTCATGACCAGCACAAACATACGTCAACGAGGAGGCCGCCGATTGGGCAACAATGGCAGCAAAGATGGTGGCAAACATAACCGCATCACCATGGTTGCGGCTCATGTACTCATTGACATCGAAAATGAGATTCCGCATGTAGTCCTCAAGCGGGGTGTCTCCGGGTGGATTGCTGCTGACATAAAAATGAATCAGACTCCTGAACACGGACATGAACAACGCCGAACCGACACCCTTGTCGCAAACATCAGCAACCACGACCAGCGCAAACTCATCAGTGGCGCAATAGTCATACCAATCTCCGCCAGCATCGTAAGCCGGTGAGATATACGACGCAAAATCATAATTAGCGAAGCGTGGCATTGTATTCACCAAAAACGACTTCTGGATTTGTCCTGCCGTCGTCAGCTGACGTTGCGCGATGGCGTTGAGCGCTTGGATGCGATCTTTATCATCACGAATCTGACGGATATTGCTATTAATTATCGCAATCGCCTGGCTCAGTTCACTGATCGGTGAGTAGCGCAGGACCTCTCCATTGGCCGTTTCTGTCGTGCGCTTTGGTGTGGGAGTCGGCAGGGCGCTAATCGAGGCAGCACGGGCTTCAAGGCGGGCGCGGGGCTGATCGGCAAGGCCATCAACGGCGATGAGAGAAGGCGGTAGAATGACGATAAATTCGCGCTCGACCAAGAAAGCCAAGGCTTCGCTCAGGCAGGCAAAAATGAAAAGGAGAAAGAAGTAAAAAATAAAATCATCCTTGCTTGCTTCCATCAAGTATTGAACATCATCCATCCCCTTCTCAAGAAACATGAGACGGCACGACTCAGCAGCCCGCCCCGTCTCGTTCGGGCAGTAACGCCAATAGGAGCGTTGAAATCTTGCCAGCAAAGGTATCTTTGCATCAGCGGGCCACATCAGGACCAGCGTCTTGCTCACTGGATCAGGAATGTTGAGCGGTGCTGGCTGAAAGCTCGAGACACGGTTGAACAGTTCTGGGCTGGTAATCACCAAAGAGTTGGTTTGCGGATCAGTATATCTAAAATGCAGATTTTCTAACTGCCTTAGCTGGGGGGCCGCTATGCGTTTGTGCGTCAATGCATCGGCATAACGCGTGTACTCAGTATTGATATGGCGGGACAGCTCAGCGACCCGATAGTTAGAAATTTGAACGACGAAAACCAGGGATGGCACCAGTATCAACAAAAAGGAGTTGATCAGGATCAGGCCTCGCACGGCAATCATCGTGGCAGGCACGCCAGAACGACGGTTCATCCATAACTGGAAAACCGTATAGACGCCATAGGCAATTGAAACATTGATGGCTGCATTGATGGCCTGTTTAAAGGCATTTGTTGTGGCAAACAGAGGCGTCAGCCCCAGAAAGTAGTGATGACACAAATAAGAAAGGGGGATGCCGACAATGGCCCAGTACAATAATGAGTACCATATAATGCGACCCTTGCGCAGCAGGAGTCGCTCATTGCCAGCACTACAGAATAACGTCGCGCCAATCAGCTCGCCAATAAAAATCAGGAAGGAAAATGGATGCCCCCATTTGAGAACCGTATAAAGAGCGGACAGCATGACTACCACACCCCACCAACCTCGCAACAAAAACAAAGCGAGATAGGCGATCGCCGATCCAAAAATAAGCTGAATACCAAAAATAAGCTGAAAGTCGAAGACCGTCACCAAGGTGGCCATCGCAACCATGATTGCGGCTACAACAACTTTGGTGGCTCGGTCGCAGTGCAGGGTGGGATGGGGTGGAGGGCCGCTGAACGACAACAGATTGGACCAGCGGAAATCTCGTTGTTCGCTGGCCGCTGTTGCTGGTGGAGGATCACTCGTATCCATGCCGACTGGGGATGGGTATGGCCCAGAATGGCTGTTCTGATCAGCAGTTGTCATCATTTAACCCTCAGGCTGCTGTGGCAGGCTTGGTTTGGAAGCCACTTTGCATGCTTGAGGCTCGTCGCCAAGGGTTCTGACACGTCTCGCATCAAAGAGATGGCGTCATGCTGACGCGGCCTCGCAATAGTCAATGCCCAGAGGAAAACCTCACATTGCAGCCCCCTCAATAGAATCTGCTGGGCAAAGATTATTCACTGTCACCACAACCCAGCGACAACAGGGCCGGGATGTCTGGACATTTCTGGGAGCGACCTCGATGGCCCATGCCATGAAGCAACCTCGATGGCCCGCACCTGCTCGGCTGTCGGGGCGGGCGAGCCCAACCCACCCCATGCCGTTGGCCTATCTGGGCTTCAGAGCTGCTCCTCCACCCCGGAAACGATCGTGCAGTCGCTGGTGGGATAGCTGACACACAGCAGAGCGAAGCCTTCGGCGATCTGCTCATCATCCAGAAAGCTCTGATCCGATTGATCGACACCACCGGAGATGATCCGCCCGGCACAGGTGCTGCAGGCCCCGGCCCGGCAGGAATAGGGAAGATCGACCCCCTGCTCCTCGGCAGCATCGAGGATGTAGGTGTCGCTGGAACAGGTGAAGCTGGGACCAGCCTCGAGCGTGATCTTGTAGACGGCCATGAGGGTTGTCTTGGGAACAACCCATCTGATAAAGGGGCGATCGGGGCCCTGCAGTAGCAGCGATGACCAGATCAGTGGATGCAGATCCTGACGGACCCCAGGGGTGTTGGCTCGCTGCTTCCAGTGGCTCGCCACGGCCTGGTGCTTGCTGCCGGCTGCTCCTGGCGCCAGCCTGTCGGCCCGCAGCTCCCTGCCACGAGCGCACCGCTGTGCCGCCTCAGGCCGAGGGATCAGGCCGGCGTCACACCGCCGCCAGGCCCTTCTCGTTGAACACGCCCTCAAACAGCACCGAACTCAGGTAGCGCTCGCCCGAATCGGGAAGCACCACCACGATCGTGCGGCCGCGGAAGGCCTCCTCATGGGCCAGCCGCAGGGCGGCGACGGTGGCGGCACCACAGGAGATGCCGGCCAGGATCCCCTCCTCGCGCATCAGCCGCCGGGCCATCGCCACCGCCTCGTCATCGCTGACGCTCTCGACCCGATCCACCACCGACAGATCGAGGTTGTCCGGCACGAAACCGGCGCCGATTCCCTGAATCTTGTGCGGGCCCGGCCGCAGGCTCTCCCCCGCCAGGGTCTGGCTGATCACCGGGCTGGTGGCCGGCTCCACCGCCACCGCCACCAGCGGCTGACCGAGGGTCTGCTTGATGTAACGACTGACGCCGGTGATCGTGCCGCCGGTGCCCACCCCGGCCACCAGGGCATCCACCTGCCCATCGCTGTCGTTCCAGATCTCCGGACCGGTGGTGTCGTGGTGAATGCGCGGGTTGGCGGGATTGACGAACTGCTGCAGGAGCACGTAGCGATCCGGATCGCTCTCCGCCAGTTCCCGTGCCGCCCCGATCGCCCCGCTCATCCCCAGCCGCCCCTCGGTGAGCAGCAGGCGGGCGCCATAGGCGGTGAGCAGCTTGCGCCGCTCCAGGCTCATCGTCTCCGGCATGGTGAGCGTCAGCGGAATGCCGCGTGAGGCGGCCACGAAGGCCAGGGCGATGCCGGTGTTGCCGCTGGTGGGCTCGATCAGCTCCTTGCCGGGCCCGAGCAGCCCATCCTTCTCGGCCTGCCAGATCATCGCCGCCCCGATGCGGCACTTGACCGAGTAGGCGGGGTTGCGTCCCTCGATCTTGGCCAGAACCCGGGCACCGGCCCCCTCGGTGACGCGGTTGAGCTGCACGAGCGGCGTGCGGCCGATGCTCAGGCTGTTGTCGGCGTAGGTGGAGCTCATCGCGGCAGAGAGAGCGGCAGGGATCGATCTGGCGGCACCCTAATCAGCGCTCGCCCCGCCTACCAGGCTTCGGCGGGCCTCCTGTGCCGATCCGCTGTGTTTACGGCTACGCCGTCCCGGCTGTGCCTCCGGCGGTCCCCCGGAGCGGCCTTCAGGCGGGAGTCGCCAGTTCCGCCACCCCCCGCTGCAGCCGCTCCAGCGCCTCCGCCAGGGTTTCGGAGTCGAGCATGCCGTAGCTCAGCCGCAGCACGGCCTGACCCGCAGGCGCCGGCACCGCGAAGCTGTCGCCGGGCAGGGCCGCCACCCCGTGTCGCTCGATCAGGATCTGGACCACCTCCATGGCGCGGCGGGGCGTCGGGATCGCCACCAGGGCATAGAAGGCACCATCCGGCTCCACCAGCAGGTTCAACCGATCGCCGCCGGTCGCCAGGGAAGCGAGCAGCTGCCGGCGTCGCTGCGCCAGGTCGCGGAGATGGGGCTGCAGCCAGGCCTCGCCGGCCGCCAGGGCGGCCACACCGGCCCGCTGGCTGATCCGCGGCGCACAGATCAAGGTGGTGTCGAGCCCCTTCTCCAGCGCCGGCAGCAGGCGTTTCGGGACGGTGGCGTAGCCGAGCCGCCAGCCGGCCATGCCATAGGCCTTGGAAAAGCTGTGCAGGGTCACGGTGTGCTCGCCGGCACCGGGACGGGCCGCCGGGCTGCGATGCGGCACCGATCCGAACACGAAGTCGCCGTAGGCCTCATCGCTGATGTGCAGCAGACCGTGCCGCTCGCAGATCCGATTGATCTGCTCCAGCACCGCCGGCGGCTGCACCACCCCGCTGGGATTCCCCGGTGACACGGTGACGATGGCGCGGCAGCGGGGGGTGATCGCCGCTTCCAGCCGCTCCGGATCAAGGATCAGGCCGGCCTGCACCGGCAGCGGCGTCGCTCCCGCCAGCTGCACCGCCATCGCGTGGTTGAAATACCAGGGCACCGGCAGGAGCACCGCATCCCCCGGGTCGCAGAGCACCTGGATCAGCACCTGGAAGGCCATGTTGCTGCCGGCCGTCACCAGCAGCGCCGAAATGCTCGGATCAAACCGCTGCTGCCGGACCAGCCGGGCGCTGAGTGCTGCCAGCAGCTCCGGATCGCCCTGCAGCGGGCCATAGCGATCGAGATCCACCATGGCGGCGGGATCAGCGGCCGCCAGGGCCAGCACCGCTGCGATCGCCTCAAGCACCGCCGGCGGTGGGCCCCAGTTCACCATTCCCTGGGCCAGGGAGAGCGTGCCGGGATGGCGGGCGATCAGGGCCCCCACCTGGGGAATCACCGGCGCGAGCACCGCGCCGATCCGTTCAGCACCAGCCGGGCTGCCGGACACAGCTGGCACCCGGCGGGCCGCCGCGGCATCGGGGGAAGCGGACACAGGCGAGGCAGACGGTGGCGCAGCCTCAGCCTCCCACCGGCAGCAGCAGCTCCAGCAGGGCGCCGCCGGCGGGATGGTTGCTCGCCTGCACGCGACCGCCGTGGGCATGGGCGATCTGCTGCACGATCGCCAGCCCCAGGCCACTCCCCCCCTGGCGGCTGCGGGCCCGGGCCGGATCACCGCGATAGAAGCGCTCGAACAGGCGGCGGCTGTCCTCCTCGCTGAGCCCTTCGCCCCGGTCGCGCACCGTGAGGCGGCACCAGGCGCCGAGGCGGGTGATCCCCACCTCGATCGCCGCCCGCTCCGGGCTGTAGCGAATCGCATTATCGAGCAGATTGAGCAGGGCACGATGCAGGCGGGAGCCATCGGCCCGCAGCCGCAGCGGTTCGCCATCCACCTCGGTGCGCAGCTCCAGCCGGATGCCGCGCTCGTCGGCCAGCGGCCGCAGGCCGCTCCACACCTGCTGCACCAGCTCCTCCGGATCCAGCGGCTCCAGCCGCAGCCCGTCGCGGCCCTGGCCCTCGCCATGCCACGCGCCGGGGGTGGCCCGCCCCGGTGGCCCGATCCGACGCGGCAGGGTGTTCTCCAGGCGGGAGAGCTCGAGCAGATCGCCCACCAGTGCCTGCAGGCGCCGCAGTTCCCGCAGCAGACGCTCCACCAGCACCGCATTGCGGCTGTTCACCTGGGCGGCGAGGCTGTCGCCCACCAGCAAAAGGGCTGTCAGCGGCGTCTTCAGTTCATGGGCCACATCCGAGACCCAGCGCTCCTGCTGGGCCAGCTGGGCCTCCAGGGAGCGACGACTCTGCAGCTGCACCGCCACCCAACCCGCCTCGCCGGGCAGGGCATACAGCTCCAGATCCTGGCCGTGACGCTGCCAGTCGAGCCGCTGCGGCCGGACCTGGCGACGGGTCTGAGCCACCAGCTCGGCCAGCTCCGGGGCATCGCAGACCCGCTCCAGCGGCAGGGCATGCAGCAGGGCCGGCCCGCTGACGGCGAGCAGGCGTTCGGCCCGCTCATTGAGCAGCCGCACCACATCGCCGCCATCGACGATCAGCCAGCCGGCGGGCACCGTTTCCAGCCAGCGCAGCAACTGCTCGGGATCGAGGCCACCCAGGCGCCAGGGAGCGGCAGGCCGGCGCGAGCCCCACCGCCGCCTGAGCGACCAGCCCCATGACCAACCCCACGACCGTCGCCGCGCCCGCCGGCGTCCCAACCACAGACCGCACAGCAGACCGACGGCCAGGGCAATCGCCACAGCCGCGATCAGGGGTGGCCAGAGGGGGGCCGTCACCGTCAGCCGAAGCGATACCCGAAGCCCCGCACCGTGATCAGATGCTGGGGAGCGGAGGGATTGAGCTCCAGCTTCTCGCGCAGCCAGCGGATATGCACATCCACGGTCTTGCTGTCGCCGAAGTAGTCGAGACCCCAGACCTGCTCCAGCAGCTTGTCGCGGCTGAACACGCGACGGGGGTGCTGCATGAACAGCTCCAGCAACCTGTATTCCTTGGGCGAGAGGTTGATCTCGATCCCATCGCGTGTGACGCGGCACTCCTCCGGATAGAGGGCGAGATTGGCGTGCTGCAACACGGTGGGAGCAGCGGCAGCCGCGGGCTGGGAGCGGCGCAGCAGGGCGCGGCAGCGGGCCACCAGTTCGCGCATGCCGAACGGTTTGATCAAATAGTCATCAGCTCCGATCTCCAGCCCCAGCACCCGGTCCGCCTCGCTGTCGCGGGCACTGACCACAAGGATCGGGGTGCGATCGCCGGCCTGGCGCAGCTGGCGGCAGACCTCCAGACCCGCCAGACCGGGCAGCATCAGATCGAGCACCACCAGCGAGAAGCCGGCTCCGGCCTCGCATCGCTGCAGCACATTGAGGGCATCCCGGCCGTTGCCGCAGGCCGTCACCTGGAAGCCCTCCAGACAAAGAGCGTCGTGGATGGTCTCGCGGATCGTGTCGTCGTCCTCGACCAGGAGCAAGGAGGGTTGCATCGCCCCACTCTCGCCCTCGGGCTCATCCCACCAGAAGGCTGCGATCACCGGCGCGGCAGGTGGCTGATCACCAGACGCTTCTGATCATCGGGCCGCAGCCAGCCCTCCTGGCGCAGCAGGCCGATCACCCGGGTGACCGTGACGCGGGTGGTGCCGAGGGCGCTGGCCACCTCCTGGTGGGTGAGGCGCAGATCGAGCCGCAGACCCTCGGGGCAGGGCTGGCCGTAATCAATCGCCAGCAGCTCCAGGAAACCGCGCACCCGCTCCTCCACCCGCCGCAGCCCCATCAGGGCCAGCAGCGACTGGGACTGGCGATACCGGCGGATCACCGCTTCGAGCATCGCCACGCAGAGGCTGGGTTGGGACTGCACCTCAGCGAGCGGCAGGCAGAGCAGATCGCTGTCGCACAGGGTGCGGGCTTCGAAGGCTTCCACGTCGCTGAGCGGCTCGCCGAAGGGTTCATTCGGACCGGCCAGACCAAGCAGCAGGTCATCGCCATGGACGGTGAGGCTGCCGAGCTTCACCATGCCGCGCACCACCAGCCAGATGGACTGGCGCAGCAGCGGCACCTGGGAACCGGCGGCGAGATGCACGAGGCTGCGTTTGCGATAGCTGGCCTCCAGCACATCGCGGAAGGCATCGCTGCCGGCAGCTTCACGAAACGGCGACGACACCATGGGGAGCGCTGCAGATGGAAGCAACGTAAACAGGCGATGATGCCGCCAGATCAAGAGACGCTCAACTCCGGGTTAAGGCGGGAATAAGAGCCATGGCGTCGGCTGGGAATGGACATCTCCCGGCGGGCAGACCTGCCGCTGGATCGGCGGTCGCCGCCAGGCCCGGATGGCAGCGGCAAGGCCGACGGCTGGAGTGCGTCCACGCAGTGGCGCATCTGATTGGCGCCTCAGCCTTATAGCGCAGCTGCAAGTGGTAAGGCTATAGACGGCACGGCCATGGGCGGCAGCACAAACGGATTACAGGACAATGGGCCACAGAGTGATGGGCTGCGCAGCGATAGACCGCGCAGCCCCTGGGTCATGACTCAGACGAGCGTCACAGGATTCGCCTCGCTGATGGCGTAGTTGCGCAGGAACAGGATCGCATCGCTGTCGGCCTGGAAACCGGCGCGTTGATCATTCATGGCGATGAATGTGCCGGTGTTGCCACGGGCCGTGAAGGCGGCAACAGCGTGGGTGGGGAAATCGGTCCGGGTCAGCACCGCAGCGATCGCGTTCGACGTGAGGGCGGCGGCACGGCCGAGGGCACTGCTGAGCGGTTCAGCTTCGACCGCAGACGGAGCCACGATGCGATCGCCACGGCTGAAATCAATGATCCGGTCGTGGGAGCGACCGTCTCCCAGCAAGGAGTGCTCGCCTGAGGGATAAACGAAGCGATCATCGCCGCCGCCGCCGCTGAGGATGTCGGCGCCGCGGCCGCCCACCAGTTGATTGCGGTTGCTGTTCCCCGTGATTCGGTTGTCCTTCTGATTGCCGATGCCATCGATCCGCTGATCACCGAGCAGCAACAGCGTGGATTCACCTGCCCCCAGTTGATAGGTGGTTGCAGAGGTGATGTCGTCGTTCAGGATGCGGCTGCTCACGGCGGCGCGGCTTTCGATCCGGTAGCCCGCCCCCGGAGCCAGGGAAAGGGCCACGGTTTCATCAGGCTCCCGCCTGGCATCAGCGATCGGACTGAGGCGCGAGCGGACCGTGGTAGCGCCGGCGGCAAAGGTCACGCTTCCGTTCCCGTCGCTGACTGTCAAACCGCTGTAATCGCGTCCTGGGGTGGCACTGCCGCCGAGGCTATAGTTCACCGTCAGGGCGTCGTCACTGGGCCCAGAACGGCGGAAGGTGTAGACAAGATCGGCCGCACCATCTTCTCTGACCTGCTCTCTGGAGACGGCCAGGCTGATCAGGGGATTGCGGTTCACGCTCTGCTTCACGGTGCTGGCACGGGGGAAATTGACCAGCGAGGAGCCCGCCTGCACCTGAATGTCGACATCAACCGAGTCGACCACATCACGCAATTGATACTCCACACCGAAATCAGTGGGAATGATTTCAGTGAGCAGAGCAGCCGCCAAATTCTTATTCAGGATTTCCCAGAAATCGATTTCATTGGGATAGTCGACAAGATATCCCTTGATGAAATTAACAATCGAGACGAATTCTGGATAATCAAATGGATTGTCAACGGCGATGTCCTCCTTGAAGTTGAGATCCACATAGATGTCAACAATGGCACCATTCTGATGGTCCAGGCCGTAATCGGGGATCACGAACGAGAAGCTCTGGTCGTAATCAATCCCCTGGCGCCCCGGCTTGCCAGTGACCGTGCTGCTGCGCGGAAAGCCGACCAGCGAAGATCCCTGCGACACGTCCAGATCCACCGTCAGGGAGTCAACTACTTCATCGAGGTGGTAGTCGACGCCAAAGGTGGTGGGAATCGTCTCCGTCAGCAGAGCCGTCACCAGATTCTTATTGAGGATTTCCCAGAAATCGCCCTCATTGGGATAATTAATGAGATAATCCTTGATGAAATTAACGATAGAAACAAATTCCGGATACTCAAACGGGTCGTACCCGTTCAGAGGGCGAGACGGCTCCAAGCGAACAGCGATATTTCTGAGCTCTTGACGGCAGCCTGACTCCCGGCCCCATCTCACGGATAGACTTCATGAGATTAACACCCCTCCGGCTGGGATCCCAGAAGCGGACTGGTTGTCGTGGCCAGCCGACGCCAGGAGCTTCATCGTGGCTCAGAAGGAGGAGATCGAAC
>JBJTQH010000104.1:0-18172 GCA_046075505.1 Cyanobium sp. | reverse complement strand
GAAGATCGGCGTCACCTACGGCAGCCCGGAAACCACCACCGGTGGTAACGCCCTGAAGTTCTATGCCTCCGTGCGCCTGGACATCCGCCGCATCCAGACCCTCAAGCGCGGCACCGAGGAGTACGGCATCCGCGCCAAGGTGAAGGTGGCCAAGAACAAGGTGGCGCCGCCCTTCCGCATCGCTGAATTCGACATCCTGTTCGGCCGCGGCATCAGCACCCTCGGCTGCCTGCTCGATCTGGCCGAGGAAACGGGCGTCGTCAGCCGCAAGGGCGCCTGGTACAGCTACTCCGGGGACAACATCGGCCAGGGGCGTGACAACACGATCGGCTGGCTGGAACAGAATCCCCCCCAGCGCGATGAGATCGAGCAGCTCACCCGCCGCAAACTGACGGAGGGATCCGAGGTGACGGCCAACTCCATGAAGCCCCTCGCCGCTGCTGCCAAGCTCGCCGCCGGCACCACCGCCGAAGGCGCCGAAGAGGTGTCCCTTGAAGACGCCCTGGTCACCGAAGCGCTCGAAGCCCTCGCCAACGCCGGCTGAGGCCCTGCCGGCAGAGGAGGCAGCCACGACGGCCATCCCCTCCTCTGTCGCCGCTGCGGTCGCCCCGGAGCGCACCCCCTGTGGCTGGCGGAAACCCTGCTGCGCGATGCAAAAAGCTGGCCGGCAGCAGCGGTCGGCTGGCCCCCTGGCAAGACCTCGGCGAGATGCCGGCGCAGCGGCGGATGCGGCTGGGATCAGGCCGCTTCCGACCGTGGGGCATGGAGGAAATGGGGCGGATCCAGTCGGGCGGTCGCCGTGGATGGGGCAGCGGCCTTGAGGGCCGGACGGGCGGCTTTGCCACGGCGCTTTGCGGCTGCGGTGGATGCCGGCGTCACCGTGGTGTCCGCAGCAACCTCATAGGTGCTGGCCGGTGTCTGCAACAACAGGGCCAGGCGCTGCAGCTCCTGAATCGCTTCGCCGCCTTCGAATTTCACCAGTTCACGGCCATCGCGGCATTCGACCCAGCTGATGCCGAAATCCGACACCAGAAACCGAACGGTGTGGCCATCGCCCAGATCAGCCACGAAGGAAGCGCCGTGGCTGATCGGATCGTCTCCGCAGACATAACAGGTGGCGACATGGCCGCGTTGCTGCAGCCCGGCCGCAAGGGCCTGCAGGCTGAGCACCAGATCCCGCACCAGAGCCCTGTACTGCTCGGCCAGTCGGTTGAACATGGGGCTCCAAGACAAGGCTGGAGCGGATCCTAAGGTTTTCTTTCGTTTTTCGTTGTACTCCGTTGCCGCTGTGCGCGGATCACCACCGGGGCCGCCGAAGGCCCGGAGCCAGGGAGCAGCCCGGGTGATTCCGCACCACCTGGTCTCAGCCGTCGGCCAGGGTCCACCAGCCCAGGGCCGGGCCGATGAAGCGCACCGTCAGCCAGAACAGCACCAGGGCGGCGATGCCGACCCAGGCACCGCGGGTGGTGAGCTCCACGAAGCGATCCGCCTGCCGGCGGCTGAACGGCAGCCAGGGCAGCAGCCGGGGCGAGGAGTCGACCGGCTCCTTTGCCGCCTTCTCGACGACCTTCTTCTGGCGCGGTGGCAGGCCCTGGACGGCCCGGCGTCTGGCTTCCCCCATCGGACTCTGTAGCGCTCGACTCGCCCCAAGTTACGGGGCCTGGCCCTGAGCGCCGCCCCAGGGCCTTCACTCCGGCAGCAGCCGCGTCAGCGGCACCCAGGGTTCCAGGGCCCGCTGCACCATCCGCCCCCAGCTGCGTCCGCGCAGACGGCCATCCAACACCGCCATCCGCCCCCCTCCCTGGCGTCGCAACCCCGCCAGGGAACGCTGCAACCGGTTGAGCGCCTCGGGCAGCAACAGCTCACGGAACCAGTCGCGACCCTGCTGCCGCAGGGCCGCCACCCGCGCTGCCGTCAACGGATCCTCCAGGCTGGCGATCGGCAGCAGCGCCACCACGATCTGGCCGGGCTGGGGCAGGCGCCCCTGATGCTCCAGCCACCAGCTCCAGCGGCAGCACAGCACCCCATTCGCCTCCGGCGCCGTCGTCTCCTCGTTGACGCGACTGCCGAACTCCGCCGCCAGGCCGCTGGCCAGCTGCCGCCGCAGGGGGCCGTCATCCAGCAGCACCACCGTCAGCCGGGCCTGGCCCAGCACCAGGCGACGGCATTGATCGAGCAGATGCTGCGCGAACAAGGGGCTGTTGGGCAGAGGCTGCCGCAGGGGGGCATAGACGGGCAGCGGATCACTGAGGGGCGGATCCCCCAGCTCGACACTCACCTGCGGCACAAAACCGAGATCTCCCTGCAGGGGGGACGCCTCCCCCTCGGCTCGCACGTCGCTGCCGAGTTCTCCGCTGCCCAGTTCTCCGGCGAGCACAGCACCGCGCTGGTGGAGCAGACCATCCAGCTCCTGGAGCGGATCGAGGGGCTGACGCTGCAGCTGCCACTGCAGCAGGGCCGGATCCACCCGGGCCCAGCTGGTCCAGCGCGCCTGCGGTGTCTCCAGCCAGCGATTCCAGGGTTCCGGCAGTGGGGCCAGCAGTGTGAGCAGTTGCCGCAGGGGCGCCTCCTGCTCGGGCAGCACCGGCACCGTCTGCCCCGGGTGGCGCGGATGGCAGAGGATCCGCTCCGAGAGGCGCTGATGCAGGACCATCAGGCTGGCGGCGGCGGCCGGTCGCGCCTGCCCCAGGGCCTGCCAGTCCGCCGGGGTGATCTGAATCGCCATCGCCTGTCGCAGCTCCTCCACCAGCTGCTCGGCCTGGGGAATCACCAGCTGGCGCTCCCCGAGCTGCCCCTGGCGCCAGGCCTGCAGCAGCTCCTGATGGCTGAGCAGCCACAGCCGCGCCGAGGCCGGTGCCGCAGGCCCCTGCCAGCAGCCGAAATCCAGACCGGCCGCCTGCAGTCGCGGAGCCTCCACCTGCAGCAGCCGCTGCCGCAGGGCCGCCCCCACCACCAGCGCCAGCGGCGTCTCACTGAGCGCCAGCGGCACCAGCAGGCCGATCCACCAGCTCGGATCGGTGCCGGGGGCCAGGCGGATCAGAGTGCGATCGCCGCGACGCAGACTGCGGGCCACCAGACGGCTGAGGGTGAGGTGATGCGGCCAGCGCGGAGCCCCCTCGCTCCTGAGGAGCGCCTTGAGCTGCTGATGGGCCCTGGCTTCCAACATCGCGGGATCGTAGGAAGCTGGCTACAGCGACATGGATGCAGCGATGACAGCCCTGTGGCAACGCCAGCCGGTCGGCATCGTCGGGATGGGTCTGATCGGCGGCTCCCTCGGCCTCGATCTGCTGGCCCGCGGATCGGAGGTGCGGGCCCTGGTGCATCGGGACGCCACCGCCCGCCGCGCCCTGGAACGGGGTCTGGCCTCGGCGGTGTCCACCGATCCGGCCGTGCTCAGCGGCTGCGGCCTGGTGCTGCTGGCCCTGCCGCTCGATCAGCTGCTCACACCGGCGGCGAGCCTGCTGCAGGCCCTGCCGGAGGGGGCGGTGATCACCGATGTGGGCTCGGTCAAGGCGCCGGTGCAGGCGGTGTGGGAGCGGGTGCTGGATCCTTCGCGCGGCTGTCGGTTCGTGCCATCCCATCCGATGGCGGGCACGGCCCGGGCGGGGGTGGAAGCGGGTGAGGCAGGGCTGTTCCGCCGCCGCCCCTGGGTGGCGACACCGTCAGCGGCCACCGATGCCGGGGCGCTCGAGCAGGTGCAGCAGCTGGCCCTGGCCCTGGAAGCCGAATGGATCACCTGCAGCGCCGCCGACCACGACCGGGCCGTGGCCCTGATCTCCCACCTGCCCGTGCTGGTGAGCGCTGCCCTGCTGCAGGCCGCCGACCGCGGCGGCGCGGCGATCGGGGGGGAGCTGCCGTCGCTGGTGCGCGCCCTGGCCTCCAGCGGCTTTGCCGACACCAGCCGCGTCGGGGGGGGCAATCCGGAGCTGGGCACCTGGATGGCCCGCTGGAACCGCGCAGCGCTGCTGGAAGCCCTGGGGCAGTACCGCCAGGCGCTCGAAGGGCTGGAACAGCAGGTGAGGCAGCAGAGCTGGCCGGAGCTGACAGCTGCGCTGGCGGAATGCCAGCAGCTGCGGCCGGGGTTTCTCTGAGCCGCGTGTCCTGGAGCTGCGTTGCCCTGAGCTGAGTTCCCCTGATCTCCATGTCTCAGGGCTGCCTGCGGCTCAAGCCGCCCACCGGCCAGCCGGAGCCCTGAGATCCATACCCATCGGCAAGAGGAGCCGGGACACGGGGGCGGAGCAGGGAACTGGGGGCTGCGCCTGAGGGCTTGCGGGGAACCGCCTCCGGCGCCGATTCCGGTTTCAGGGCTCCAGCGGCAACGGCAGACCGCGGCTGTGGAGCAACTGCCGCACCGCCATCAGGGCCGACTGGCTCACCCCGGCGGTGCCCTCGCCCGGATGGATCGCATCGCCGCACAGCCACAGATGGGGCAGGGGAGTGCGGCTGGCCAGTCCGAACGGCCCGAAGCGGAGCGGATGCTGGCCCAGGCCGCCCACATACCCCCAGGGGCGACCGGTCCAGCCGGCCCAGCCGCGCGGCGTCGCCAGCTCCCGATGCAACCAGTGCTCCGGCGCCAGGCCCAGCAGCCGCTCCAGGCCGGCCTCGATCGCGAGGCGCGCCTGTCGCTTGCGGCGCTGATAGTCGGCCTCCTCACCGCCAAACCAGTCGCGAGCTGGAGTGAACACGCTGGCGATCACGGTGGCTTCGCCGGCCGGGGCGCGACCGTCACCCTCCTGGCTCACCGACACGAACAGCGAACCGGGATCCGACCCATCGAGCTGCAGATGGCCGGGGCAGTCCGCCGGTAGCCGCATCCGGTGAACCACCCCATAGAAGACGAGTGCCCCACTCGGTTCCGGCAGGGTCTGCAGGCGCCGGCCATAGGCGACCGGCAACGCCTCCCCCAGCAGCGACGGCAGGCTCTGGGGCGGCAGGCTCACCACCACATCGCCGGCCTCCAGCTTCAGCGAAGCTCCCCCCGGCCCCTGGGCCATGACCCTCCAGCCGGATCCTGGGCGCGGCGGCTCCAGAGCCAGGACCCGGTGGCGCAGCCGCAGCCGGCCACCGGCCCTGGCCAGGGCCTGCTCCAGGGCCGCCGAGAGACTCTGCATCGAACCGTGCAGATGCCACAGCCCCAGCGGTTGCTGCACCATCTGCAGCACCGTGGCGCCATAGAGCGCGGCGGTGCGATCGGCACTCTCCTGCGAATAGAGGCGCAGCTGCAGATCCAGAAACCGCCGCAGCCGGCGATCACCGGCGCACCCGCACAGGCGCAGCAGATCCGCCACTGAAGCGGTGGTGAACAGCCCGGAGGCCAGCGTGGCCGGCTCCAGCCCCCCGAGCAGCTGGCCCAGATCCCACCAGGAGCGGGGCGGCAGCACCGGCAACCGCTCCGCGAAGCGCCAGTTGATCTGGTGCAGGGCGCTGCACAGGCTCCAGAAGCGTTCGCTGCCGGGGAACTGGCGGCTGCGCTCCTCCTGCCACTGCTGCGGATCGCGGCCGATGCGCACCGGCGGCCGACCATCGGCCAGATCGACGACGCAGCCGGGATCGAGCGGATCGGCCGCCGGGGCCGGCACACCGAGATGCGCGAACAGCCGCTGATGGATCCCGCCGGGTTCCAGGCCCGCCACCTGGGTGGCGCCGACATCGAAGATCCAGGCACCGCGGCGGAAGGTGCCGGCACAGCCGCCGCTCTGGTGATGGGCCTCCAGCAGCTCCACCTCCAGACCGGCGCGGGCGAGCAGGGCCGCTGCCGTGAGACCGGCGATGCCAGCACCGATCACCGCCACATCACAGCGCCGCCCGACAGCCTCGCCACTGCTCGCGGGGGTGGCTGCTGGGGGATCGGCCATGCCGCGCCTGGTTCGGGGTCGCCATGCTGGCAGCGCCATGCACCCGGACGAGGCGACGGCGATGCGGGATGACCCCCTGGCCTCCTGGCTGAAACAGCAGCTGGGCGTCGAGCTGCAACGGCGCACCGCACTCTCGGGTGGCTCGATCCATCACGCCTGGCGGCTGGAACTGGCGGGTGGTGAACTGCTGTTCGCCAAGGGGGGAGAGCGGCAGAGCCTGCCGCTGCTGGAGGCGGAAGCCGATGGGCTGGCCGCCTTGGCGGCGGCAGCGGAGGGCAGTGGGCTGCACGTGCCCGCCCCCCTGGCCCTCGGCGGTCACGACACGCTGGCGCTGCTCGTGTTGCCCTGGCTGCCGCTGCGCTCCGGTGGCGCGGCCGGCGACTGGCAGGCCCTGGGCCGCTCCCTGGCGCGCCTGCATCGCGGCAGCCTGAAGCGGGCCTGCGCAGCGGGCGATCGCGGCGGCAGCCACCACGGCTGGATCCGGGACAACGTGATCGGCGCCACACCGCAGGCCAATGGCTGGCTGGAGGACTGGGGGCGCTTCTTCACGGAGCGACGGCTGGCACCCCAGCTGGAGCGGCTGGCGCGCCGCGGGATCCAGCTGCAGGGAGCGGAGGCCCTGCTGGAGCAGGTGCCCGCCTGGCTGGCCTGCCACCGCCCAGCGGCGGTGCTGGTGCATGGCGACCTGTGGTGCGGCAATGCCTCGCTGCTCGCAGGCGGCGGCGGCGCCCTGTTCGATCCCGCCGTACACCGCGGCGACCGCGAGGTGGATCTGGCGATGGCCCATCTGTTCGGCGGCTTCCCGCCGGAGTTCTTCCGCGGCTACGAGCAGGACTGGCCCCTGCCGGAGGGGCACCACCAGCGGCAGTCGCTGTACAACCTGTATCACCTGCTCAACCACGCCAACCTGTTCGGCGGCGGCTACCGCTCCCAGGCCCAGGCGTGCCTCACCTCCCTGCTCGCCACGCCCCCTGTGGCCTGAAGCTCCAGGAGCGTCGCCGGGCAGGCCTGGGGCCGGCAGGCTGGCCGCCGCCCGGGCCAGCGAACTGTTCAGGGCAGGCACAAAAAAGGGGCAGACCGCAGGCTGCCCCAGAAGCAAGGTGGACGAGGTGGGAACCGGCAGGCTCAGGGCTGCGGCATCGCTGCCAGCCCGGTTGCCGGCCGGAGGGCCTCAGCCCAGGTATTCCTGGCGCAGGGTCTGGATGCGGGTGACCACGGCGGTGCGTTTGTCGCTGGTGCGCAGGTTCGCCCAGCTCCAGCGGCCCACCACCACCAGGCCGAGCAGCTCGAGCAGACCGGGCACCACCGGCAGGATGTTGATCGTGTCGAGCACGCCCTTGATCAGGATCTGGGCCACGATCACCGCCAGCAGGATGCCGGTGGCCTTGGCCGCCTTGGACATCAGGTTCCAGTCGACTGAATCGAGGGCGGCGTTCGCTTTGCCGATCAGCTCGCTGAAACCGGGGAGGTCAAAACCACCGGTGCTGGAGCCGTTGCTGCTGCCGGGCGTGAACTCGCTCTTGGTCTGGAGTTCGGTGAAGGAGTCACTCATGCCGGGCAGATTGCAAAGACAACGGCGCTAAAGTTAACCCTGTGTCAGACATGACGCCAGAGGAAATCCGTATCCGTCGGCGGGCGCTGACTGTTTTGCAGCGGGTTCTGGCGGCTGCCATCCCTGCTGAGGGCTGCGCTCTGCTGCTGGGGCAGACCCTGAGGTCGGCCTCGCCACCACCGGGATCCCGGCCGCTGGCCGCCCCCAGCCTGCCGCTGCCGTGCCCGCCGGAAGCCTGGCCCGCCGGCCTGGCCCTGCAGCCAGAACCGGCCGCAGCTGGATCCTCCACACGCCCCTTGGCACCTGCTGGCGCCGTGCTCCCCTCCGGCGCCGGCGCGCCCCCTGAGGCTCCCGTCACGACCTGGGAGGTGCAGCTGATCTGGCCCTGCCTCAACACCTGGCTGCCGGCGACGGAGCGGCAACGGCGCTTCGGGATCGATCCACGCGAACAGCTGCTGGCCCAGCGCTGGGCCCGCGAGCGGAATCTGCGGGTGCTCGGAGCGGCGCACAGCCATCCCTGCAGCGCAGCGGTGCCCTCGGCCACGGACCGGGCCCTGACCTTCCCCCCCGCCCTGCAGCTGATCCTCTCGCCGCTGCAGCACTGGACACCGGCCTGTTGGTGGCTGGAGCGCGATGGCGACAACAAGCGTGGCGAAGGGGAACGGGACGATGGGGTTGGCGAGACAGGCGAGGGCGCGGCCGGGTCGCGCCGGGACGACACGCCGGTCACGGCGCGGCCGCTGCCGTGGAGAATGGTGGATTGACGGCACCGGCGTCGCCGGAGTTCCCCGCGGACGGCGGCCCAGCCGCGATCCGGCCCCGGCCGCGCTCCTGATCCGGGGCCGCGTCCAGGCTCCGCCGCCTCGCCGTCCGATGCCGCCCCTGCCTGCCCAGTCCAGCCCTGCCATGCTTCCTCCCGACACCAGCGGTGTGCAGCTCAGTCCCGATGAGGTGGCGCGCTTTTCGCGCCATCTGATCCTGCCCGAGGTGGGCATGGAGGGACAGAAGCGCCTCAAGGCCGCCTCCGTGCTCTGCGTCGGCACCGGCGGCCTGGGCTCCCCCCTGCTGCTCTATCTGGCTGCGGCCGGTGTGGGCCGCCTCGGCATCGTCGATTTCGATGTGGTCGACCACAGCAACCTGCAGCGGCAGGTGATCCATG
Organism: Cyanobium sp.; assembly: GCA_046075505.1. Lineage (GTDB taxonomy): Bacteria > Cyanobacteriota > Cyanobacteriia > PCC-6307 > Cyanobiaceae > Cyanobium. The sequence continues at coordinate 9,606 of JBJTQH010000104.1, read as the reverse complement.
GCACCAGCTGGGTCGGCAAACCGAAGATCGAATCGGCCAAGGCGCGCATCCTCGAGATCAATCCCCACTGCCAGGTGGATCTCTACGAGACGGCCCTCACCAGCGACAACGCCCTCGAGATCATCAGCGCCTACGACCTGGTCTGCGACGGCACCGATAACTTCCCGACCCGCTATCTGGTCAACGACGCCTGCGTACTGCTGGGCAAACCCAATGTGTACGGCTCGATCTTCCGCTTCGAGGGGCAGGCGACGGTGTTCAACCTCGATGCCGAGAGTCCCAACTACCGCGATCTGTTCCCCGAACCGCCGCCGCCGGGCATGGTGCCCTCCTGCGCCGAAGGCGGTGTGGTGGGTGTGCTTCCCGGCATCATCGGCGTCATCCAGGCCACCGAGGCGGTGAAGATCATCACCGGCATCGGCACCACCCTCAGCGGCCGGCTGCTGCTGTTCGATGCGCTCGGCATGAAATTCCGCGAGCTGAAGCTGCGTCCCAATCCCGAGCGCCCGGTGATCGACAAACTGATTGATTATCAGGAGTTCTGCGGCGTGGGCGGCACCGCACCCGGGCAGGAGGAGGCCGGCGCAGTGGAGAGCATCAGCGTCACGGACCTGAAAGCCCTGCTCGATGGCGATCGCAGCGATCTGGTGCTGCTTGATGTACGCAATCCACCCGAGGCCGAGATCGCCGTGATTCCTGGGGCCACGCTCGTCCCGCTCGATCAGATCGAAAACGGCACCGCCGTGGAACAGGTGCGTGCGCTCGCCGCCGGCAAAACCCTCTACGTCCACTGCAAACTGGGCGGCCGCTCCGCCAAGGCCCTGATCGCCCTCAAGCGCCACGGCATCGAAGGGATCAACGTGGCCGGCGGCATCGACGCCTGGAGCCAGGAGGTGGATCCCTCGGTGCAGCGCTATTGAGCCGGGCCGCTCCTGAAGCGGCTCTCGCCTGAAACAACGTCAGGGGGCCGCTCCCATGGAGTGGCCGCAACCCTGCAGAGCAAGCGAAAAAGTCCGCGGGCCCCTAAGTAATCCACCCCCAGATTGAGGTCGACGCCACGCTCGGCGTAGTGCTTGTGGCAAACCATCTCGGAGTGCACCGAAGCCAGGTCGAAGTAGGCGGGCCGTGATTTGCAGCGGCCGGTGATGATCACCTCGGTTCAGATGGCTTGCGCAGCAGCGTCTGCATGATCGGCTCCACCGGCAGCAGCTCCAGATCCACCGTGGGATTCAGTTCATCGAGGATCACGGTCTTGTAGAGGCCGCTGGAGATGGCGGCGCGGGCGATCTCCCAGGCGCGCTCCGCCTCCACATAATCGATCGGTTGCTGCTGCCCCCGCCAGACGATTGCATCACGGCCGGAGCGCAGGTGATCGACAAGATGGGGATAGCTCTCACGCAGGGCCGCAATCGCCGCATCTTCGGTATAGCCGCTGCCGCCCTTCAGCCATTGCAGGATCAGCACGCGATGGCTCTTGTCCTGGCTGATGCCGCGGCCGATCGCCTGCAGCGCCTTGCCCAGGGCGCTGGTGCTCTTGCCCTTGCCTTCACCGGTGTAGATCTCGATCCCATCCAACCCCCGCTCCAGCAGCGATCCGGCGGCGGCCTCACCGTCAACACCGGCATCCAGGCGGCGGTGGGCGCGCATCTCCGAATGCAGATCCGCCAGCTGGATCAATGCCGGCGGCGCACCGCGACCGGTGCAGATGATCTCCACCCCAGCCGGCTTGGTGGCCAGAACCTGCACCACTTCATCGGTGTCAAGCAGCCCGAGATCGAGCACGGGATTGAGCTCATCGAGCACGATCACCGAATAGAGATCACTGGCCAGGGCCCCGCGGGCGATATCCCAGCCGCGCTGTGCCTCCTGGCGATCGAAGGCCGTGGCCTCCTCGGCATTGAAGTGGTCGCCGCGGCCGGTGCGCACCTGATCGATCAGGTGGGGGAAACCCTGCTGCAGCGCCTCGATCGCCGCATCCTCGTCGTAGGAGCGGCCCGGCCCCTTGAGAAAACGCAGCAACAGCACCCGCGTGCGCCGCCGCTCACAGATGCCCAGACCGATGGTGCGCAGCACCACCCCCAGAGCCGCCTGGCTCTTGCCCTTGCCGTCGCCGTCGTAGACGTGCAGCTGGCCATGCACCCGCTCCTCGCTGCCGGCGGCCGTGCGGATGCCGATGCCCCGTCCGGTGCCCCGCCGAGGGGTCTGGGTGCTGCTGGGGGGTGTCATGGACCGGTCATTCCGGACCGGATGCTACCCAGATCCCCGGCTGGCCCTGCCAGGATCGCCCCGATGGCTCCGATGCACTTCTCCCTGCTGGATTCCCTGCCCCCGGCCCTGGCCGAGGCGCTGACGGCCCTGCGCCGGGAGCTCGCCGCCCAGAAGGCTGTGGTGGTGGCCTATTCCGGAGGGGTGGACAGCACCCTGGTGGCGGCCCTGGCGGTGGAAGCCCTGGGCGAGAACGCCGTGGCGATCACCGGCGTCTCCCCGGCGCTGGCCCCCCATCTGCGCCAGGAGGCGCGCCTGCAGGCCAGCTGGCTGGGGATCGAGCAGCGCGAGGTGGCCACCGCCGAACTGCAGGATCCGGCCTACAGCAGCAATCCCGCAGATCGCTGCTACGCCTGCAAGCGGGAACTGCACCGCCTGCTGGCGCCGATCGCCGCCAGCGCCGGCGATGCCCTGGTGCTGGATGGCGTCAACCTGGATGATCTCGGCGACCATCGCCCCGGCATCCGCGCCGCCCGGGAATTCGGCGTGCGCTCCCCCCTGGCGGAGCACGGCATCGACAAGGCCGGCGTGCGGCAGCTGTCGCGGGCGCTGGGTTTTCCCTGGTGGGACAAACCGGCCCAGCCCTGCCTCGCCTCGCGCTTTCCCTACGGTGAACCGATCCAGGCCGAACGGCTGCAGCGGGTGGCCCGCGCCGAAGCCTGGCTGCGACAACAGGGCTACGGGGAGCTGCGGGTGCGCTCCCAGGGCGACAGCGCCCGCATCGAACTGCCGGCGAGCCAGCTGTCGCAGGTGCTGCAGACCCTTGCTGCCGGCCCTTTGCGGCAGGAGCTGCTGGAAGCGTTCAGCGCCTGCGGCTTCACAGCGGTGGCGCTGGATCTCGAGGGTCTGGTGAGCGGCAAGCTCAACCGTTCTCTGGCCCCCAGCACGATCACACCGCCCTGACGCCCGCTTGGCCTGTCAGCCGTAGCCCAGGACCGGAATGGTCAGCAACAGGGCAGAGGGGGCCAGGGTTCGACCGCCAACAAAAAACCGCCCGTGTCGCAGGGACTGGGGCGGTTCAACCGGCGTGATGACCAGCTGGGGCAACGAGGACGGCGATGGCGCCGAATCCGACCATGCCATGAATCAAACCATGCCATGAATCAATCAGGGCAGGGCCATCCAGGCGGATCAGGCGACCACCAGCTCGGGATCGCGTTCGCTGCCTTCCATGCTGAGCGGCGTTTCGCGACGGAAGCTGGTGAGCTTGTGACTGCCGGCACCCAGTTCCTCCCACAGCACCTGGCAGGCCTTCTCCGGCATGGTGTGATCCCCGCAGGTGAACACATCAACAGCGGCGTATCCCGACTCCGGCCAGGTATGGATGGAGATATGGGATTCGGCCAGCAGGGCCAGGCCCGTCACACCCTGGGGTTGGAAGTGATGGGTGATCAGGTTCAGGAGCGTGGCACCAGCACGTCTGGCTGCACTGGTGATGGTGTCGCGCAGAAAGGCTTCGTCGTCGAGCCTGGAGCGATCGCAGTCGTACAGCTCGAGGATGCAGTGTTTACCCACCGCATCGGTGGTCGGGGCCTGAGGACCTGGTGTGGCGCTGGCGAGGGACTGACTGGTGGTTCCGGCCCATCCCGGGTTGGGGTGGAGGCTGGAGAGGCGCTGGTTCATCAGGGGTTCTGACAGAGGCTCCCCACAGTACGTGCCGAATGGCGTTGTGTCGGTGTCGCAGCAGCGCTGTGCTGCCATGCGCACAGAACGGGCCATAGCGCCGCCCACGGCACGCCCGGAACGGCCGGAGACCGGCAGCGCCAGGAGGCACGCCGCCGGGCGCGCAGGCTGACCCGGACTGAGCGGAGGGCGATGGGCAATGCCGCCGGAAACAGGAAGGCAGAACGCCCCTGCCGGCCGGTCCCCACCGATCTGAGGCCCTCGCCGACAGCACGGGATCACCGCCATCCGGCGGAACCCGGTGGCTCAGGCGGGCAGCAGCTGGCCGGCGGCCAGGCGCACCACCTGGCTGTCGCGCCGCCACTCCCCCCGGAACAGCTCCAGATGGGTGGCGCTGACCAGGCACTGATGGCCTTCGCCGACGGCCTCGAGCAACAGCTGCTGACGACCGGGGTCCAGTTCCGCCAGCACATCGTCGAGCAGCAGCAGCGGCGGCTCCCCCACCACCTGCTGCACCAGCTCCAGCTCCGCCAGCTTCAGGGCGAGCACCAGGGTGCGCTGCTGGCCGGCGGAGCCATAGCGGCGCGCCAGCTCGCCGGCCAGAAGCAGCAGGATCTCATCGCGATGCGGACCCACCAGGCACTGTCCGAGGCGTCGCTCCTCAGACCGCTGCTGCCGCAGCTGTTCCTCCAGCCGCGCCCGCCAGCGATCCTCGTCATCCGTGGGATCCGCCTCCGCCTCCAGGCTGGTGCCGCTGCGGTAGGCCAGGGTGAGGGCCTCGCCGCCGCCACCGATCCGCCCCTGCCAGGCCGCGGCCAGGGGTTCCAGACGGCGCAGGGCACGCCAGCGGCGACGATGCAGGCGGGTGCCCACCAGCGCCATCTGCTGATCGAAGGCATCCAGAAGCGCCTCGAGATCGGCGCCGGCCAGGCCACGACGCAGCAACTGACTGCGCTGGCGCAACAGGCGCGAGTAATGCTGCAGCAGGCGGCCATACACCGGTTCGAGCTGCAGCACCACCTGGTCGAGCCACTGACGCCGCAGGGAGGGCTCCCCACGCACCAGATCGAGATCGAGGGCGCTGAAACCGACGCAGCGCAGCGAGCCGGGCAGATCGAGCTGGCGGTCGAGCAGCTTGCCGTTGCGCCAGGCCTGGCGACCGCCGCTGCGACGCAGGCGCAGCTCCAGCTGGTCCCCGTCGTCACAGTCGGCCAGCAGGCGACTGGCGGCATGGCCGTGGCGGATCAGGTCGCGATCGCTGCCGCAGCGATGGGAGCGCAGGCTGGTGAGCAGCTCAACGCTTTCGAGCAGGTTCGATTTTCCCTGGCCGTTCTCCCCGATCACCAGCAGGCGCGGCGCGGCCAGCTTCAGCTCCAGGGCAGCGATGTTGCGGAAGCTGTGGATCTCCAGGCGATGCAGCCGGATGGTTCTGGGGCAGTGAGCGGCTAAGGTACGTCCATCGGGTGGCGCGCCTGCCGTGCCGCGCGGGTGAATCCACACCTGCCACCGAGGGCATGTAGCTCAGTTGGATAGAGCGTCAGATTCCGGTTCTGAATGTCGGGGGTTCGAGTCCCTCCATGCTCGTTTCAGGCTGCCGCTTCCGGCAGATCAGGGTGCCTGAACCGGCACCAACAGCAGCAGGCGATTGCCCTCCGGATCCGCCAGCCAGGCCTCGGCTCCGAAGGGCTCCCGGCGCAGCGGCTCCTGCAGGGTGGCCCCCAGGGCGATCCCGTCAGCCAGCCAGGCCTGCAGCACGGCGACTGGCTCCGCACCGGCAGCCCGCCGCTGCAGACAGAGCGCCAGACGGCCCACCTGCCGGGGTGGGCGACGCTGACGGGATGGGGCATAGAGCTCGAGCGTGCCCCCGCCCGGCCAGGGCAGCCGCCAGTGGCTTGCACTCAGACCCGGCTGCGGTTCCACCTGCAGCAGAGCGCCGTAGAAGCGGGCCAGAGCAGCCGGATCATCCGCGGCGAGCACCAGCGATGCCTGCGGTTCGTTCATGGCGCAGCTCTCCGCCAGCGCCACCAGGGGCGGCGCTGAGGCAGGAGGTGATGGCCGTCGCAGAGGGGATAGCGATGGGAGCGACCGCAGCGGCAGAGCAACACCGTGCAGGGGGCCTCGAGCTGCAGCGCATAGGACACACGCCCCGTGCCGAGATGGGCGCCATCGCAGAGCCAGCCATGGCGACTGCGACCACAGCTGCAGAGATGATGTTCACCGGCCGGCAACGCCAACGGCTCGGGGCCGACGCCATCGACAGGCGAAGGCGAGAGTGCAGTGGAGGTCTTCAGGCTGTCAGGCTCCGGCCCACCGGGCACAGCTGCGCTGCCCTCAGCCGCAGAACGGGGGATAGCTCCTGAACCAGAGACCGAATCGCCGCGGCACTCCGGTGGGCCTTCGCCGCCGGTACCAGCTCGGGCAGCAGCGGTGCCTGCACCGGTGTCGCGCGCAGAGCCGGGCATGCTCCGGCCATCGGACTCGACGTCAGCGTCAGCGGGCCGCATCACGGATCGAGCCGCAGAGGAGCGATCACCAGTCTGATGGCGATCCCTGGACCACGCGAGCGGGCTGCACCCCGGCGCTCAGCGACAGATCGCGGGCTGCGGCAACGGCGGACGGCTGCCCAGCTGGGATTGGTGGCGGATCCGCACCCGATAGGTGCCGTGGGCCGGCCCGAGATGGGCGATCAGGGCTTCGCGCGCCTCATGCTGCAACTCCTCGAGCGTGGGCGCGGCAATCCGCAGCGCCGGGGTATCGGCCTGGGCCTCCAGGTGGCCGGGCCGGTCGACAACAACGTGGAACACAACCTCGCGCATGACGGTCTCTCTCTGCCGTTCCACCTCCATCCTTGGACCAGGGCGGCTGGCGCGCGTGTGCCCCGCCATACGGGGAACCGCCCCTGCGGGCACCGCGACCTCGAAGGCCACAACGGCTGTCGGGGAGGGCGACGGCAGCCCGGGCCGGACAGCGCCAGGCTGGGGAGCCACCATCGCTGGCCGGGGCCATGCTGCGTTTTCTGCTCAATCTGCTCTGGTTCCTGCTCGGCGGGGTCGTGATGGGCCTGGGCTGGTGGCTGGCAGGTCTGGTGGCGGCGATCACGATCGTCGGCCTCCCGTGGGCGCGGGCCTGCTTCACGATCGGCACCTTCTCCTTCTGGCCGTTCGGCAACGAGGCCGTCAGCCGGCGCGAGCGGAGCGGGCGGCTCGATCTGGGCACCGGGCCCCTAAGATGGATCGGCAACGTGATCTGGTTCCTGCTGGCGGGCTGGTGGCTGGCGATCGGTCACCTCAGCTCAGCCCTGGCCTGTTTCATCACGATCATCGGCATTCCCTTCGGACTGCAGCACATCAAGCTCGCCCTGATCGCCCTGGCCCCGATCGGCCAGGAGGTGGTGCCGCTGCGGCGCTGAGGGCAACACCCCCGCCCCCTGGCGAACCAACACCGGCAGGTCTGATGGTGCTGGCCAGGATCTGCGGCGGCGCGCCTCGATCAGTGGAGTGGCGAGCATCGAGGGCAACGACAAGGGCAGGACGCAGGCTGGCGGCTGGGCCGAAGCCATCCTCACCCAGATCTGCGCCGCCGCGGCCAGCCGCGGGGAGGCCACCTGCGCGAAGCCCTGGTCACGCCTTGCTTTCGCCCACTGCCTTCCAGGGGTCCATGCGAGAGCTGGCGCGATAAGTTCTGGCCCACGACGGCTCGGGGAGGGCGGCTCGATGGTTGCTGGCCGCCCTTGGCCTGCCTGCCTTGCTGGTGGCCTGCCGCCCGCGGCAGTGGCCCAAGAACCTGCTGGTGTTCGCGGCGCCGCTGTTTGCCTTCCGCTTTGAAGCAGGGGTCTGGCTGCCGGCGGCAGGGGCGCTGGTGGCGTTCTGCCTGATCTCGAGCGCCATTTACCTGCTGAACGACTGGCTGGATGTGGCAGCCGATCGGGCCCACCCCAGCAAGCGCCACCGGCCGATCGCCGCTGGGCTGGTGAGCGTGCCCGCTGCTCTGACCAGCGCTGCGGTGCTGGCGGCGGTGAGCCTGAGCCTGGCGGCCTGGATCACGCCGGCCCTGGCGGGGGTGGTGCTGCTCTATGGGCTGATCCAGGTGGCCTACTGCCTGCAGCTCAAGCGGATGCCGCTGCTGGATCTGTTCTGCATCGCCTCGGGCTTTCTGCTGCGGGCGATTGCCGGTGCGGTGGCGGCGATGCTGCCGCCCTCGCCCTGGTTCCTGCTCACTGTGGGCCTGTTGGCCTTGTTCCTGGCCGTCGAGAAGCGCAAGGCCGAGCTGCGGGTGGCGCAGGACCTTGGCGTGATGACTCGCAAGGCACTGGAGCGCCATTCGTTGCCGCTGCTGCTGCGGCTGGAGAGCCTGGTCGCCACCAGTGCCTTCATCACCTACGCGCTCTGGGCTGCGGGCCCTGCCTTGCGAGCTCGGGACTGCTGCCAGGTATCCCGACCGACGAGGAGCTCACCTTGGGGGATGCCTGGCTGGAGGTGTTCCAGCAGGCGCTGCCGCGCAACCAGTTCTGCGCAGCCGGCAAGCTCGTGGCCAGGGCCTACCGCGAGGAGTTCGGCGAAGAACCTCCCTGCCGACAGCAGTTTGTTGACGGGGCCCCGCGCCAGGTCAAGATCTATCGCCGCTCCTGGTTGATCGAGACCCTCCAGCGCTTCCGCGCTCAGCTGGCAGGAGGCTGATGGACACCGCCACAACGCCAAACCGCCAGCGGGTCTGGGTCACGACGGCAGAAGCCTGCGCTGCCCTGGGGATGAGCCGCGAAACCCTCCGCCAGCTGCGGCTGCGAGGGGTGCTCAGCCCAGGCAAGCACTACCGCCACTGGGGCTGCACCCAGGGCCGGGGGCCACTGCAGTAGCACCTGGAGAACGTGGAGGCCACCATCACTGGATAGAGCAAGAAGAATCTGGGTAGATAATGCGTCAATAAAATCTAGATCTTTGCCAAGGGTCCTGCATGGCCTACTCCATGATTCAGTGGTTCCCATGTCTTCAGCTGGCGCGATCCTGCCTCCATTTGGCAACTGAAACTGCAATGGTTGCGCCTGCGGCTGTGACCGCAAGGCCGGTCAAGCCGAAAAATGCGCCACTAGCCGCTACACCCAAGATGAGCGCGGTTTTTGCATTCCTCTCGATCGCGCCTTTGCGGAGTGATCAGCGAATACGTTGATATTCTTCGCTATCAGGAGGAGTCATCTTGTCAATAGTCGCTGTGGACTGGGATGGGGACTCGATAGGCGACTCCTTGCTGCCCCTCGAACTCAATTGCTATGGGTTCAGCGTGGTGGACAAACGAATCGGCGTATTTATCCATCTCAATAGCCTGTTCTTTGCTGATCTTGCGTATGCTGTCTAGCCTAATAGCGCTGTTCGCTGCGGGATAGAGTTGATTTGCAAGAATCATGAAGTCATTCTGCTCAAATGTCTCTACCATTTGCTCCGCGTCAACCCCCTTGGCCGCTTGGCGTCAATCAAGTTGGCCGGTGAGGGGAGCTGATCGCCCCCCGGTTGTCGCCGGCGACAACCGGGGGGCGATGTCGCTGGAGGCGACACGAAAACTGCGCCACCCATCAGCGAGAGCCATTGCCAGTACTGGGTTCTGCTGATCGGTACCAGGCGACAACCACGTTGGCCGGTTGGGTGCCGACACCTCTGCTGAACCCGCCGCCCCAACCTCTCGCGGAGCGCACGAGCCGGCGGACCCCACAGTCCGCCGGCAGCGCGG
>JBJTQH010000103.1:0-8411 GCA_046075505.1 Cyanobium sp. | reverse complement strand
GCACTGATTGCACTGGTACCTTTTGCGACGGTTGTCGTGGATCACGCCGAAGTTCTCACTCTCCCCGCACCGCGGGCAACGGAAGCCATCGGGCCATCGGGCAAGCTCGAGGGCCGCGAGGCATTTCTCCTCTGTCCCATAAGCCTGAATGAATTCTGAGAGGGAAAAACCATCCTGGTACTGAACTTTGTTCTGGGCCACGCGAGGGTCCTCTGCTAGTGCACCAATACTAGTCTAGAGGCTGCTTGTTGCGCTGCCAAAGGCTTGCGGTGCTTTGTTGCTGATCAGGTGGGGGCTTGATCACAGCGCTTGCTCGAGCGGTTCTGCGGCCACCACTGGCAGCGGCGATCCGGGCCGGATCAAGCCCAGCTGTTGCTGCACCCGGCTCACCGCCTCCAGATTGCGGCTGAGGGGGCCCTGGGGCTGCAGCATCGGCTGCTGTTGCGGCAGCGAGCGGTACAGCAGACCCTGTTCGGTGTCGCGGAACACGGCGGCGCTGCCCCCCTCACGGCGGGCCATGATCTCCACCGCCCCGGGATCGCGGCGGGCCAGGTCGTGGGCCTGCTGCCAGATGCGCAGCAGCCGGGCCAGGCTGTGGACGTTCTGGCGATAGAAGGCGGGATCAACGGCCAGCACATCAAAGATCTCGCCGGGGATGCGGGCGCTGTTGAAGGCCTCCACCGCCATGCCGCTGGAGAGCACCGCATCGCTGAAGGGTGGGAAGAAGGCGGCCCCATCGATCTCGCCGCGGCTCAGGCGATCACCCATGTCTTCCAAGGGCATCGGCACGATGCGCACATCGCTCAGCTGCAGGCCATGGGCCGCCAGGGCTCGGCTCAGCACATAGGGGCCGAGGGTGCTGGGGGTGACGCCCACCCGCCGGCCGCGCAGGGCTGGGATCGTGCCCAGGGCCCGGCGGACTGCCACCTTGTCGCCGCCGCGCGATTCATCGAGGATCAACACCACCACCGGGCAGCGCCGCGGCAGACGGGCACAGATGTCCACCGCCTCGACGGTGGTGAGCTGTGCGATCGGGAAGCGTCCCTGCTCGTAGGCCCGGATGATGTCTTGGGGATCGGGAAAGCCGGGCGTTTGCAACTGCAGACCGGCGGCGCGATCGAGCTGGGCTTCACGGGCGAGATGGAAATACTCGTAACCGGGCCAGGAGGCGATCGGCACGGTGACCGCCACCGGCCGGCTGCAACCGAAGGCCCATACCGGTAGAGAGGCCAGAAGAGGGAACAGCCAGCGCGCCGCCGCCATCGTGACCGGACTCTGTTGTCGGGACGGTAGCCCGTGCGCTCGCGGCCCGCAGGCTCACCGCCACCTCTCAGGCGACAGCCGCGAGGCGGAGCTCTGTGCAGGGCCCATTCATTCGTGCAGGGTCCATTAACAGTCATGCCAACGGCGGATCGGCCCGGTCCAGGGAGAGATCCGAGTCCCGGCTTCAGGTGAGTCTTGAGCGAGACCTGCCCAGGAATCCTTGCGCCGAGGCGTCTGAGGCGGCACTCCTCATGGTCCCTGGGAGCTCCGTGCGCTCGGGGTCCTGCAGGATCACCCCTGCTGGTGTCGCGCCAGCCAGCCCGGCCACGCCGCGGGCCCGCGGGCCCGGCCGGCGCCGCCAGGCCAGAGCGGAATCCGCGGCGCGGTGAGGTCTCGGCTTGTCCCCTGGGATTCAGCGCGGCAGGGGGCTGCGATCCTGGCGCCAGGTGAGCTGATCGGCCAGCTGCTGCCGTTGCTGCCACAGCGTCTCCAATCGCGCCCGGTAGCGCCCCCCCACCTCGGCAAAGGAGAAGGGGCCTGCCGCAGCCTCCCGCTCGTGCGGCGGAGCCTGGTTGGCAGCCAATAGGCCCGCAGGCCTCTGTTCTGCAGGCACCAGTTCTGCAGGGCCCAGTTCTGCAGGGGGGAGCCCCCAAGCGGGCAGTCCCGCAGGCGGCAGTCCCGCGGGCGATAGGCCCGCAGCGAGTCGTGCTGCAGAGGAGCGCGCCGCAGGTGCTAAGCCCGCCGAGGCCTGGTCGCAGCCGGTTGCCTGGTGAGACGCGAGGCGGGGAGTGCCGGCCGCCAGCGGCGACTCGCGACGCCACAGCAGCGGCAGGCCGTCCGCTAAGGGCGGGGAGCTTGTCGCCAGAAGCTGGGGGAGGGCGGCGGCCTCCAATCGGTGCTGCACCAGATGACGCAGCAGCTGGGCGGCATGGGCCCGATCCGGTTCGGCCCAGTGCTGGCCATCGGCCCGCGGGTAGGCCCCCGGCGGGATCGGCACCCGCTGCCAGCGCACCGGATGGGCGCGGGGGCCGTTGCAAAAATCGGTGTTGCCGCCGTAATCGGTGGCTACCAGCTCCAATCCCAGCTGCAGCGCCTCCGCCAACCCGCGCCCATAGCCCTCGGAGCGATGCAGCGAGAGATACACATCACAGCAGCCATAGAGCGCCAGCAACTCCTGGCGCGCCAGGGTGCGGCTGATCCAGTGCAGGCGATCATCGGCCTGATAGCGCTGCTGCAGCGCCTCGAACTCCGGTCGCTGCAGGCTGGTGGGGAAGGTCTTGAGCACCAGTGCCACCGCACGCCCGAGCGGATCGACAGCCTCAGGCGGAAAGGCCAGCTGGAAGGCCTCGATCGCCGCGGCCGGGTTTTTGCGGATCGCCGTGGAGTTGAGATCGAAGCACACCAGCACCAGCACCGCCTCCTGGGGCAGGCCGTGCTGAGCGCGGCTGCGGCGGCGAGCGCCAGGGTTGCTGTACCGCTGCGGCTGGGGGATTTCGGCCGCCATCGGCATCAGCTGCAGCGGCAGGCCGCGCCGGTTGGCCCCCTGCAGCGCCCGGGCGGTGAAGCGGCTGGCGGGCCAGAGCTCATCCACCACCTGGAACAGCGGTTGCCAGGCCGCCGGCCAGCGCTCCGTCTCCCAGGGCCAGGCGGCGATCGTGTAGCGCTCGCGCAGGGGCTCAAGCCCCGTCTGCAGCAGCCAGCGCGCCTGGATCGGCGCGGTCATGCAGATCAGATTGAAGGCATAGGGACCGCCGCCGCACCCCGCCTGCAGCTGATCCTCCAGACTGTGATCGCTGCGACAGGCGCCATTGGCGGCCGGATGATCGAGCACGCAGGTGGGCACTCCCACCGCCGCCAGGGCGCGGGCCGCCATGCGGATGTCTTCACCGACGCCAAACACCTCGAAGGCATGGCCGATCAGGTTCACCCCGAAGGGCCGCTGCAGAAACGGCAGCGCAGGGGTGATGCCGGCGGGCTCGGCCTCTGCCCATGCTTCTGATCGTGTCGTGAGGCGTGTCGGGGGGCGTGCCTCTGCCCGTGCCTCGACCCGTGCCCCTAGGCGTGCCTCGCCCCGTGCGCCTGCAGAGGCCTGGGGATGCTGCCGCTGCTGCAGATCGCCCAACAGCGGATCACCGGCTTGCAGGCGCTGCAGCCGGCGCTGCAACAGCCGCGTGGCCTTCCTGGTGGGCACAGCCTGCAGGCGCTGCTGCAGGGAGGGCTTGAGGGCGAGCAGCAGTTGAACCGGCCAGGAGAACGCCCAGGGCGCCAAGGGAGACCGAACCACACGTGGCAGCGGCAACCCGCAGCCGGAACGGGCAGTGGGCCTCAGCTGCGCAGCTCCTTGGCCATCGACTTGAACGGGTTGATGTCGCCGGGTTTGCCGCCCTGCTGGGTGATCTGGGGCTGCTGCGAGGGCTCCTCTTGCTTCAGCTCGGTTTTGCGGGCCACGGGGGCCGTCGCTGCGGGGGCGTTGACCGCCACGGCCGCACCCCGCTTGCGTTGATCCAGCTCCGCCTGCGACATCGTTTGGGCGAAGGTTTTCTTCACCGGCTTAGGGATGCCGCCGGTGAGATCCACCGTCACCTCGGTGGTGGGATCGGTACCCGCCAGGCCTGGTGTCATCTTTTCGAGGCGGGCCTCCATCGAGGCCACTTCGGCCACCATCTCCTTGTCGCCCGGGCTGTCGGCGGTGCCGGGGAAGGTGTGGCGGATCGTGTTCGAACGCCGCATGAAGGTCACATCCCCCAGGCTGCTGGAGGCATCCGGATCGAGAAACACCGCCTCCTTCGGAGCTTGGGGCTTGGCGGCAGCCCTCTGCCCGGAGACATTGACAGAGGCGGGGCGATTCCCCAGCAGGCGATCGAACAGACCCATCGGCGGCATGGAATGCGTCAGCAAACCCTAGCGGCCATCCAGGGCCAGCCCATGGGTATCGGTGCCACAACTCTGCAAAAGGCCACGTTCGCCCAGATCGGCGGCGATCGCTGCGCACACCAGCGGCGTCGGCTGCCAGCGCGGCTGCATGTCGTAGTCGTACCAGGCTTCGGCGCCATCGAAGCCCAGGGCTGCCGCCGCCGCGATCAGGCGGGGATGGGGCAGGCGATAGCGGGCCGGGTGGGCCAGCAGCGCCAGGCCACCGGCCTGATGGATCGCCGGCAGCACCGCCTCAGCCCGCAGGGCGGGCCCCACCACGGCACTGCCCTGCAGGTAGGGCTCCAGGGGGCGGTGCTCGGCGGCGAAGCCCAGGGCCAGCACATGCACCAGGCAGCCCTCCAGCAGACAGCTGATCTCAACGCCACGCCACAGGGTGGGCACGCTCCTGCCACCTGTAGCCAGCGTCTGCAGGTGCAGCGCCGCCTCCTCATGGGCGGCATGGCTGTGGTGGTCGGTGATCGCCAGATGCTCCAGGCCCAGGCTCCAGGCCTGCTGCACCAGATCCCGGGGCTGCAGGCTGCCATCGCTGTGGAGGGTGTGGCAGTGGAAGTTGAAGCGACCGGGGCAGCTGTCGGCCTGCACCTGCGCCAGCACGGCTGCCAGGGGGTGGGCCCTGGCCTCAGGCCGCAGCACCGCTCCCCTCCGCCGCCAGGCGCTCGGCCCGCAGCCGGCGCCAGCGCGCATAGAACTGGATTGAGGCGGCCATGAACAGCACCAGGGCCACGAGGAACCAGGTGGCGGCACCGGTGGGGAACTGGTTCTTGAACACCACCAGCATCACCACGATCACCAGCAGCAGCGTGGGCAGCTCATTGAGGGCGCGCAGCTGGCGGCCGCTCCAGCGGCACAGCCCCTGCTGCAGCTGCCCCATCAGCCGATAGCAGAACCAGTGGTAGGCCAGCAGGGCGGCCACGAAGCCGAGCTTGGCGTGCATCCAGCCCTGGTGCAGCCAGGCCGGGTTGACGCTCAGCAGACCGGCGGCGCAGACCACCGCCACCACCATGCCCGGAGTGGTGATGATGTTGGCCAGGCGCCGCTCCATCAGGCTGTACTGCGCTTCGAAGGCGGCTCGCAGCGGCGGTTCCAGCTCTGCGGCCTCGCGGTGATAGATGAACAGCCGCACCAGATAGAAGAGGCCGGCGAACCACACCACCACCCCCACGATGTGGAGCGTCTTGAACCAGAGATAGGCCTCGGGGGGCCAGTGCATCAAAAGCGGCATGCGGCGGGTGACGACCAGGGCGCGACAGGCGGCTCCAGGCTAGAAGTCCGCCCCGGAGCCCGGGTTGCTGGCGGCGGTTGGCGCCGGGCTGCGATGGGCCGTCGCCGTGGTGCGGATCGCCTCCCGCTCAGCTGGATCGAGCTTCTCGAGTTGCTTCATCACCAGGCCCATGCGCGGGTTGCCGCGCAGCACGGCTTCGTGGCGATCGAGAAAGTCCCAGTAGAGCGCATTGAACGGGCAGGCCTTTGCACCGGTGCGTTGGCGCACGTCGTAGCGGCAGCCGCGGCAGTAATCGCTCATGCGGCGGATGTAGTTGCCGCTGGCGGCATAGGGCTTGCTCGCCAGCAGACCGCCGTCGGCGTACAGGCCCATGCCGAGCACGTTGGTCTGCATCACCCAGTCGAATCCATCGATGAACAGGCGGTGGAACCAGGCGGTGAACGCCTGCGGATCCAGGCCGGCCAGCAGGCCCCAGTTGGCCAGCACCATCAGCCGCTGGATGTGATGGGCATAACCCGTCTGCTGCAGTTCGCCCAGCACTGTGTCCATGCAGGCCATGCCACTGCCCTCCAGCTGCTCCAGCCAGGCGGGCAGGGGGGCATCGGCGCCGAAATGGTTGCGCTGGCTGTAGTCGGCGCCGAAGTGGTGATAGAGCCCATGGGTGTATTCGCGCCAGCCGAGGATCTGGCGGATCACCCCTTCCAGGCTGGCCAGCGGTGTGCCCCGTTCCCGTCCGGCCTGCTCGAGGCGGCGGATCACCTCAAGCGGATGCAGCAGCCCCAGGTTGAGATAGGGGCTGAGCAGGGCATGCCAGAGGGTGGGCTGGCCGCGCACCATGGCGTCCTGATAGGGCCCGAAGTGCTCGAGGCGGGTGGTGATGAAGTGCTCGAGCACCGCCAGAGCCTGCTGGCGCGTCACCGCCCAGCGAAATGGCCGGCTGACGCCGGGCAGGGGAGCCAGGCCGGCGCTGCGGCGCTGCTGATCAAGGGCCTCCACCCGTTCGATCACGGCTTCGGTGAGCGCATCGGGTTCAAAACCGAGGGGCTCCGGTCCCTGCAGACCCGCCGGTGGTGCTTTGCGGTTGTCGCGATCGAAATTCCAGCTGCCCCCGAGCGGTTCCCCCTTTGGGGGCTCCCCGTTGGGGGTTTTGCTCCCCGGCGGTGCGCTGTCTTCCATCAGCACCCCGAAGCGGCGCCGGCCTTCGCGATAGAAGAGCTCCAGGCGCAGCTGCTTGTAACGGGACGCCCAGGCGCTGAATTCCTGGCGGCTCCAGAGGAAGGCATTGGAGGCATGCCAGTGCAGCTGGGGCGCCGCGGCGCTGCCGAAGCGTTGCAGGGTGCGTGCGATCGCCTCACGGAAGGGCCGATCGGCGGGCTCCATCAGATGCAGGTCCGTGATGCCGTGCTCGCGGCACCAGCCCTCAAGGGCAGTGGAGAAACGCTCGGCCTGCAGGTGATCCACCACCCAGCCGGCAAGCTGCAGCTCGGCGGCGAAGTGGGCCATGGCACTCCAGACGAGCACCAGCTTCTGGCGGTGATAGGGGCGTTGAGCCAGCACGGACTGGCTGGCGATCAGCAGCACCCGCGCCTGACCCGGCCGGAAGTGGGCGAGAGCGGCCTGATCGGCGTGGAGCTGATCGCCGAGGATCCAGATGCCGTGGCTCATCGCTGTTTCGATCCGGGCGGGCAGGCAGGCACTGTGCCTGCTGGAGGGATCAGCCCGTTCTCGCCTGGGCTCTAGCTGAAGAACGCCTCCAGGGGCAGATCGTCGCGGCGCAGCAGGGCGAACAGGGTGCCGGCGTTGCCGCGACACACCCGCAGGTCGCTATCGAGCACGGTGATGTCCAGCCAGGCCGGGAAGCTCTGGTTGACGCGGCGCAGCAGCTGCAGGCGCGGGCCGCCGGGGAGCCGTGGCCCCAGCCAGCCGCCCTGCTCGAAGCGCACACTCACCCGTTGGGCCGGCCGCTCCGCTTCAGCCGGGAGCAGGGCGATCGCCGCCTGCACCGCGATCCCGGCCACAGGGCCGAGGGGACCCTGCAGGCGCAGCAGATTCATCGCCCGACCGCGTTCCGGATCGAGCAGCTGCAGGTTTTCCAGCCATGGAGCCACGGTGAGATAGGGCAGGGAACTGCTGCTCCAGCGCAGCTCCCAGACCCCGGTCAAGGCGGCGGCATCGCGCTGCAGATCGGCGGGGGTCTGCTGCTCGAGCGTTTCGATCAGCTGCTGCACCCGGGACTGCTGGTTCGGCTGCGAGCGGGTCGGCCCGGCGCTGGCGCCCGGGGAGAGCAGCGCCAGTAGCTCCTGCCGGCAGGCGGCCGCGGCACCGGCACTGGGATCGGACACGGGCACGAAAGGACGGGGTCGCATGCTGGCGCGGCCGAGCGCTCGGCTGGGGTTCTGAGGTGGGTGCTCTGCGCAGCGCTGCAGAGCGGCCGCGCTTGCCGCTCCCACTGGCTTGTGGCTTGGCTGGTGGGTCCAGCGGCCGGGTGGGAAGGGGCGACGCTTCATCACCCCACGCTGCGCGTCAGCCCGGCCGCAGCAACCGCGCCAGCAGGGAGGCCTCGCGGCCCTGCAGCGCCATCAATCCCCAGCGCACATCCCAGGGCGCCTGGCCGTAGAGGCGCGCCATGGCCCCCAGCAGCTCGCGGGGCGCCAGGGTGTTGGTCAGAAAGCCTGTCCACAGCTCGGTGGGCAGTTGGAAGAAGGTGGAGAAGTGATGGCGCAGCCGGGCCTCATCGAAGCGCATCAGCTTCTCCAGCCCGTAGCGGAAAAAGGCGTGCTTCCAGCGCAGCTCGGGGCTCCAGAGCCCTGCCCAGGCGGCCTCCGCCAGCTCCTGGCCCCCCAGCCCAGCCTGCAGCGCGCTGGCGATGGCTTCCGCCAGATCCGGTGCCCGCCGCAGCAGCCCGCCCACCATGTAACCGGAGGCCGGATGCACCATCCCGCCCGCCCCGCCGAAGCCCACCACCCGCTGCTTCAGGTTCGGCAGGGGGGGA
>JBJTQH010000102.1:0-9368 GCA_046075505.1 Cyanobium sp. | reverse complement strand
TGAATTCTGAGAGGGAAAAACCCTCCTGGTACTGAACTTTGTTCTGGGCCACGCGAGGGTCCTCTGCTAGTGCACCAATACTAGTCTAGCGGCTGCTTGGTGCGCTGCCAAAGGCTTGCGGTGCTTTGTTGCTGATCAGGTAACGGCTTGACGCCATAACAGCGCCGCGCCGTAACGGCTTTGCGCCGAAGCAGGTTTGCGCCGCCACAGCCTGCGCTGCGAGAGGCCCGCGCCACAATCCTGCTGCACGTCGTTGCGATGGCGCGTCAGCGCTTTTGCTTTTCACCACGGCTCTGTTGGCCACCGCTCCTGTGCAGCGCCTCCTGTGCAGCGCCCGTGCTGGCACTGCCCTGGGAGGAAGCAGGGAGTCTGAGACTGGCGGCCCGAGCTGGCGGTCGGGCGCCCCTGCAGGCAATCTGGCTAGGCCGTCCCGACCGGAGCCCCCTTTTGCCTGCGATTCAACGTCCCGACGGCCGGGTGATGGCGGCCCTGCTTGCCCTGGTGCTGCTGGGCGCCTGTGGGCTCAGCGATGGGCTGGTGGCCAATTCCCGCCTCACCCTGCCGCTGGTGGTGGCCGCCCTGATCAGTGCCGTCACGGTGGCGCTGGGGGTGCCGCGGCTGCGCCGCCTCAAGCTGGGCCAGGTGATCCGCGAGGAGGGGCCCCAGGCGCACCACAGCAAGGCCGGCACCCCCACGATGGGTGGCCTGCTGGCGGTGCCGGTGGGGGTGATCGTGGGGGGATGCCTCAGCCCCGGTGATCCCCGCCTGCTGGCGATCGGTGCCATCACCCTCGCCTATATGGCCATCGGTGCCTTCGACGACTGGCGCAGCCTCACCCGTCGCACCAACACCGGCCTGACGCCACGCGGCAAGCTGCTGCTTCAGACCCTGGCTGCGGTGCTGTTCCTGGCCTGGGCGGCCTGGGGCGGCTGGCTCGGCGGTGGTGCCGCCGGTGATGTGGGCCTGCCGCTGGGCTGGGTGCTGCCGCTGGGCCTGCTGATCTGGCCCCTGGGGCTGTTTGTGTTCCTGGCCGAGAGCAACGCCACCAACCTCACCGATGGCCTCGATGGCCTGGCGGCGGGGTGCGGTGCGGTGGTGTTCAGCGGCATGGCGCTGCAGCTGATGCTGCGCGGCAACGGCGGTGATCCGGTGCTGGCCGGCTTCTGTGCGGCGATGGCCGGCTGCTGGCTCGGTTTCCTCAGCCAGAACCGCCATCCGGCGCGGCTGTTCATGGGTGATACGGGCTCCCTGGCGATGGGGGCGGCGCTGTCGGCGGTGGCCCTGCTCAGCAACAGCCTCTGGCCGCTGCTGCTGATGGGCGGGGTGTTCCTGGCCGAATCGCTGTCGGTGATCCTGCAGGTGTGGGTGTTCAAGGCCACCAAGGGCCCCGATGGCCAGGGGCGCCGCCTGTTCCGCATGGCACCGCTGCACCATCACCTCGAACTGGGGGGCCTGAGCGAGCAGCGGGTGGTGCTCAGCTTCTGGGGGGTGAGCCTGGGCCTGGTGCTGCTGGGACTGCTGCTGCTGCCGGCCTGAGGAGCCTGCCGGCCCGAGGAGCCCGTCGGGCGGCGGCGCTCAGCCCTGGCGTTGCGCCCGCCCCCGCGCTGCCGGGATCCGTGGAACAGGGCTCCTTGGTGCCGCTGGCAGCCCTTGTGCCGCCGCCCGCCCCAGCGTGGCAAGGATCCCGGGCGCCGCTGGCGTGGATGGCTCCACCGACAGCCAAGGCTCCGCCGGCAGTCCAGCCCCTCTGGATCGGGTCCTGCTGCTTGCGATTCCGCTACCGCCGCCCCGGATCCGCTGCCTCGAAGCCGCTGCCCTGCCCCAGAATCCGGAGCGGGTGTCGCAGATGCGGTGATGGCCTATTTCACCTGGCGGGAGACCGGCCTGACGGCCGACTGCGCCAGCCTCGAGGCGATGGCCTCCCGCTTCGAGGAGGCGGCGGCCCTGATGCGGCGCCTGGCGCGCGAGGGATTCCGGCTTGAGCGCACCAGCGGCGGCCAGCGGATCACCCATGCCGATCCGGCCCTGTTCGAGGCCTATGGCTTCATCAGCGAGGAACCGCCGGAACGGCAGCTCACCGTGTTCAACGACTGACGCAGCCCAGACCAGAGCCGGAGCCGGCACGGGCGTGCCGGCAGGCGGCGTGGGCCGGCTTCGATCCCTCCGCTGGTCTCCGGTCGCTCGCTGCGACGTTGGCTCGGGCGCCGTCGCCGTCGTCGCTGTCGCTGCGTTCCTTTGTGGAGCCGATCGGCTCGGCGGGCAGTCGCTGGCCGTTCGGTTGCGGCTCAGCGGCGCAGGTATCCGATCACCCACACCACCACGAAGGCCAGCGAGGAAAGGCCCAGATAGATCAGGGTCCACTGCTGCAGGCTGGCCATCTCCAACCCGAAGGGCAGGGCGCCGCTGGCGGCTTCCCCGGCGGTCTGCAGCGCCAGGGGCAAGGGGAGCGGGCGCGACAGCAACAGCACCGGAGCGATCCAACAGAGCATGGCGGCAGCGTACGGGTCGGGGCCGTTGGCCGCCGGTGCGGCTCCGCTCCAGGCCTCCCCCAGCTCTTGCTGCCGCCGCCAGTGCTGGGCGATCGCCACGGCTGGGCCAGGATCAGCACAATCCGGTTCGCCGCCATGGTTTCCGCCCAGCGCCCCTTTCCCCCCACCGTGTTGCTGCTGGGCAGCGGTGAACTGGGCAAGGAGGTGGCGATCGCCGCCCAGCGGCTGGGCTGCACCGTGGTGGCGATCGATCGCTACCCAGGGGCGCCGGCCATGCACGTGGCCGATGCCAGCGAGGTGGTCGCGATGACCGATCCGGACGCTCTCAAGGCCGTGGTGCGCCACTACAGGCCCGATGTGGTGATCCCGGAGATTGAGGCCCTGGCCGTGGATGCCCTCGCCGATCTGGAGGCCGATGGCATCACCGTGATCCCCACGGCCCGGGCGACGGCGGTGACGATGAACCGCGATCGCATCCGCGATCTGGCCGCCACCGAGCTGGGCCTGCGCACCGCCCGCTTCGCCTATGCCGGCAGCGCCGCTGAGCTGGAGGCCGCCGCCGCCCCGCTCGGCTTCCCGGTGGTGGTGAAACCGGTGATGAGCTCCTCGGGCAAGGGACAGAGCGTTGTGCACGACCAGCAGGGCCTGGCGGCGGCCTGGCAGGCGGCCCAGGCCGGCGCTCGCGGCAGCAGTGCCCTGGTGATCGTGGAGGAATTCCTGCGCTTCGAGCTGGAGATCACCCTGCTCACCGTGAAGCAGTGGAACGGACCCACCCTCTTCTGCCCGCCGATCGGCCACATCCAGGAGCGGGGTGATTACCAGTGCAGCTGGCAGCCGGCCGCCCTGGGGAGCGAGCAGCTGCAGGCCGCCCAGGCGATGGCCCGCACCGTCACCGATGCTCTGGGCGGCGCCGGTCTGTTCGGGGTGGAGTTCTTTCTCTGCGGTGCGCCGGGCCGGGAGGAGGTGGTGTTCTCCGAGCTCTCCCCCCGCCCCCATGACACGGGGCTGGTGACCCTGGCGGGACAGAACCTGAATGAATTCGAGCTGCATCTGCGCGCTGTGCTGGGGCTGCCGATTCCGGAGATCCGCTCGCTCGGACCGGCCGCCAGCCAGGTGATCCTGGCCTCGGAGTCGGGCCGTCCGGTGCGTTACGAGGGGGTGGCTGAGGCCCTGGCGGAGCCCGAGACCCAGGTGCTGCTGTTCGGCAAACCCGAGGGGCGGCCGGGGCGGCGCATGGGGGTGGCCCTGGCCCGGGGCGATCACGAGGCCGAGGCGCGCCGCCGGGCTGCCACCGCCGCGGCACAGATCCGGGTCCGTGCCGGCTGCTGAACCGTCGACCCCTCTGGCAAGGAGGGTTTTCAAGCCGTAACCTGCGAGCCAGCCCGGAGACCAATGGCACAGGCCGCACCAGCCCCGAATCCGCCCCAGCTGCCCCGACGCCCGTCTTCGCGCAATGGCCGGGCCACCCAGAGCCATCGTTCGCCGCAGGGGGTGGCCGTACCGGAACTGCTGGCCCGCCGCCAGAGCCCGCCGCCGCCCCGCCGCGGCCGCGGTCGCGCGCTGATGCCCTTTGCCCTGGGGGTGCTGGTGGGCTGGGGGGCCACCGCCACACCGCTCCTCAAGACGCTGCCGGGCCTGATGGCGGGTTTGGTGCAGGCACCCCACAGCCTGGCCTCCCTGGTGAATCCGATGGCCAGCGGCAACCGCCGCGTGCTGGTGCTCGGTCGCGATGCGGTGGGCGATAACACCGATGTGATGTTCACCGTGCAGGTGAAGGACGGCGTCACCCTGATCACCCAGGTGCCGCGCGACACCTTCGTGGAGACAAACCAGCACGGCACGATCAAGGCCAATTCCCTGTTTGCCTTCGGGGGAGCCGAGACCGCCAAGCAGGAGGTGGAGAAGCTGATCGGTGCGCCGGTGCAGCGCTACTTCAAGCTCAATCTCGATGCCGTGGCCAAGGTGGCCGATGCCCTCGGCGGTGTCGAGGTGGATGTGCCCAAGGCGATGTACTACGTCGACAACGCCCAGGGGCTCTACATCGTCCTGGCGCCTGGCCGCCAGGTGCTGCGCGGTGAGGCCCTGGAGGGATTCCTGCGCTTCCGCCACGACGAGCAGGGTGACCTGGGGCGGATGGAGCGGCAGCGGCTGGTGATGGCCAAGGTGTTCAGCAAGCTGGCTGAACCAGCCACCCTCACCCGCATCCCGGCCCTGATGCAGATCGCCGGCAACGATGTGCTCACCGACCTCTCACCCCTGGAGCTGACCCAGCTGGCGACGGCGATGGCCCGCACCAAGCTGAGCACCCAGCGCCTGCCCGGCCGCCTCTACTGGCATAACGATCTCAGCTACTGGATGCCCGACTCCAACACCCAGCACCCGACCGGCAACGGCGAGGAACCGCAATCCTGAGGCGGCGGGATCGGCGGCTGCATTCCTGAAGGCGCTACCCCTGAAACGGTTGCAAGGCCCGGCTCCGGGACGCACCGGCGCCCCCGTTGCCCTTCCCCTCCGAGCCGACGCCAGCCTGGAGCCAGGCCGTCCTGGATAACGCCCTGGCTGCTTCAGGGGGCGCTCTGTCCCGTGGTGGCGGCAGATGCTTCCACCATCGGCAGCGTGCTGTCACCCCAGCCGACCGGGGCCAGCAGGGGCGGTGCCCCGAGCGATGGAGCGACCGAGGCTCCCGCCGCGAAGGCGGCCTCGGTCCAGGCCAGCAGCAGCGGTGAGAGGGGGGCCCGGGTCTGTTCGCGGGGGCCGCGCAGGTTGAAATGATCCCCACCCTTGACCAGCACCAGCTGGTGGCCGGCCCGATACGGTGCCGCGAAGCGATCGATCGCCTCGGGGCCGGAGGGCACCACCCAGTCGTCGCTGCCGCTCACCAGCAGAGCGCGGGCCTGCATCGGCGCCGCTGATCCCACATCGAAGAGCAGATTCAGGGGCGGACTGACCGCCGCCACCGCGATGACGCGGCGATCCGCCAGGGCGGCCCGGTCGGCATCGTTCAGGAAGCTGCACTGCAGCACCCAGCTGAGGTTGCGTTCCGGATCGGCCAGATCGCTGCAGCGCTGCCGCAGACGGTTGGAACTGGGGGTGGTGCCCGCCAGCTGCAGGGCGGTGGTCGCCCCCCAGGAATGCCCGATCACCACGACGCGATCGCTGTTCACCCCCGCCAGGGCGCTGAGGCGGCCGGCCGCCACCGCATCGAGCACCGCCGAGATGTCGAGCGGTCGCTGCCGCAGCTCCTGGGACGAGGGCGGCGGCGCCAGGCCGGAGAGCATGGCCTGCTGTTGCTGCTTGTCACTGCCGGGATGGAAGGGCAGGACCACGCTGTAGCCCCGGGAGGCCAGCAGATCGGCCCAGTCCAGGAAATTCTCCGGGCCGTCCCAGAGCCCGTGTGAGATCAGCACCAGGCGGCCGTTGCCGCCCTGGCTGGGGGCCACCAGCTGCAGCTGCAGCGGTTCCGGCCGGTGCGACACCGCCAGCGACAGCAGGCGGGACTGCGGCGGCAGAGCGCCGAGACGGGACAGGGCCGGATCCTGGCTCACCGCCGGCAGACGCTCCACCAGGGCCTCGCCTTCCCGTTGCTGGTTGAGCAGACGCTGCACGGCCAGCACGGCCCGCTCCAGATCGATCGATGCGCTCTGGCCGGGCAGCACCTGCAGCAGCGACAGCAGGGTGAGCGGCATGCCGGCGGGCAGACGATCCAGCGCCGCCGCCAGCTGGCTGCCATCGCGATCGGGGGCCATCCCCTCGATCTGCACCAGCGAGGAGACGAGCAGCATCACCTGGGTGAACAGGGGGGTGCCGCGGGAGCGCTCCACCAGCGATCGCACCGTCAGGGGCAGCGGCGCCTGCAGCAGGGTCTGCAGTCGCCGTCCGATCTGGCCGTTGGTGGCCCGGTCCAGCTCGGCCAGATCGCTGCTGCCCGCCCAGAGGCGCTGCGGGCTGGCCAGTTCGCTCACCTTCAGGGTGAAGGCGGTGTCGAGCAGCGGCATCCGGATGCGCAGCGTCTCCAGGGCCTGGGCCGGTGCGGCCGCCAGGCAGAGGCCCGCCAGCAGCGCGGACAGGCCATAGCGCCCATGCCGCGGCGGCGCGCCGGACCCGGCGGTGGTGAAGTGCTGAACCAACCAGGAGATCCGGCGAACGGGATCCTGGCGATGACAAACCCTGGCGACCAAGACGAAACAGCGGCGCAACGCCGCGGTGGGGTGGCCCAAGGTTAAGGGTGAGGGGCATGCTGCGCCCGTGCCGCAGCGCAGAGCCAGGCGCTCACAATTTCTGCACATAGAACTGATAGAGCGGAACACCTGGGAGGGGCACCACCCGGTAGTGGAAAATAGTGACAAAAGCGTCGATGGCGAGCTTGGGGCAGCGGATGACATCGCTGGCAACGCCCTCTCGCCAGCTGTAATCATCAAAGCCGATCACGCCGCCGGATCGCACCAGTTCAAACGCCAGCACGGCATCGGCGATCACATCGGTGGATTGATGGGAGCCATCCACATAAATAAAGTCAAAGGAGCCGGAAGCCCCTGCCGCGATCAACGAGGCCAGCGCCTGAATCGATCGTTGCTTGTGAATCCGCAGATCAACTTTCTGTGGCGAGTCGCGCCGCAGAAGCTCCATATTGGCATGGAATCGTGCTTCCACCGCAGTCATATTGGCGGCAGCGAAGCCACCGGCCTGATGCTCGATGAGATCGATCGCCATGGTGTCGGCTGGGCCGGCGATTCTGGAGAAACGCTAGGCGATGCCGCCGGCTTTCCTGTGCGTTTCCAATGGGTCGATGCCGAGCCAGGGCAGCGATGTTGGTGGCGTGATCAGGGGGTGCCGGCGGCGCTGAGGTTCAGTTGCCTCCGCCATTGGCCACGAGATTACCGCCGCCATTCGCTACAAGGTTACCGCCGCCGTTGGCGACGATGTTGCCGCCACCATTGGCTACAAGTTTCGTGAATGCGTTGCTGTTCAGGATGCCTCCCAGCGGGATGATCGTGGCACCAGGAAATAGGCTGGCCGAATCATTGCCCACCAGGCTGGCCGAGTCATTGCCGACCAGCCCGCCGCTGCTGGCAATCTCCTGCCGCAATGAAGGCAGGAACTGTGGGTTCTTGACCAGGCCTGTGCGCAGTTGCTGACTGACGAGGCTGGGGCTGATCCGATCCGCCGATCCATAGGTGGGATTCGATTGAATCTGGTTGGCCACCGCGCCGGGGCGTGGCGATGTACCGCCGGTGATCGGGTCGCGGTCATTATCCCCGATGATGCCGGTAAAGGTATAGGCAATCAGGCCTTCGATCGGGGCTATGACATGAAGGTTCAGATCTTCATAGGTGGACTCGGATGTGCGATCATCAAGGGTTCTCACGGCCACTGTCGCCTCGCGTGCACCCGCAGGGAAGGAGAAGAGATAGGCCCCATCGCGGCGGTAGTCCACCCCTGCCTGGGCTCCTTTCCCAGCAGCACCCTTGCCAGATCCATCATCGACAATGGCGGCGATATAAAGTGGATTCGAATAGTCTTGAGCTGGATTCGTCCTGGTGAGGCGGAACAGCAGCGTTCCGCCTTCAATCACGACGGGGACATTCGAGCTCAGGATCGTCGAGTCTTCAATGCGGAGTATGGAGCGAGCCTTCTGGGGATTGATCTCGTAGTCAGGGGACGACGCCAGATCAAGCCTCAGGAGTTCCGGAGGCCCTTCATCCAGGACATCATCAAAGGCCTGGAGCCGCAGCTTGATCTGGGATTCGCCTTCCTCAAAACGGAGACTGTTGTTGAGGAACCCGTAATCCCGTGCAAACCTGGCTTCGCCGTCAACATTGAGGCGTACATCCAAGCTGTTGTTGGTGCTACCTTCGCGAGTTAGTGTCAGGAGATAGGTATCCCCCTCTCGCACTCGCTTGTCCGCTGGGCTTTCCAGCGATACCAGAGGGAGCTTGGAGGTGTCCTTGATCGTGATCAGCTCCGTGCGATGCAATTCCTGGGTGAGGTTGCCGTCTTTGTAAAAAACAACGCGGAACTGTTCGTCGCCTTCAATGACATGGTCAGCGGCTGCGGTGAGGGCAAGGGAGGCGGAGCCATCCCTCACCGTGACCTCACCGGAAAGAGGAAGCAGGCCCGTGCGCCTGTTGCCATCAGGGCCGAGAAAGTCGTATTTGTTGACGGCATCAAATCTATTGTTGCCAATGGCAAGCTTCTGAACACTTTGAGTCGCCCAGTAAACGCTGGAAAGGTCTGTGTCGTTGGTTCTGAAACTAATGGTCACCTTCGGCGTTGAGAACGGGGCAGTGCCGCTTTCCAGCATGGTGCTGTTTCTCGAGAGGTTAGGGGTTCCGAACCCGTCAAAAGGGGGACTCGTATTCACGCTGCTCCCATAAGTCAATATGTCCTTGGAGCTGTCCTTGATCGTCAAGACTTCGGTGCGGTGGATCTCCTGGGTTCGCCGCTGATCCGTATAAAAGACAACTCTGAATTGCTCGTCACCCTCCGTCTTCCGATCAGCATATACTTTCAGATTAAAGCTGGCGCTGCCGTTGCTCTGCACCGTGGCCGATCCCATCAGTGGCGGTAAGTCGCTTCGAAAAAACCTGTCAAAGTCTCTTCCATCGACCGCGGGCACGACGCGGTCGTTGATACGGGTGGTGGTGAGACTCTCTGTTGCCCAGTACACCTTTTTCAGCGTGGCACTGGGGTCGGTGAAGGTGATCTGTGATTCACAGCGCGACGACACACCGCCGCTTTCCCAGATCTGGGTGCGACCGATGCGGCTGCTGTAGGCGGGCGCTGCGGTAGGGGCTAAGGCCAGGCTCCAGAGCCCAAGACCGTGTCAAGCGACACTGAAAACTGAGCCACTTCCGACGGCGAAAACTGAGCCACCCTGGA
>JBJTQH010000101.1:0-28413 GCA_046075505.1 Cyanobium sp. | reverse complement strand
GATCAGCAGCGACAGCAGAGTGGAAGCGGCCACCACAGCCCGGAAGGCGATGGCCAGGTTGTCCGCCAGGAAGGCCCCCAGGAAGGAGGGCATCAGCGGTGCGGCGTCCCATTGCAGGGCCAGCAGCGCCAGGGCCCCGCCCAGGCCCAGGTAGGAAAAGAGAGGAACCCAGCGGCTGGCGGCCTTCTCGCCCGCCAGGTCCACCAGCAGGCAGGCCAGCATGGCCAGCAGCACCGCACCCTCCGGGGCGATGGCGGCCGCGTTCAGCTGCAGCGAGGTGATCGCGCTGACGGCGGTGGCCGGATCGTTCACAGCGGGCGGGGGATGGCCGGTGGACCGGACTGTAGCCGCGCTGGCGCTGGGGTTTGGTCGATGTCCGCCAGCCAGCAGACGGCGCCGGCTTGACCGCCGGTGCGATAAAGAGGGAAGCGGTTCACCGCCTGCCTGTGGCGCACACCCTCGTCATCGTCGAGAGCCCCACCAAGGCCCGCACCATCCGCGGGTTCCTTCCCAAGGACTTCCGCGTGGAGGCGTCGATGGGGCACGTGCGCGACCTCCCCAACAACGCCAGCGAGATTCCCGCGGCCCACAAGGGTGAGAAGTGGGCCAACCTCGGTGTGAACACCGCCAACGACTTCGAGCCCCTCTACGTGGTGCCGAAGGACAAGAAGAAGGTGGTGAAGGAGCTCAAGGACGCCCTCAAGGGGGCCGAGCAGCTGCTGCTGGCCACGGACGAAGACCGCGAGGGGGAATCGATCAGCTGGCACCTGCTGCAGCTGCTCAGCCCCAAGGTGCCGGTGAAGCGGATGGTGTTCCATGAGATCACCAAGGAGGCCATCGGCCGCGCCCTGGAGCAGACCCGCACCCTCGACATGGAGCTGGTGCACGCCCAGGAGACGCGCCGCATCCTCGATCGCCTCGTCGGGTACACCCTCTCGCCGCTGCTGTGGAAGAAGGTGGCCTGGGGCCTGTCGGCCGGCCGGGTGCAGTCGGTGGCGGTGCGGCTGCTGGTGCAGCGCGAGCGGGCGCGGCGCGCCTTCCGCAGCGGCAGCTACTGGGATCTCAAGGCGAAACTGGCCCAGGGCAGCAGCAGCTTTGAAGCCAAGCTCACCCATGTGCAGGGCAGCCGCATCGCCGGCGGCGCCGATTTCGACGAAACCACCGGCGCCCTCAAGGCGGGCAGCAAGGTGCGGCTGCTGGCCGAAGCGGAGGCACGGGCGCTGCAGCAGGCGGTGGAGAGCGGCCCCTGGCGCGTGGCAGCGGTGGAGGAGAAACCCACCACCCGCAAGCCGGTGCCGCCGTTCACCACCAGCACCCTGCAACAGGAGGCGAACCGCAAGCTGCGTCTCTCGGCCCGCGAGACGATGCGCACCGCCCAGGCGCTGTATGAGCGCGGCTTCATCACCTACATGCGCACCGATTCGGTGCACCTGTCCGACCAGGCGATCAACGCGGCCCGCAGCTGCGTCAGCGAGAAGTACGGCCAGGAATTCCTGAGCCCAGCGCCGCGCCAGTTCTCCACCAAGGCGCGCAATGCCCAGGAGGCCCACGAGGCGATCCGCCCCGCCGGTGAAGCGTTCCGCACCCCGGCCCAGTCCGGGCTCGATGGCCGCGAACTGGCGGTCTACGAGCTGATCTGGAAGCGCACCGTCGCCAGCCAGATGGCCGATGCCCGCCTCACGATGCTGGCGGTCGACCTGGAGGCCGGCGGCGGCTCCCCGCTGGGACCGGCCACCTTCCGGGCCAGCGGCAAGCGGATCGACTTCGCCGGTTTCTTCCGCGCCTACGTGGAAGGCAGCGATGATCCCGATGCCGCCCTCGAAGGGCAGGAGGTGCTGCTGCCCAGCCTCAAGGTGGGCGATGCCCCGACCTGCCAGGCGGTGGAGGCCCTCGGCCACCAGACGCAGCCACCGGCCCGCTACAGCGAGGCCGCCCTGGTGAAGATGCTGGAGAAGGAGGGCATCGGCCGACCGTCCACCTACGCCTCAATCATCGGCACGATCGTCGACCGGGGCTACGCCACCCTGCAGAACAATGCGCTGACGCCCAGCTTCACCGCCTTCGCGGTCACGGCCCTGCTCGAGGAGCACTTCCCCGATCTGGTCGACACCGGCTTCACGGCGCGGATGGAGAACACCCTCGATGAGATCTCCCACGGCAAGGTGCCGTGGCTTCCCTATCTCGAGCAGTTCTACAAAGGCGACAAGGGCCTGGAAACCCAGGTGTTGCAGCGTGAGGGCGACATCGATCCCGGCGCCTCCCGCACCGTGCAACTCGAGGGATTGCCGTGTGTGGTGCGCATCGGCCGCTTCGGGGCCTATCTCGAAACGAAGCGCGTCGCCGAGGACGGCAGCGAGGAGTTGCTCAAGGCCACCCTGCCGGCGGAGATCACGCCGGCCGATCTCGATGCCGAACGGGCCGAGCTGATCCTGCGGCAGAAATCGGAAGGTCCGGAATCGATCGGCAGCGATCCGGACACGGGCGAGGCGATCTATCTGCTGTTCGGCCAGTACGGCCCCTATCTGCAGCGCGGTGAGGTGAGCGAGGCAACCCCCAAACCGAAGCGCGCCTCCCTGCCCAAAGGAGTGAAGCCGGAGGATCTCAGCCTCGAGGATGCCCTCGGACTGCTGCGCCTGCCCCGCCTGCTGGGCGAGCACCCCGAGGGCGGCCGCATCGAGGCCGGCCTGGGCCGCTTCGGCCCCTATGTGGTGCATCACAAGGGCAAGGGCGAGAAGGACTACCGCTCGCTCAAGGCCGACGATGATGTGCTGCAGGTGGCGCTGCCACGGGCCCTGGAACTGCTGGCGACCCCGAAGCGGGGCCGCGGCGGTCGCACCGCCCTCAAGGATCTGGGCACGCCAGCCGGCTCCGAGGAGGTGATCCAGCTCTTCGATGGCCCCTACGGGCTCTATGTGAAGCAGGGCAGCGTCAATGCCTCCTTGCCGGAGGGCAGCACCGCCGACACGATCACCCTGGAGCAGGCGGTGGAGCTGCTGGCGGCCAAGGCGGCCAGCGGCAAAGGCAAGGGCCGCGGCAAGGGAGCCGCCGCCACCAGGAGCGGTGCCGCCAAAACCACTGCCTCCAAAACCACTGCCTCCAAAACCGGCGCCTCCAAAACCGGCGCCGCCAAGCCCAGCAAGCCACCCGCCACCACCAAGACCGGCCGGCTGCGGGCCAGCGCCGTGCGGGTGATCCGCCCCGCGGGCAGTTGAACCGCCCCGCGCCACCCGCCCACCTGAGCCGGATCCGCAGGCCGCGGCTGCGACTGCCCATGCGACGACAGGAACTGCTGCTCGGCCTGCTGCTGGCCTCGCTCACGGGCTGCAGCGGCACCCGCTTCGGGGACGCCCTCTCCGGCAGCTTCTCGACTCCAGCCCCGGCCACGCCGCCCACCGGGGCCGGCACCGCCGCGGCAACCGTGCCTGGCGCCTCCTCAACAGCCCCCCCTGGCACGGCGCCACTGCCGCCATCAGCCCGCCGCAACACCAGCACAGGGGGGGCGAGCGGCCCGGCCACGCCACCCCAGGCCTCCCCGGCGCCATCGTCCGCCGGGGCCTCGTCCACAGGCAGCACCCCTGGGAGCAGCGGCACCAGCACCGCCCAGCCCACCGCTCCCCGGCCGGCCACCGGTGCCAGCCCCCCCCGCGGCACCACAGCAGCGGTGGCGCCCAGCAGCCCCCCCCGGCCGGCTCCCTACCGGGTGACGATCCTGCTGCCCCAGGCCGATGCCGCCGCGCCGGCGGAGGTGGTCACCCAGGCCCTGCGGGCGGCCGGCGTGCCGTTCGAAGTGGAGACGATCGAACGCCTGGGCCGCACGACACCCTCCCAGCCCCCCGCCAGTCGGCCCGCGCCGGAACCCCGCTGAGCCCCTCGTCGCTACGCCCTCCGTCGCCCTCCTGAATGCCGTCCCAGCCCCCGGCCCAGCCCCCGATCCGCCAGCTCAGTGCCCGCCAGGCCCGCCAGCTGATGGACACGGCCTATCTGGCGGCCGCCACCGCCCTGCTCTGGCTCGCCCTCTACTACCTGCCGGTCGGTGGCCCCCTGTTCCGCCTGGCCCTGCCGCTGCCGCTGGCGTTGCTGCAGCTCCGCCATGGCTGGCGCTGCGCGCTGGAAGGCGTGGTGGTGGCTTCCTTGCTGCTGCTGGCCCTGATGGGACCGGTGCGCGGCCTGCTGATGCTGTTCCCGTTCGGCTTCCTGGCCCTGTGGCTCGGCTGGGGCTGGCGCCGCGGTCTCAGCTGGTGGCTCACCCTCGCCCTGGGGGGCCTGATCGGCGCCCTCGGTTTTCTGACGCGGGTGGCGGTGCTGTCGCTGCTGCTGGGGGAGAACCTGTGGGTGGTGATCACCAGCGCCGCCGCCGCGCTGCTGGAGCGGCTGATGGGGCTGGTCGGGCTCGGGCCCGGCTTTGATCTCAGCCAGGTGCAGCTGATGGCCCTGGTGCTGGTGCTGGTGCAGAACCTGGTGGTGGTGCTCTGTCTGCATGCGGTGGCCTACTGGGTGTTTCCGCGCCTGCAGGCCCCGATCCCGGAACCGCCGCCGGCACTGCAGGCCCTGGTGGCCCTCGATCCGCTCTGAGCGGCGATCGGCAGCCATGACCGGCGTGCATCGGTTCAGCGGCGATCCGGAGGTGGCACAGGCCTGGTGCAAGGCCTGGAGCGCACCGGTGCCGATCCAGCTGCTGCTGCTGCTGGCGGCCACCGAGACCGCCGCGGTGCCCGGGATCTCCGCGGCCGGCTCCACCCCGGCCTCCCGCCGCCAGACCGCCGCCGCCGATGCCGAACTGCTGTGCAACGGGCCCCTGGGAGCCAGGCCCCATGCCCTGCCCCCCCTGCCGGCCGGGGTGAGCCCGGCGCTGATCAGCCGGGTGGTGGTGGAACAGCTGGCTCTGGAGCCGCTGGTGTGCGATCTGGGCTGCGCCGTGGCCCCCGCCGTGCCGCATTTGCGCCCGATGGGCCGGGCCGCCGGTGGGCCGGCCGCCTGCCTGAGCAGCGGTGCCGCCCTGGATCCCGAGCGGGTGCAGGCCCTGCTGGAGCTGGCCGGGCGCTGGGGAGCATCGCTGCGGCGGCTGGGGCAACCGCTGCTGCTGGCGGAATGCGTGCCCGGCGGCACATCCACGGCCCAGGCGCTGCTCGGCGGCCTGGGGGTGGAGGCGGAGGGACTGGTGAGCGGCAGCCTGCGCCATCCCGCCCATACCCTCAAGGCCGCCCTGGTGCAGCGTGGCCTTGCGGCGGCGGGCCTGGCCCCCCCGGCGGCTCCGGCTGAGGCGGATCCGGGGGCGATTGATCCGGCGGCGGTGGCGGCGGCAGTGGGGGATGCGATGCAACCGCTGGCGGCAGGACTCACCCTGGCGGCCGCCGGCGCCGGTCTGCCGGTGCTGCTGGCCGGCGGCAGCCAGATGGCGGCGGTGCTGGCTCTCGCCCTGGCCCTGGCACCCGAACGGCTGCGGCCTGTGATTGCCGCCCATGCCGCCGTGGTCACCACCGCCTGGGTGGCGGAGGAGCCGGGCAGCGATCTGGAGCTGCTGCTGACGCGGATCGGGGTGCGCTGGGGTGTGGCGCCCCTGGCCTTCGCCAGCGGTCTGCGCTTCACGGGGCCCTGCCACCCGGCCCTGCAGGCCTATGAGCGCGGCTATGTCAAGGAGGGGGTGGGGGCCGGCGGCCTGGCACTGCTCTGGCAGCTGCGCGGCGGTGATCCCGCCGCCCTGGCCGCGGCCTGCGACCGCGCCTGCCAGCAGCTGCTGGGGGGATGAGGATGGCCGCGGGCCTTGGAAGCGGCATGCAGCGACCAGGGCAGCGCCGGGCAGGGCAGCACAACCAGGGTGAGCCACCGGCAGGGCCACCGAAAGCAGGCCCCGGAACGGACGCCCTCCGCCGGGCTGGGGTGATCCCAACAGCACGGCACCGGGTCAGCGGCAGGCACAGCCCGCAGCGGCATGCCTCGGCTGCGGGAGAGGCGACCGCGGGCGCCTACGGTCCGGCAATGACGGCCTTCCCCCTGTCCCGCCGCAGGCTGCTGCGGTCCGCGGCTCTCTCACTGCCGCTGCTGCTGGCCGGCTGTCAGCAACAGCGCAGCCAGCTGCTGGCAAGCCGCGGGGATCTGCCGGCACTGTGGACAGCGCGGCTGCCGCGCGGCTGGGTGCAGGCGATCCAGGACACCCCCGAGGCGGTGATCACCGCGCTGACGGCTGCCTCCAGCGCGCGGCCGGCCCTGGTGCAGCTCTGGGACGGCTGGGCCGGCACCCTGCCGGCGGAGGCCCTGCAGCCGTTCGGGGCCGCGGCGCTGCTACGGCGGCTCGATCGACGCGCCGATGCCGTCAGCCGGTTGTATGGCCCCACCAACGCCCCTGCCCTGGCCTTCCCCTGGGCGATCGATCCCTGGGTGCTGCTGCTGCGCGATCGCCCCGATCTGGCCCGCCGCCGCGAGGAAGGCTGGCGGCTGCTGCTCGATCCGAGCCTGCGGGGAAAGCTGGTGCTGCCCTCCAGCCCGCGAGTGGCGATCAGCCTGGTGGGGGGCGATCCGGAGCGCCTGCGCCAGCTGCGCCGTGCGGCCCTGGCCTGCGATGAACAGAACGGCCTGAACCTGGTGCTCAGCGGTGATGCCGAAGCGATGGTGCTGCCGCGACGACGGGCGGTGGCCCTGCTGCGCAGCGATCCCCGCCTGGCGGTGCTGCTGCCTGAACAGGGAGCCCCCCTGGGCTGGAACCTGTTGCTGCGGCCGGCCGGTGCTGCCGCTGCCCCGCCACCGGAGTGGCTGGAGGCGGCCCTGGAGCCGCCGCTGCTGCCCCGCCTGCTGGCTGCTGGTTGGGTGCCGCCGCTGCCGCGCACGGTGCTGGAGCGGGCCGCCGCCTCACTGCCCTCCAGCCAGCGGGCGCTGCTGCTGCCCCCCGAGGCGGTGCTGCAGCGCTGCTGGAATCTGCCCCCCCTGGAGCGCAACGAACGGCACACCCTGCAGGCGCTCTGGGACGGAGCGGCGCCGTAGGAGCCAGCCACCCACGCCACCCGGGTTCAGGGGCGGCGGCGATCCAGGCCAGGGCGTTCGCGTGGGGAACCTATCGCTCAGCCCCACAATCGCCGCCGCGGTGGTGCCGCCAGCCGCCGGTGGGTGTCGGCGAGCAGATCCGGGATCGGCAGCTGCAGCGGACAGCGGGGCAGGCAGTCGCCGCAGCGCTCACAGGCACTGGCATCCCGTTGCTCCCACCAGTGGGCGGCGCGGCCGATCAGGCTGTAGCGCTCGCTGGCGAAGGGCACCATGCCGTGACCCACGGCCAGGTTGCGCAGGCGCAGCAGCGCCGGAATCGGCACCTGATTCGGGCAGGGCAGACAGGCGCGGCACTGACCGCACTGGCTGGCATCGAGCCGCCGTCGGCCCGCCGCCGCCAGGCGCTCCAGGGCGGCGTGGTGCCCGGGGTGCAGCCAGCCCCCCGGCTGCCCGGGGCCGGGCTGGGCCGCTGCGGTGGCCGCTGCTGCTGCAGGCGGCTCTGCGGTGGCATCGGCGCCAGGGCTGGCGGCAAAACGACCGGGGGGCTCCCCCGGATCTGAACCCGTCTTTGACGCTGTTGGCAGCGCAGCTGTTTCTGCAGCGCTCTCTAGCGGGGCGGCGCCTGCAGGCCGGCTGCGCTGGCCCGGGCCTGCACCGGGCACCTGCTCCCCTGGCCTGCCCCCCCCAGGGCTGAGGCGGCGGCATCCGCCGGTGCCCCCAGGCCCTTGCCCGAGGACCTCGGCCCAGGCCAGATCCTGCGGCTGGGCTGCCCCCAGGGTGAGGGTGGAGATCCCCTGATCGAGCAAAAAGCGATAGGCCAGCTCGAGGGGGTGGAACGGAGCACAATCGGCGAGCAGCTCCGCCGGCGGGTCGTAGAGGCGGCCGCCCTTGTCGGCCGGCGAGATCGCCATCACCCCCAGCCCCGCCGCCAGGGCGGCCCTGGCCAGGGGCAGGCGTTCCCGGTCGAACAGATGCAGATGCAGGCTGCAGAAGCTGAAACGCTCCGAGGCCAGCGCCTCCTCGATCAGAGCGCTGGACCCGTGGCTCGAGAAGCCCACCTGCCCCACCAGACCTTCGGCGATCGCCCAGCTGAGCAGCGCGCGGCCATCGCCCTGGAGCGCCCAGTGCAGATGCTCGGCGGTGTTCAGGCCATGCACCGCCAGGTTGTCGAGCTGGGTGATCTGCAGGCGTGCCAGCAGGGCCCGCAGCTGCTCCTGCCCCTGGGCCAGCGACAGGCCGGGGAGCAGCTTGCTGGTGAGCACCAGCCCCCGACGGGCGAGCGGATCCCGCTGCTCAAGAGCCGCCAGAGCCGCCGCCAGAAACGTTTCGGCCGGTCCGTAGGCCGGCGCGGTCTCGAGATGACAGATGCCGCAGGCCACCGCAGCCTCGAGCACGGCAGCCATCTGGGCAGCGCTGTCGATGGCGCGCATCGTGCCCAGGGTGAACGGGCTGACGGCCCGGCCCCGCCCGAAGGGCCGCAGCCACGGGGCCGACGCACCAGGGCCGGCAGGGTCAGCACCGGGCGCTTCGGGGCTCATGGTCCAGCCGCAACCCCCTGCAGCCTGCCAGGGCCCGGGCGCACCGCCATGCGGGACTTCGCGATCGCCCGGCCGGCCGACCAGGGGAAGGCCAGGGCCGCCGCATCCTCCGGCCCGTCGCTCAGCCGGGGCTGTCGCTCTCCTGGGAGGTGCCGCTGTCGGGACTCTCCTGATCCGGCTCCGCGGCGGACTCGTCCGCCAGGCCGCTGCTGCGCAGGTGGCGGATCAGTTCAGCGGGGCTGGTGCGATCGAGGAAGCGGCGGAAGTCTTCCTTTTCTTCGGCATCGGCTTCGGCATCGACCGGGATCGAGGCGTCGGCCACCACCTCCTCCAGCATCCAGATGCCGCTGTCGGTGCGCAGGGCCAGGGCGATCGCATCGCTGGGGCGCGCGTCGATCTCCACCATCTCGCCGCTGCCGTTCTGCAGCTTGAGCACGGCCCGGAACGTGTTCTCCTCGATCGCGTGGATGATCACCCGCTCCAGGCTCAGTCCGCCGGCGCGGATCAGGCTCACCATCAGGTCATGGCTGAGGGGGCGCGGCGGCTTCTCCCGCTCGATGCCCGCCAGGATGTTCTGGGCCTGGGCCTGATCGATCCAGATCGGCACCTGGCGCCGCCCGGATGGATCGCGCAACAGCACGATCGGGCTGCGGCTGGCCGCATCGAGGGCAATGCCCGCCACCCGCATCTCGACCATGCCCGCCTCCGCTCCTGGATGCCGCCGCGTCGCGACGGTGTCGCGTGTGGGTTGATTATGGCCAGAGAGCTTGGGTCGGCGGATGTTCACCGGTCTGGTGCGGGCCATCGGCCGGCTGGAACGCTGCAGCGGCGGCGTGCAGGTGCAGCTGGAGCGTGCAGGGGCCCTCGGGGAGATCGCACTCGGCGACAGCATTGCCGTGGATGGCATCTGCCTCACCGTGGCGGAGATCCTGGGGGGACACGGCGGCGCCGCCGGTTTCCGCGCCGACGTGAGCGAGGAGACCCTGCGCCGCAGCGCCCTGGCGGAACGGGCCGCGGCCACCGCCAGGGTCAATCTCGAGCCGGCGCTGCGCCCCCTCGATCGCCTCGGCGGCCATCTGGTCAGCGGCCACGTCGACGGCATCGGCCGGGTGCTCGGCATCGAACGGGAGGCGGGATCGTGGCGGCTGGAACTGGGCTGGGAGGACCCCGGCTACGGCCGCTACATCTGCCCGAAGGCCTCGGTGGCCGTGGATGGCATCAGCCTCACCGTCGCCGGCTGCGCGCCGGATGGGGCCGCGTTCTGGATCGCTGTGATCCCCCACACCTGGGGGGCCACGACCCTGCTGGATCGGCGGCGGGGAGACCGGCTCAACCTGGAGGCCGATCTGCTGGCCAAATACACCGAACGGCTGCTGACGGCCCGTCTCGGCCCAGCGGCGGCCGGCACCACCGCCCAGGAGGGCGAGCTCTCGAACGCCTGGCTGGCGGAACACGGCTGGCTGGGATGACACCTGCGGCTCATCGCCCTACCACCCGCTGCGCCGCCGCCCAGCCGCAGAACCCGATCGCGGCCTGAGGTGAGCGCCCGCTGCAATCTGCCGGCCCGCCTGCCGAAGCACCGAACCATCCCGCGGGCCTGAGGTGGACGCCCGAGGTGCAGGGCTGAGGTGCAGCCGCCGCCACGGCGGGGCATCCGTGCTGCCACCGTTGGCACCGGCGGCTGGGGCTGACAGTGTGGAGCCGGGAGCACCTGCCGCTCCCTGCCCTGCTGCCGGCGCGATGAACCGCGAGCTGTCCGATCTCTTCCCTCCATTCGCGGAGTCAGACGATGGCGAGGAGGCGCTGCGGGGTCTCACCCTGGCCGAGGGAATCCTGCTGCTGGTGCTGGGGCTGCTCTCGCTCGCCTTCCCGATCCTGGCCTCGGTCTGGGTGACGGCGATGGTGGCGATCGCCTTTCTGGTGGGGGGCCTGGTGGGCTGGGTGACCGGCCTCAGCCGCGCCCGCCGACTGCGCTGGGCGATCAGCTTCTGGCGCCTGCTGGTCGCCACCCTGTTCGTGCTCGCCGGCGGCTGGATGCTCAGCCGCATCACCGCCGGTCCGATGGCGGCCGCCACCCAGGTGGCCAGCCTGGCCCTGGCGATCGGACTGGTGTTTCTGGTCGAGGGCGGCGTCGCCGCGGTGCTGGCCCTCAGCCATCGTCAAGTGCGGGGCTGGGGCTGGGGGCTGGCCAATGGCCTGGTCACCCTGATCCTGGGGGGACTGATCCTGAGCCTGAAGGCCACCTCGCTGATCGGTGTGCTCGGGCTGCTGGTGGGGATCAGCTTCCTGTTCAGCGGCATCGACCTGCTCACCTTCAGCGCCAGCTTCCACAGCCGCCGCCACGGAAAGGGTTGAGGTCTGAGATGGGGCTCATCTCCCCTGGCAGGGACCGGTGGTGAGGGGAACCTGGGGTGCACCGCGCCCGGCAGGCAACGGCCTGGCACACCTCAGGGCGGCATCACCAGGCCGCCTGGCCACGACCGCACGGCAGGGCGCCTCAGTCCTCAGGACCGATCTCGCCATCCAGCACCGCAGCGCTGCGATCGCCACCCTCCAGGGGCAGCAACCAGATCGCCCCGGTTTCGTGGTGAATCTCGATCCGGAACTCCTGGCCGGGCTCCAACCCCATGCGACGGGTGTAGGCGTGCCCGATCAGGAGATTGCCATTGCCATGCACGCGGGTGCGGAATTCAGCCTGCCGCCCCTTGCTCATGCCGACGGAGCCCGTCAGCTGACTGGGGAGGGCATAACCCTTGGCCGCCACCAGGGCGCGATAGAAACTCTTTTTGAGCACGCGGCCGCTCGGACCGACATAACCGCACGCCCTGGCGATCTGATCCTCGGGGCGATTGCTGAGCGATCGCGCCTTATCGAGCAGGGCCTTGCCCTCCAGCATGGGGGTGCTCCCCTGCTCCTGCCTGCCGGAAATCATGGCCGGATGCCTCGCAATCGTGAGGCGATTGTGGCGAAGACTCGGCCCCTGCGCCAAGCGCAGCACAGCCACAACCGCAACTGCGGAGATTCAGCCACTCTCAGACGCTGTGCATCCCTTCCCAGCCAGGCGGCCCGCGGATCCGCCTGCCGCTGCGAGCGGGGCGACACCGAAGCGGGACGCCTCAGGCTGAGTCTTCTTAGGATCACGCCGCTGCCACCCGCGGGCCACGATGACGACGCTGCGCTCACCGCTGGCCACGATCGGTGTCCCCACCGAGATCAAACGCGACGAGCAGCGCGTCGCCCTCACCCCCGATGGGGTGCAGGATCTGGTCAGCCAGGGGATCGAGGTGCGCGTTCAGGCCGGCGCCGGCCTGGGGGCTGGCCTCAGCGATGAGGCCTACCGCGCCTGCGGTGCCCTCCTGGTGAGCCGCGACGAGGCCTGGGCCGCCCATCTGGTGGTGAAGGTGAAGGAACCGCAGCCGCAGGAATTCGCCTTTCTGCGCCCCGATCTGGTCCTGTTCACCTACCTCCATCTCGCCGCCTACAGCGAGGTGGGGCGGGCCCTGCTCGAGGCCGGCACCACCGCCCTGGCCTACGAAACGGTGCAGCTCGACGATGGCAGCCTGCCCCTGCTGGCACCGATGAGCGAGGTGGCCGGCCGCCTGGCGGCCCAGGTGGGAGCCAGGTTGCTCGAGAAACCGCAGGGGGGGCGCGGCGTGCTGATCGGCGGCTGCACCGGCGTGCGGCCCGCCCGGGTGGTGGTGCTCGGCGCCGGCACCGTGGGCTGGTCGGCGGCCCGCATCGCTGCGGCCATGGACGCCGATGTGGTGCTGCTCGATCGTTCCCCCCAGCGTCTGCGCGCCCTGGAGGCCGAACGCCGCGGCCGCCTGGTGAGCCTGGTGAGCAGCAGCACCCTGATCGAGCGGTTGGTGCCGGAGGCCGATCTGCTGATCGGTGCGGTGCTGCTGCCGGGCGGCCGGGCGCCGGTGCTGGTCGATGAACCGCTGGTGCAACGCATGCGGCCGGGCTCGGTGATCGTCGACGTGGCGATCGATCAGGGGGGCTGCATCGCCACCAGCCGCGAAACCACCCACACCGATCCGGTGCGCACCATCCATGGGGTGCAGCACTACGCCGTCGGCAACATGCCTGGCGCCGTTCCCTTCACCGCCACCGAGGCGCTGGTCAGCGTCACCCTGCCCTATATCCGGGTGATGGCCGGCCGCGGCCTGATCGATGCGGTCACCGACCGGCCGGAACTGCTCTCCGGCCTGAACACGGTGGAAGGATCGGTCTGCCATCCGGGCGTGGCCCGTGCCCTCGGGGTGCCGACGCGCCACCCGATGGCCTGCCTGCGCTGAGGAGATGGCCAGCCTGAAGACCAGCCCCCCGACTGATCTTCAGCCCGACAGCTCCAGCGCTTCCAGATAGAGCCAGGCCCCCTCCAGGCGGCCGCCGGCGCGCCCGAAGCGGGAGCGTTCCCGCATCACCCCTCCGCCAGCAGCCAGGCCCACCGGCCGGTAGTGGGCCCGGAAGGTCACCGTGCCCTCCAGATCAAGGGCACCGCCGGCCTCGGTGGCCAGGATCTCCAGCCGCAGCCAGCGCACCTGGCGGCAGCTGTCCTGCAGGGCCCGGCGCTGCACGGAGAGCGGCTGACGGGAGCCGAGTTCAGGCCCCTGGGTGCGCAGCAGGTGGTCCACCTCCCCCAGGGCGTAGGCGCTGTAGCGGGAGCGCATCAGCTGCTCGGCCGTTGCCGCCCGGCGTTCGCCGCGGTGCAGGGGAGCGCAGCAGCCCTCATAGAGGCCTCCCCCACAGGGGCATGGTGTCTGCAGCGCACGCGGGGTCGGCATGGCTCAGCGCTTTCCGGCCAGCGGTCGTGCCAGCGCCACCGGATCGATCCCCTCCCGCAGGGCCAGCACCAGCCCGGCCGCCTCGGCGTAGGAGCGGGCCGGAATCGCCGGCAGTCCCAGGGCCTCGGCCGTGACGTGCAGCAGGCAGGGATTGTCCACAGCGATCAGCGGCATGCCGCGGGCGGCGCAGGCCAGGACCGCGGCTCCGCCCAGGGCCCCGGCCGGGGCCACCACAGCCCCCAGCTGCCCGGCCTGCAGCAGCGCAGCACCGGCATGCCCTGCAGCGGCCGCCGGGCCGCCCCATCCCTGACGTCCAGCAGCATGCCGCCCTTTGCCCACGGCCGCGATGCCGCCCGCTTCCCCAGCCCCCGCCGCCTCGGGCAGCGGCACCAGATCCGGCGCCCGGCTCAGCCCCACCAGCACGCAGGGCAGAAAGGTATGGCCCAGCTCCTCGGCCGCCGCCCGCGGATCGAGATCGGGATCGGGATCAAGCGGCAGCAGCGCCGGCGCATGGGCGCAGGGAATGCCGAGATGACGCACCAGCAGATGGCTGATCACGGCCTCGGCACCGGCCAGGGCATCGACGCCCGAGCCGGCCCGGTAGGCCGCCAGCGCCTCGCTGTCGGGATCATCCGGGAAGCGGGCCACCACGGCGATGGCGGTGGCACCGGCCTCCACCAGCCGCTCGCCGGCGCGCAGCAGGGCAGCTGGGCGGGCGATCGTGCCCCAGCTGGTGCCGCTCTCGCCGAGCTGCAGGCTCACCCCCAGAGGCTCCTCGCTCTGCAGGATGGGGCCGATCCAGAGGCCGAGACTGGCGCGGCAGGCATCGATCACCTGGCGGTGCCGCAGCAGCAGCTCCGGTTCCATGCCCGCATCCAGCAACACCCCGACGCGCTGCTGCGGCCGCGGCGCCAGGGCCAGCTCACCGGCCGCGAAGCGATCCAGCGCCCAGCCCTCCACGTAGTGAATGCGGCGATCGCTCCAGTACAGGGAGGCCGCATTCATCACATTGGGATGGGTGATCAGGCAACCGCTGGCCGCCGCCAGCAGGCGGGCCGCCGGCAGAGCATCGCCGGCATAGCCGCCCTGGGCGCAGCCGATGCCGGTGGGGATCAGCAGCAGCGTGGGAAGGGGCGGGGCCTGGCTCATCGCTGGCTCCGGAGCGCCCCAGCCTGCTGCAATACCACAGCCTGCTGCAGCGCCACACCCTCCAGCTGCAGGCCCCGGCCGGGCTCCACGGCCGTGATCGCCCAGCGCAACGGTTCGGCGTCAGTCCAGCCCTCCGCACAGAGATGGGCCCGGATCCCAGCGATCACGCTGGACACCGAAAGGGTGAGCGACGAAGAGGTGAACGGCGAAGACGGGGCGATCGCAGGGCCGGAGAGGGCAGGCAGGTGAGCGGGATCAGCCACGGCGACGGGCGGATGCCACCAGAAGCAGAAGGGCAGCAGCACGGGAGCGGGACTCTCGCCGGCGGGCTCCGGCCCGGTCGCCCCCTGGCTCAGCACAGCCGGATCCTCACTTCTGATATTGGCCGAACTGCGCCTCGTACAGGGCATCCTCCTGGCAGGCCAACACCTCGAGGTCGCTGCGGGGATAGGCAACGCACAGCAACGCATAGCCCTGCTTCTGCAGTTCCGCCTTCACACCCATGGCATCCGGCTGGTGCACGCTGCCGCTGCGCAGCATGGCGGCACAGGTGGTGCACACCCCGGAGCAGCAGGAGCTGGGCAGCGGCACCCCAGCGGCCTCGGCGGCAGCGAGCACCGTCTGATCCGGACGGCAGGAGAAGCTGTGCACCGCACCGTCGATGGTGGCGGTGATCTGGAAGGAGGGGCTGTCGGACACCGGCTCGGACTCACTGCTGCCCATCTTCCCTGACGGGGGGTGGCGGCGTGGATGGCGCTTCAGTCGCTTCAGGCCGGCTCCCTCCCGAGCGGCTGCCACTGGCTGGGATGGGGGGCCAGGTATTCAGGCGGAGCCGCCGGCACGTCCTCCGGGGCGGTGAGCGCCAGATCGAAGCTGATCGAGAAACGCGTGTCGTCCTCGTCCTCGTTCTCCAGCACAGCGTGATCGACACTGGCGGGAAACAGCAGCAGCAGGCCGGCCTCAGGGGCGATATCGACCCAGGGGGCATTCCAGCAAGCGGCCTCCTGCGACCCGCGACGGATCGGGCCGTCGTGCCCCACCGCCAGGCCCGGCACCAGTTCATTCGGCTGACTGGGCGGGAAGAAGCGCAGACAGCCGCTGCGGCCACTGCCGTCGCCATTGAGGTAGTACACGCCGCTGAGATGGGCGTTGGGATGGTGATGGCGCCCCACCACCTGGCCCGCTTCGCTCACCACCGGCCAGCAGCGCTGCAGATGGATGCTGAGCTGATCACACCCAAATCCCAGCGCCTCCAGATAGGCATGCACAGAAGGGGCCAGGCGCTGCAGCAACGGCGCAAAACGGGGATGGTGATGCAGCTGCCAGATGCCGTTGAGATCACCGGTCCAGGCGCAGGCAGGATCGGGATTCGAGCCGGCGCCGTTCTGCAACTGGCGGATCGCCTGCATCTGGGCCGCGAGTTCGAGCGGATCGGGCTGCAGCTGCACACGGCCGAGCGCCAGCGGAAACAGGGGCGCCACCTGCAGCGTGCCACAGGGCTGAGATAAGGAAACCATGGCCGGCAGGCCGTCGGCCTGAAGCGACTGCCAGCATCCTGCCGTCGCCACCGGCGGGCCGTTTCGCCTCCTGGCGGCAGCGAGAGGCGGGAACGGAAACAAGGCGAGGACGGCCCTGGGCGAGCGCCGCACCCAGAGATCGCATCCAGACATAAAAAATGCAGCCGGGGCGAACCCGCAGCTGCATCAAGGGCCTGGAAGTGAAATCCAGCCCGAAAGGCATTCCAGCCCGGAACGGAATCAAGCCCGAAACGGAATAAGGAAACCAGGCG
Source organism: Cyanobium sp. (assembly GCA_046075505.1). Lineage (GTDB taxonomy): Bacteria > Cyanobacteriota > Cyanobacteriia > PCC-6307 > Cyanobiaceae > Cyanobium. The sequence goes on along the minus strand of JBJTQH010000101.1, from coordinate 12,175 downwards.
AACCCTGTCGCCTGGAGGGGTTCACATCGCCGAGGCGCCGCCCACCACTTCCAGGATTTCCTGGGTGATGGCCGCCTGACGAGCCTTGTTGTAATCCAGGGTCAGGGACTTGGCCAGAGCTTTGGCGTTGTCGCTGGCGTTGTTCATCGCCGTCATCCGGCTGGCCAATTCGCTGGCGGCCGCTTCCTGCAGGGAGCGGAGCAGCTGGTTGGACAGATACAGAGGCAGCAACGCATTGAGAAGCTGTTCCGGGTTCTGCTCGAACACAAAGTCGCTCTGCAGAGGCGCCTGGCTGTTATCCACCTTGCCCACCTCCACACCGAGGCGACCGTCGCGGGTGATCAGACGGAAGATCTCGTCGTCGGGGACGGCGATGCCCTGGGGATCGAGCGGCAGCAGGGTCTGCAGCACGGGCTGAGAACTCACCAGGTTGATGAACTTGGTGAAGATGATCTCCACACGATCGGTGCTGCCGGAGAGGAATTCAGCCAGCACCTCATTGGCGATCTGGTTGGCCTCAGCGGCGGTGGGCACCTGCTCCAACCCGGTGAAGGTGGCGCGGATCTTGTATTGGGAGGCGCGATTCTGGAAATAGGTGATGGCCTTACGGCCCATCAGCACCAGATCCACGTCATATCCCTGGCCCTTGAGTTCAGCAAAACGCTGTTCGGTGCGCTTGATGATGTTGGCGTTGTAGCCACCGCACAGACCACGATCACCGGTGACGGCGAGCAGAGTAATGGTGCGGACCTCGCGCTGATCGAGCAGCGGCGCATCAGCGCTTTCGAAACCCATGCGGGTCTGCAGGTTCTGCAGCACCCGCGCCAGCTTGTCGGCGAAGGGACGGCTGCGCAGCACCTGCTCCTGGGCGCGCCGCACCTTGGCGGCGGCGACCAGACGCATGGCTTCCGTGATCTTGCGTGTGTTCTTGACAGAACTGATCCGATCCCGGATCTCCTTAAGATTAGCCATGACGGTTCAACCTCAGGCGGCGGCCAGCATCGAGGAGGTGACCTCCTTGATGGCTTCGTTAAGCATCGCCTCGGCCTCCTCGCCGAGCTGCTTCTCGCTCATCACCTTGGTGATGAACTCGGGCTTGCTGGTCTTGAGATAGTCACGCAGCTCACGGGCGAACTGCACCACCTTCTCGACGGGCACCTCATCGATCAGACCCTTGACGCCGGCGTAGACCACGGCGACCTGCTCAGCCAGGTTCAGGGGGCTGAACTGGGGCTGCTTGAGCAGCTCGCGCAGACGCTTGCCGCGGGCCAGCTGGGTCTGGGTGGCAGCGTCCAGGTCGGAAGCGAACTGGGAGAACGCAGCCAGTTCGTCAAACTGAGCCAGCTCCAGCTTCAGGGTGCCGGCGATCTTCTTGATCGCCTTGGTCTGGGCGGCACCGCCGACGCGGCTCACCGAAATACCGACGTTGATCGCCGGACGCAGACCGGAATTGAACAGGTCGGAGCTGAGGAACACCTGACCATCGGTGATCGAGATCACGTTGGTAGGGATGTAGGCACTCACGTCACCGGCCTGGGTTTCGATGATCGGCAGGGCGGTCATCGAGCCCTTACCCATCGCATCGCTCAGCTTGGCTGCGCGCTCAAGCAGACGGCTGTGGCAATAGAACACGTCGCCGGGGTACGCCTCACGACCGGGGGGACGACGCAGCAGCAGCGACATCTGGCGATAGGCCTGAGCCTGCTTGGTGAGGTCGTCATAGATCACCAGGGTGGCCTTGCCCTTATACATGAAGGACTCAGCGATGGCAGCGCCGGTGTACGGGGCGAGGTACTGCAGGGCAGCGGACTCGGAGGCGTTGGCCGCCACCACGATGGTGTAATCCAGGGCGCCGCGCTCACGCAGCACTTCCACCACGTTGGCCACCGACGCGGCTTTCTGACCCACAGCCACATAGACGCAGACCACATCCTCACCTTTCTGGTTGAGAATGGTGTCGATGGCGATGGCGGTCTTGCCGGTCTGGCGGTCGCCGATGATCAGCTCGCGCTGGCCGCGGCCGATGGGAATCATCGCGTCGATAGCGGTGATACCGGTCTGCATCGGCTCATGCACCGACTTGCGCTGGATGATGCCAGGCGCCATCGATTCGATCAGGCGGGTCTCGCTGGTGGCGATGGCACCCTTGCCGTCGATCGGCTGGCCCAGAGCGTTGACGACACGGCCGAGCATCGCATCGCCGACGGGCACAGAGGCGATCTTGCCGGTGGCCTTGACGGTGCTGCCTTCCTGAATGCCCCGACCCTCGCCCATCAGCACGGCGCCGACATTGTCCTCTTCGAGGTTGAGGGCGATGCCTTCGGTGCCGTCCTCAAACTGGACGAGTTCGCCGGCCATCACCTGCTCCAGGCCGTAGACGCGGGCGATGCCATCACCGATCTGCAGCACGGTCCCGACGTTGCTGACCGAAACCGACTTGTCGTAATCAGCGATCTGCTGCTTGAGGATGGCGCTGATCTCGTCGGGTCGAATGGAAACCATGGGAGGGAGTCCCCGTAAGGGGAGCGATGGAGGACAGAGGTGAGGAGAGGTGAGGGAACTGCGGTGGCGGCCGCAGCAGGGATGGCGCTAGCTCACCTGGGCCAGCGACAGACCCAGGCGGCGCACCTGGCCGGCCAGGCTGGCATCGAGAACCTTCGAACCGACGCTGAGCACGAAACCGCCGATCAGGGAGGCATCAACACGCTGCTGCAGCTCGACCTTCTCCGTGCCGGCCACAACCCGGGCGCGATCGCTGATCTGGGCAAGCTGGGACTCGTTGAGAGCCACCGCAGAGGTGACGCTGGCCAGGGCGATGTTGTTCTGCTGCCGGTAGAGATCGAGAATCCGCTCCAGCACCGCATCGAGCATGCCGATCCGCTGACGATCGGCCAGAAGACGCAGCAGATTGAGCAGCGAGGGAGCCACGGACTCGCCGAAGAGGCTCTCGAGAGCGGCCTTCTTGCTACCCACCTCCAGCACAGGGGAGGAAAGAGCATGGCGCAGCTCAGGCGACTCCTGCCAAAGAGCGAGCAGGGAGCGAACCTGATCGATGACACCTTCGCTCTCGGAGCGACTCTCGGTGACCTGTAGGAAGGCTTCGGCCCAGGGGGTCGTGATTGTGTTGAGGAGAGGCATCAGGCGTTCCCCAGGGTTTGAATGGACTGGTCGATCAGGCGGCTCTGCGCCTCAGCATCAAGGCGACCGGGAAGGGTGGCCAGGGCTTTCTCGATCGCAAGGCGTGCAGCCTCACGACGCAGCTGGGCCGTGACGCGGGCGGCTTCGGCATCGAGATCAGATGCGGAGGCCTGCTTGAGACGCGCCATCTCCTCGACGGTGCGCTTCTCGCTGTCGAGACGGATGGCTTGGGCGCGGGCCTGCCCCTCCGTGCGGATCGATTCAGCGCGGGCCTGGGACTCAGCGAGACCTTTCTGCACCTCAGCCAGGGCGGCTGTGGCGTCGGACAAACGCTTTTCGGTTTCCTGAAGGTCAGCCAGGATGGCGGCGCGGCGGCGCTCGAGAATGCCGCCGAGGAACCCTTTGAGGAACCACACCAGACCAGCGATCACAATCGCCAGGTTGATGATATTGGTCTCAAAAAGATCAAGATTGAGACTGAAGCCGCCGCTGTGGGAGGCCAGGAGTGCTGCAGACATGGCCATGATCAGGAGACGGTGAGCAGACGATCGACGATCAGATGCGCCAGCTGATCAGCGTCACCGCTGAGTTGTTGCAGAGCTGAAGTGCGCTGGCCGTCGATTTCGCGACGGGCCTGCTCGCGGCTGGCGTTGGATTCAGCCACAGCGACAGCCATCGCTTCGCGGTAGAGGCGATCAGCATCCTGCTCAGCCTCCTGGATCAACTTCTGAGACAGCTGACGAGCCTCGCGAAGTTGATCGCGCAGATCGGCCTCAAGGCGTTCGGCCTGGGCCAGCTTCTGCTTGGCGTCGGCACGGCTGGTGGCGATGTATCCCTCGCGATCCTCCACCGCTTTACCAACGGGGCGGAAGAAGAGGGAATTAAGAATGAAGGTGAGGATCACCACCTGCAGCGCCATCAGGGGCAGGGTGGCATCGAGGTCGAACAGACCTCCCTCCGGTGCGCCTGCTTCGGCAAGCAAGAGCCAGCTGGTCATGGGACGGGATGGCGGGCGGTGGTGCTGGAAGGGATGGGTGGAAACCTGACAACGTCGCAGGGAACGTGGCCAGAGCCTCCAAGATCAGAAGCAACAGACCTAGTGGGCTAATGCTCCGATAAGAACAGTTGCTCTGCGTTCAGAACAGCCGGTCTGCAATCAGAACAGCCGAGGGAGCAGGGATTGGCATGAAGCGGTGAAGGCCGAATGTGGGGACATCAAGCGCAGCACAGCTGCAGGGCGTTTTCCTTGACGATCCACGAGGCTGGGAGCCCGGTGGATTCCGAGGGCTGGGGGACGCCGGTGCAACGCTCCAAGCGCGAGCAACTGCACCGGCGCATCAGGCCTCAGCCGGCGAAGGGGTTGGCGAACAGGAGAACCAGAGCGACCACAAGGCCGTAGATGGTCAGGGCTTCCATGAAGGCCAGGGAGAGCAGCAGGGTGCCGCGGATCTTGCCTTCGGCTTCCGGCTGACGGGCGATGCCCTCGACAGCGCCGCCGGCAGCGGTGCCCTGGCCGATGCCAGGACCGATGGCGCCGAGACCGACAGCCAGACCAGCAGCCACGACGGAGGCAGCGGAAGTAATCGAATCCATGGTGGGGAAGGAGATGGGGCGCCGTTGAAGCGCGGTAAGGGACCGGGGGTGACACGGGGCGCCTGGGACACTCCGCCGACCGAATCGGAGACCGGTGGGCACGGAGCGGGCCCGGATGGATCCGGACCTGCGCGCGATGAGTTTGCCAGATGGAGGTCTGGCGGAATCGGAAAACCGATTCAGGCAGAGCAGCTCAGAAGATCAATGATGCTCTTCATGAACGGCTTCACCGATGTAGTAGGCAGCCAGGGTGGCGAAGATCAGGGCCTGGATCGCACTGGTGAACAGGCCAAGGAACATGGCTGGCAGGGGCACAAGCAGCGGCACCAGGAAGGCGAGCACTGCGACCACCAGCTCGTCGGCCAGAATGTTTCCGAACAGACGGAACGAGAGCGAGAGGGGCTTGGTGAAGTCCTCAACGATCTTGAACGGGAGCATGATCGGAGTCGGCTCCACGTAGTACTCGAAGTAGCGGAAGCCCTTGCGGCTGAGGCCGGCATAGAAATAGGCCAGAGACACCAGCAGTGCCAGGGCGATCGTGGTGTTGATATCTGCTGTCGGGGCTCCCAGCTCACCGCTGGGGAGATGGATCAGCTTCCAGGGGATCAGGGCACCGCCCCAGTTGCTGACAAAGATGAACAGGAAAAGGGTGCCGATGAAGGGAAGCCAGTCGCGGTAAGCCTTTTCACCGATCTGCTCACGGGCGAGGTCGCGGATGTAGTCCCAGAGGAACTCCAGCAGATTCTGCAGACCGGAGGGATCCCGTTCCAGCTTGCGGGTGCCGAGAACGACAACAGCCAGCAGGGCACCGATCACCACCCAGGAGCTGAGGAAGACCTGGCCGTGGATCTTGAGGTTGCCAAGCTGCCAGTACAGATGCTGACCGACCTCGAGCTCGGCGAATGGGAGGGAGAGGGGCAACGGAACCATCGCGTGGGGTGACCTGGGGCCTGGGGGGACGGTGAAGACTGGAAGGGATCTGCTCGAACCCTTCCGGAGGGGCCGCCTAGCGATCCAGGATGGCCTGGATCAGCAGAGCAGGTTTGTACAGAAGGAATCCGATCAGGGCTGGAACGAGTTCCAGCTGGGGTGTTCTGGCACAGGCGAGCACCAACACCACCGGGACCAGCAGCTGAAATTTGCCGATCGAGCGGCGATCGCTGCCGAGCCGAGCGACGCTACGGGCCAGAAGCCTCAGATAGAGAAGACCCGCAAGGGATCCGATCAGGAGGCTGGCAGCTGTCTGGAGATCAAACAACAGCCAGCAGCTCGGCACAGCGAGGGCCGAGATCACCGCGGTGGCCAGAAGCAAACGACGCCGGAGGCGCTCGAAGAACTCCATGCCATTGCCCGGAGGCGGCGCCGGACAATCCAGACCCTCGCCAACAGCGTCCTCAGAGGAGGAAGGGGCTGTGGGCTGCTCTGGATCCTGGTGATGTGGAGAGGCGGAGACTCCGCTGGCGGCGCCAACCGAGTTCAGCCCTGGAGAATCGACGCCGGCCTGGGGGTCTCCGGAAACCCTGGACGCCTCGGCCCCCGCAGGGGCGGCTGACGCCTGAGGAGGGGAGACCTGCAACCTTCACGATTCCGTCTTGGCGGCGTGAGGTTATCACGCGGCGTTACGGATCCACGACAGCCGGCCTGGCGCAGAAACAGCCACCGTGCCGCCGCCCCCTCAGGCCTGAAGCGGCAGCAGCACCCGCAGCTGCAGCAGCCGGCGGATCCTGGCGGCCCGCCGATCGACGGGCTGCTCGGGCAGCAGAGCGGCAAAGCGGGTTCCTGGGGGGGCCGCCTCCAGAGCCTGCAGCAGCTCGAGATCGTCCGACTCCAGATTCAGGGGCTGCAGATCCGGTCCCAGCAGACTGGTCGACGGCCAGCCCCACAGACAGCGGTTGCGTTCGCCGCTCAGGTTCAGCAGCGCCGTGTCATCGAGCGACTCCGGCTCGCTCGGCCGCTCGCCGCGCACCAGGAAGAACTCAAAGTGGCTGATATCGGGATCGAGAGCCTCCACCAGTTCCCACTGCTGGCGTGGCGGCAGGGCCCGGGCACGCTCCAGCAGCTCTCCCTGCAACAGACGGGCCGGATCCCAGACCTCGGGATTGGAAAAGCCGGCGAAGCTGAGATCGCAGTGGGAGAGGAAGGCGAACAGGCCGGCCAGGTTGTAACTGCTCTCCTGTGGGTGCAGATACATGTCGGCGAAATTGGCATCGGCGGCCGTGTCCAGCGCCCAGCGCTGCTCGTGGTGGCTGCGCAGACGGTTGCCGGCGGGCAGATCGCGGAACAGCTGACGCCCCAGGCGCAGGCCCTCGGCGCCGCTGCCCACCTCCATCAGAGCCAGGGCCTTCTGGGTGCGGTGAATCTCCCAGCGGCCGCCATCGGCATAGAGAAACAGATGCATCACTCCCGCCGGAGCCAGCCGGGCCGCCAGGGCCTGCAGACCGGCCTGGGGCTGGCGCAGGTGATGCAGCACACCCACCGAATTGATGTAATCGAACTCCCCCTCGCCATCCAGATCAAGCAGGCTGCGCTGTTCGATCCGCAGGGCGGTCACCTGCTCGCGGGCCCGGGAGCGGCGCAACCGCTCGCGCGCCACCTCCAGGGCACCGCTGCTGATGTCAACGGCCACCAGCGAGGAACCGGGATTGAGGTGGCAGAGGTAATCGCTGCTCACACCGGTGCCGCAACCGGCATCGAGAATCCGCCAGCGGCGCGGACCACGGGGCAGGGGGCCCAGGGCGGCCGCACGGGCGCTGTCCACGCACCAACGCCAGTTGTATCCGGGCGGTGGCCCGTCCTGCAGGGGGTCGCCCGGATAGGGGAAGCGGTCGTAGAAGGCGCTCACCACCGGGGTGGCGGCGTCGGTCGGCGCAGGGCTGGAGGCCATGACGGCGGTGGATGGGAGGGATCGGCGCGAGCATTTCACGCGGCGGACCCTGGGGCGTTGCGAACGGAGCGAGGGCTGCAAACATTTGTTCATGCCGCCCCGGCCCTCCTGGGGGCCAGCCGTAACGTGCCGGGGCCAGGCTCGCTATCGCTCCATGACCGTGACCGCCAGCAGCGGCAGCACCAGGGTCGCGCCCCAGCTCTACGACACCTTGCCGCTTTCCAGCGTCCGGCAGGCTGAGCAGCAGGACCGCTTCCCCGACGGCGGGGAACTCGACACGCTGATCACGTTCTTCCAGAGCGGTCGCATCCGGGTCCTGGCTGCCCAGCGTCTTTCCGCCAACGCCAGTGCGATCGTGGCCCGGGCGGCCAATCGCATCTTCTCCGGCGGTACGCCGCTCTCCTATCTCGAGGCTCCGCTGGGGGACACGGCGGCCGACGGAACCCCGCTGGCCGCCGACCAGGCCGCTTTCCAGCGATCCGTGCAGACCTTCGCCGGCGCCACGGGCAGCCGCGGCAATCTCTTCAGCCGGTTGCTGGAAGGAGCCGGCGGCGATGCCGATGTGCGCGTGATCCTGCCCACCGGTTTCGCGCCGATCGCCGTGGGCCGTTACGGCACCGAGCGGATGAAGAAGTCCATCCGCGACCTGGCCTGGTTCCTGCGCTACGTGGGCTATGCCCTGGTGGCCGGCGATCCCAGCATCCTGGCGGTGAACACGCGCGGCCTGCGCGATGTGCTCGAGAAGGCCTGCTCCCTGGCGGCCACCAATGTGGCGCTTCAGGAGATGCGCGCCGCCGCCGCCGGCCTGCTGCGCGATGAGCCCGAAGCCCGCCGCTTGGTGGTTGAGTGCTTCAACGTGCTGCTCAAGGAGCTTGAGGTTCCCACCCCCTCGGCGCGGCAACGGCTTGGCAGTCCGGTGAATCAGGGCTTGCAGCTGCCTGCGATCTATGCCCTCTCCGCCGAAGGGGCACAGCGGTTCATCATGCGTCCGCGCCTCTCCGGCGCCCAGAAGGCCGAGGTGGTGCGGGCCGCCTATCGCCAGGTCTTCGAACGGGACATCAGCAAGGCCTATTCCCAGGTGGTCTGCCCCGTCGAAGCCACCCAGGTTCGCCAGGGCCAGCTGTCGATGCGCGAGTTCATCCGCGCCCTGGGTCGCAGCAAGGAATACCGCCGCCAGTTCTACGGGCGCTTTTCCAACAGCCGTGTCGTTGAGCTCGCCTTCCGTCACTTCCTGGGCCGGGGCGTCAGTTCGATCGAGGAGTTCCGCCAGTATTTCGCCATCGTCTCCAGCAAAGGCATCGGCGGCCTGGTTGATGCTCTGGTCGACAGCATGGAGTACGCCAGGATCTTCGGTGAGGAGACGGTTCCCTACCTGCGCGATCTCGGCGAGGAAGCCCAGGAAAGTGCCGGCTGGGGATCGAATCGCAAGCTGTTCCGCTACAGCGCCCCCTTTGAGGGTGCGCCGCAGTACATCACGCTGTACGCCTCCTACCGCCAGCCCTACGCCGACCAGCATCCCTACGGAGGCGGCAATGATCCGATCGCCCTCACCTATGGCGCGATCTTCCCATCCGGCACGGCCTCCGTGGCCACAAGGCCGGCACCGATCCGCTACGACAGCCGTCGCATTCTGATCGGCAATGGCCTCAGCCAGCCCGGCCAGATGAACAGCGCCCAGTTCCGCAAAGCGGGGTCGCGACGCGTCGGGCCGAAGGTGATGCGACTGCAGCAGATCGCCACCGGTGGTAACTCCGTGCCCCGTCGCGGCGGCCAACCGAGCGTGCGAGGTAGCGAGGCTGCCACTCAGGCCGTAATCCGCGCGGTCTACGTTCAGATCCTCGGCACCGGCGGTTACGCCGGCGAGCGCAACACCGTCGAGGAGATCAAGCTCGAGAATGGCGACATCAGCCTGCGCGAATTCGTGCGGCAGGTGGCTCGCTCCAATGCCTTCCGGCGCCGTTACTGGAGCGGGCTCTATATCTGCAAGGCGATCGAGATCATGCATCGCCGCATCCTCGGCCGGCCCACCCTGGGCCGCTGGGAGATCGACGCCTACTTCGACACCGCAGCCCGCCGTGGCTTCTATGGCGTTGTCGACGCCATGATCAACAGTCGCGAGTACAACGACTGCTTCGGCGAAGACACCGTTCCCTTCGAGCGTTTCCTTACTCCGGCCGATCGCAACTGCCGTCGCGTCCCGGCCCTGCGGCGTCCGCTCGATACGGCCGCCCTGGCGGATCTGGCCCCGCGGCAACGGCCCGATGTGCCCGCTTCCACCCTGCTGCGCACCGTCGGTGATCTGGTGGAGCGCAATCTCAGCGACCGTCGCCAGGTGATCCGCGGCAGCTGGAGCGCAGCGATCAGCGGCGGGGAAACGATGTCGGCCCCGGAAGACACCAGTGGTGGCCCCGCATCCATCCGCCAGTGGCCCGCCCCCACCCGCCGCTGGAAGCCCGCGGCTCCCCAGCCGTTCAGCGTCGGCCCCAGCGCCTTCTAGCCGAGTGCCACCCCGAGCCGTACCGCCGCCCCTGCCACGGCTCCGTCGCCTGGGGTCGCCTGGCGCCCTGCGGTCAGCAGCGGTATCGGGGCCGCCGTGGCTGAGCAGTCCGGTGCCGCGATGACCAGAGCCCTGCGCCCTGGATCGCCCCGCGCCCTGGCCCGCCGCCAGAGTCCCGCACGCCCGGTGCAGCTGCCGGTCCAGTCCGATGCCGCCCAGCTCGACGCGGCGATCGACGCTTCCTACCGGCAGCTGCTCAACCGACCGGCCCTCGCCAGCGAGCGGCTTGGCGATGCTGAATCCCAGCTGCGCAATGGTGTACTCACAATCGCCGACTTCATCGGTCAGATCGCCGCTTCCGATCTGTTCCAGAACCGTCTGCAGCGCATGGCGCCTCTGAGGGCAGCTTCTGCGGCCTATCTCGCCCTGCTTGGCCGGGCCGCCCAGCCCGCCGAGGTGAGCCGCTTCCTGGCGGTTCGCGCCAACAGCGGCCAGCGCGCAGCGTTGGAGGACCTGCTCAACAGCGCTGAATATGCCAGCAGTTTCGGCCGCGACACCGTGCCCTATCTGCGTGGCCTCCAGACGATGGAAGGTCAGCCCCTCAGCACTGTCAACCGCACGGCCCAGCTCTATGGCGGCAATGCCGGCCTGAATCCCCCGATCCGAGAAGCCCTCTGAGGCCCTCACAACCACTTCACCCATCCAAGGCCCTGGAACGCTGTCAGGGCCCCAGCAGACGTGCTGCAACCAGCCGAAGCGACCCGGAGGCCAATTCTCCGGGTTTTTTTATGTCTTAAACCGATACAAAGCAACAAGTTCCTCGCAAAGATCGGCCGGGATTCTGAGACGGTGCCAGGCCGTAACGATGAGCAACAACATTGCCTTCCCGGCCACGGATACCGTGCACCACAGCGACCGCAAACCCTTGGCGCGCCAATGAATTTCACCCGGAATTCAGCCGTGAAGATCTGTTACCGCAGCCGGGCCCTCAGCGCACCTCTGCCACAGAATGATTCGGCGGTCGGCTCCGTCGACCAACCCCTTACCCACCGGATACCGGTCACCTTCAACGGCGACCGCTTGTTTCGAGGCAGAACTGCATGAGCATCGTCTCCAACTCGATCATCAACGCGGACGCCGAAGCCCGCTACCTCAGCCCTGGCGAACTCGACCAGATCAAGTCGTTCGTGGCTGGTGGACAGCGTCGCCTCCGCGTCGCCCAGGTCCTGGCCGAAAGCCGGGAGCGCATTGTCAAGCAGGCCGGCGGCCAGCTGTTCCAGAAGCGACCCGACGTCATCTCCCCCGGCGGCAACGCCTATGGCGAGGAGATGACTGCCAGCTGCCTCCGGGACATGGACTACTACCTGCGTCTCGTCACCTACGGCGTGGTTGCCGGAGATGTCACTCCGATCGAAGAGATCGGCATCATCGGTGCCCGTGAAATGTATCGCGCCCTGGGAACTCCCCTGGAAGCGATGGCGGAAGCCGTGCGCGAAATGAAGAACGTGGCCACCAGCATCCTCACCTGCGCCGATGCCGAGGAAGCCGGTTTCTACTTCGACTACGTCGTCGGCGCCCTCTCCTGAGGCCGTTCTCCCCTTCGTCCATCGCCTCTTCTCTCAGGATCCATGCAAGACGCCATCACCAACGTCATCAATCAGGCCGACGTCCAGGGTCTCTACCTGGACGGCAGCGCCATGGGGCGCCTCGAGCAGTATTTCGCCAGTGGTGAACTGCGCGTCCGTGCTGCCGCCACCATTAACGCCAACGCTTCAGCGATCATCAAGGAAGCTGTGGCCAAGTCGCTGCTGTACTCGGACATCACCCGTCCGGGCGGCAACATGTACACCACCCGTCGCTATGCCGCCTGCATCCGCGACCTCGACTACTACCTGCGCTACGCCACCTACGCCATGCTGGCCGGTGACACCTCGATCCTCGACGAGCGTGTGCTGAACGGCCTCAAGGAGACCTACAACTCTCTGGGTGTGCCCATCGGCGCCACTGTCCAGTCGATTCAGGCTATGAAGGAAGCCACCGCTGCGCTGGTGGGTCCCGACGCC
>JBJTQH010000100.1:0-20631 GCA_046075505.1 Cyanobium sp. | reverse complement strand
AAACTCCGCAGAGCCCAGCAAATCCCGTCTATGTCTGACGTCCGGCCCTCAATGAGGGCACAAAAGCGAGGCGCCACGGAAGATATGCCTCTATGCGTTCTTAGGTATTCCAGTTGTGCGGCGCTTTGTTGCTGATCAAGTCTCATGAAGTCTATCCGTGAGATGGGACCGGGAGTCAGGCTGCCGTCAAGAGATCAGAAATATCGCTGTTCGCTTGGAGCCGTCTCGCCCTCTGAACGGGTACACAGAGGATCAGGGGTTTTGAATCATTGATCAGGGATCTCTGCCTGCTGTCAAGATCGGATTCCTGAACACTTGCGATCAGCTTGCTGTCATCCAGAAAGAAGGCGGCATCGCAGCCGAGCTGGGCCTTTTCAGTGCCGCAGAGTTGATTGGCAAAAACGGCTGAATACAGATCTCTTGGTTGAATCTGCAGGCATCTGTTCAGCAGATTGCTGAGGTGGCTCTGGTAGGATTTCAACGTGAGTTGTCGTCCATCGAGTCCATAGAAGGTGGAGCCGAACAGAATCGCTTTGCTCTGGAGGGCGGCGTTGTCATCGAGGAATACGTGGTAATACCAACGGTTCAGCAGTTCTCGCCTGTCGAGTTCTTGCCGGTGGATTTTATTGTAGCGATGCCCCCAGTCCTGGAGGGCATAGGGAAGCCAGTGCACGAAATCACCCCAGAACAGGATGCGGTCAAACGAGTCCAGTTGTGAGGGGTCTTGGAGATACTCGTGCCTCGCCTCCTGATCTCCACAGGATGTGTCGTAAAATGAATGTTCGGTGTTGAAACAGGCGAAGTCAAATCCCGCTGACGCCAGAAATTGAATCGCGGCCAGATCGACAGACAGCATGCCTGGATTCAGGTCGTCTGGGAAGGCCGAGATCACGGCAACCCTGCTGCTTTTGCTGCTGTCGCGGCTCCTGCTGCTCACTAACCCGTTCTCATGATGATGCCATTACGATCATAAGGATCATGGCGCCAGGCACCCAGCGGCTCCATGACAGGGGCGGATCAAGAGGAGACCGGTGTGCGGGACCCGGTCCGGGGCCCGGGCTGGAGAGCCTCAGGCGCGCGGCCGGCCTTCTCCAGCCCTGAGGGGTGTATCCGAGGCAGAGGGCAACGCCAAGCCCATGGGCATTCCGAATCCCGCCGGCCGTTCCGCTGATGGCCCATCCGCCGGCAGCCCCCTGGGTCACCGCATGGAAACGGGCACATTCCGGCCGGCGCCGGGCGGCCTCAACCGAGCAGGAAGTCGGAGGCGCGCAGGGCCGGGGCCCGGTCCAGTTGCAAGACGGCATCGGGCCGGTTGTCGGCATCGCCACTGTCGAACTGCACCACGGTGCTGGTGCGCCCCACCAGCACCCGCACCGCAGCGGCGCCGCCACCGCCGGGGAAGGGATCGCTGCCCAGAAAGCGGACGCTCCCCAGGCCTTCCAGGGAGATGCGATCCCCTTTCTCCCAGCCGAGCAGACTGTCGCGGCCCCCGGCATCCGCGGCGGTGATGCGATACACATCACGGCCGGAACCACCGATCAGCACATCGTTGTCGGCGCCGCCGATCAGGGTGTCGTTGCCGCTGCCGCCATCGAGGCGATCCTGGCCGGCCCCCCCGAGCAGGCGGTCGTTGTCGGCCAGGCCGCTGATGACATCGTTGCCGCCGCGCCCATCGAGCACATCCTGGCCGGGGGTGCCCCGCAACCGGTCAGCGGCGTCTGTGCCCAGGATCGGCTGTGAGGGTGCAACAGGGGTGTCCGGTTTGCCCGCGCTGAGCGTCAGTCCGGTGGCCAGGATCTGGTTGCCGCTCTCTTCGTAGGCAACGATCACGTCGGCTTCGCCGCTGAGGGTCAGACGGGGGTCGTTGTAGCTGACGTTGTCATCCTTGAGAATCAGCGGTTCGCCATCGGGGTTGCCCTCGGCATCGAAGCGCTGCAGGGCGATCTCGGAGCGGAAACCACCACCGCTGGCCAGGGTGGTGGCCGCCAGCAACAGGCCGCCATCCGGCAGTCCCAGCAGATCCTCGGAGCCATAGAAGTTGCCGGGCAGGGTCACCGTGCGTGCCGGGCCCTGGAGCGCGCCGCTGGCATCGAGTCGTTGCATGGTGTACCGCGTGCCGTTGCTGCTGTCCGGTGCCCCCCAGGCCAGGGCCGCACCGCCATCGACCGTGGACACCAGGATCGGGGGGTAGCCGCCCGTATCGCCGATCGGGACCGCCGGCAGCGCCTCCTCACCGGTTGTGGTGAAGAACTGCACGCCGTAGGTGTTGCTCAGGGGCTTGCGTGTCAGCACGGCGAACACGCCGGCATTGCTTCCCTGCAGAGCGCTGCTCGCGCTTCCCGACCCGAGGGAGGCCACGAACGGGGCATCGACGTTGCCACTGCTCTGGCGCAGCAGCACCACCTCAGGTCCGGAGACACCCTCGGCTGTCAGCACCACCAGGCGCAGCTCGGTCTCGAACTGGAATGCTTTGTCGCGGTTCACGTACAGCACACCGGCCCGGCCGCCGGGCAGTGCCACCAGCCCATGCAGCAGGTTGTCGCGGCCGCTGCCACGACCGGGCGACGTGATCGAGAGTTCCGGCCCCACCGCGGCACCGGTTCTGGCCTCGAACAACTGGGCACCGACGCGGCTGTCGGCGGTGTCACCGGCGTCCCAGGCCACCGCCACCAGGCCGGCTCCCAGGCTGACGACAGCCTCGAGTCCGCCGAAGGCCCCCTTCAGGTTGCGGCTCACCGGTCGGGCTGGGCCGGCGATCGAGGCCCCCTGCTTTCCAATCAGCCGCACCATGGTGGTCACGCTGCCATCGGCGTCGAGGGAGACAGGCAGGAAGTCATCCCAGACCGCCACAAATCCCCCTTTGCTCAGTCCCGCGATCGCCGGGTTGTATTCGGCGCCACCGTTGGAGCTGCCATCCTCCGGCGACACCACGATGCGGGCCAGTTTCTCAATGACGCGCGGTGTGGCCATGGAGAGCAGAACGGCATGGGAAGTGGTGAACCTTAGCCGCAGCAATCGCTACCCCAGGCCCGGCGGCCCGCAGGCCGCCGCAACCGACCGGAAGGATCCGATCCGGGGTCACAGGATCACAAAATCCGTGGCCGCCAGGGAGGGCTGGTGGGACAGGAGGGCGAACGGGGTCGCCGTCAGCGGACCGGCGCCATCGCTGTCAAAGGACAGCAGTCCTGTGCCGCTGTCGTAGAGCAGCTTGGTGCCGAAATCGCTGGCCAGGGTGGCATTCGACAGGCCGGTGAACACCGCATCCTCCAGCGCCAGCAGATCGCCGCTCTGGAAGTCGGTGATCGTGTCCACATTGGTGCTGCCATTGAGGGCGGCCCCGAACACGAACACATCGATGCCGGCCCCGCCGCTGAGGGTATCGGAGAGCGTCCAGCCGGTGAGCACATCCACGCCGCTGCCTCCCACCAACGCGGCCCCTGTGGTGGCATCGGGCTGGTTGGCGAAATCAACCCCGTTGTTGGTGGAGAGGTTGGTGCGCAGGCCATCGGAGGCCAGGCCGAAATCCGCCAGACTGAGGGCGCCGCCGGCATTGAACACCGAAAACTGCGCCCACCCCGGACTGACACCTTGCTGGGCCGTGATCTCAAGATCCTGGATCGAAAGCCCGGCCAGATCGGTATAGCGCCCGATCGTCACCACATCGCGGGCATAGCTGCCGCTGATCTGGACGTCATCGATCTGGATGGTACCGATCGGCACGGTGGCCTTGCAGGGCTCCGGTTCGCTGCCGGAGCCGGCGGTGGGCCCGGTGATCTGCAGTCCGTTCGAACCGCCGCCATCGCCGCTGATCGACAGATGCGACAGGGTGGCATGGCCGCTGAAGGTGTTCAGGATCAGATCGCCCTGGCCGCTGGCACCACCGCTGCCATTGCCGCTGAAGTTGCTGCCGGTGAGGGTGAGCTGGCTCACCGCGCCGCCCAGGGTGGCAAAACCCTGGATGCCGTTGTTCTCAAAGCGGCTGTCGCTGATCGCCAGGCTGGCATAGGTGCCGGTGGAGGGAACGCGGAAGCCGACGCTGCCGTTGTTGCTGAAGTCCGAGTGCCGCACCACGATGCTGCCCACCGCACCATTGCGCAGATTGACGCCATAGGTGCCATTGCCATCGACGCGCACATGGCTCAGCAGCAGTTGGTCCGGCCCATTGCTGCCGCTACCGCCCTCCACCTGAATGCCATTGGTGCCGCCGGTAAAGCGGATCGATTGCAGGCTGGAGCCATCGCTGTCGACGCCCAACCAGAGGCCATCGAGGGAGCCATAGCTGTTCACCACACTCGGATCGATCACCGTGGCCTGGGAACCCGTCGTGCCACTGCCGAGGATCTTGAGCTGTTTGTTGAGAACGATGCCTTCAAAAGTGCCGGATCCCACATAGAGTATTGAACCGGCGGCAGCCGCATCGATCGCCTGCTGAATCGCGGTGGATCCGCTGAAGCTGACGCCGGTATCCCCATTGTTGGCGTCGTAGATCAGCACCTGGCCGGCCAGGGGCGCGATCACATCGGGGCTCCGGTCCACCGCCTTGAGGCTGCTGTTGCCCTGGACGCTGGTGGCCCGGATGCCGAGCACCGCGAAACGGGCCGGATCAAAATCAGCTGGGGCATCGAGCTGCAGACTTTCACCCGCTGTCAGAACACTGGCCTTGTCTGTGCCCTCCTTGCCCAGGCCGGGATTGGAGACCTTCAGGAACGAATCCCAGGCCACTTTGCTGCCGTTCATGTTCAGCGCGTTGTCGCGGCTGTGCAGCGGTGCCGCACTGGCGGTGCTGTCGCCATCGGCGAACCAGAGGGCATTGAGGTCCATCGACCCCTCCAGCATGTTGACGCTGAATTGCCGGGTGCCACTGTCGTACACCACCGCGAAATGCAGGCCGGAGCCTGCCGTGCCGAAATTCCATGTGTAGAGCGCCATTGCCAAGACCTCGGTTGCGACATCCGAGCGCCTCTGACGCCGGAGCGCCGGAGGTCACCTCGTGTCGCTTCGGTCTACGGCAGATCAACGCAGGATCAGCGGGGATTAACAATCGGCTGACTAAACATAGCTAATATCATGTGTGCTTAGGTGAAATCATTGCTCTGAGTGGGCACGATCTGAACGCACCCATTCCTGCAGCGTGGCCCGCAACTCCCTCTGCCATCTGCCCTGGGCTCCGCTTCAGGATGGCGATCGTCACCGAACCGCCTTCGGGCTGGCTTGTTGCAGTCGCCTCGGGCCTGATCGGATCCAGCCCTGCATTCAGGTGTCGATCAAGGGGTGATGCAGGCATCGATCCCGGCGCAGATCCGCTGCAGCGATCCCCATCGATCTGTGCGTCCCAGAGCATGAACGGGGTCGGCGGGTTGCGGATGAAGGCTGGGGCCGAGGCGCAGCAGGTGGCGGTCCCCGGGGCGCGCCTCTGGATTCTTGATGCCGATCTCCCCTTGGCCCGCATCCTCGAACAGCGGCTGGGGGAGCTCGGTTGGCGCGTGCGTGGTTTTCTCAGCTCCAGTGCTCTGCTGGCTGCCCTGGAGCGGGGCCGTCCCGATCTGCTGCTGCTGGGCCGGCCCAGCGCGGAGGGTTCGGCGGCGCAACTCGTGGCGGCTCTGCGACAGGGCGGCTATCGCGGCCCGGTGTTGATCCTTGCTGGGCCGGAGGATCATCGCGGCCGGGTCGAGGCCCTGGAGGCCGGCGCCGATGACGTGCTGGTCCGCCCCTTTCTGATGCGGGAACTGGTGTGGCGCATCGATCGTCTGCTCAGCCGCCCGACCTCGCGGCGCTCGGCCCGCCTGGAGGCGGCGAGCGGCAGCGGCTATCGCCTCGGTCCGCTCTGGTTTGATCCGGCCAACCGCCTGCTGCGGGCCAAGGACGGTCAGATCCATGCCCTCAGCCGCGGGGAGGCCCTGCTGCTCCAGGCCCTCTGTCAGGCCGGCGGCGCCGTGCTCAGCCGCGACCAACTGGCCCATCTCAGCGGCAGCCGTCACAGTGGCAGCCCTCACAGTGGCAGCGGCAGTCGCAGCATCGATGTACGCCTGTCCAAGCTGCGCCATCGGCTGCGGCGGGCGGCACCGGCCGAGGCCTGGATCACCAGCGTGCGGGGCCGGGGCTATCGCCTGGCTGTCGCCGCCCATCCAGACGCGGGGCCCCTGCAGGAGCGCTCGGCGGGGTAGGAGCTGGAGGCCACAGCTTCCGGAGCGTCTCTGTTGCGGCTTGTCGCTGGTCAGGGCTGCGATTGCAGGGCCGTCCACCACTGCTCCACCACCTCCGGGCTGCCGTACCAGCGCGATCCGAAGGCGCCGCCATGGGCGACACCCGGCAGCACCAGGGGGGTGGAGCCCGCCAGCAGGGCGGAGGCCACCGGCACCAGGCCATCTCCCCGGTCGTCGGCGTTGCCGGTGCTGTTGCGGTAGGCGGTCGGAGCCAGCCGTTGCGCCAGGGGGGTGGCGCTTTCCAGATCCAGATCACCGGCCAGGGAGAGGTAATGCACCCGATCGGCGAAGGGGCACCCCGGCAGCCGTTGCGCCACCTGCTGCCGCAGCATGATGCCGCCGGAGCTATGGCCGATCAGGGTGATGCGGCCGCTGGCGGAACGCCGGGCCAGGTCGCTGGCGTTTGTCTGCACCCGATCGAGAATGCGGGCCCAGGCGAAGGCGAACACGGTGAGCAGCCATTCCGCCCGGCTCACCGGCACCACCACCACCGGCTGGCCGCTCAGCTGCTGCAGCCGGGCCGCCATCGGCGTATAGGTGTGGGGGCTGATCAGAAACCCGCCGAGGATCAGGATCGGTTGGGCAGGGATCGCCATCGGCCGGGTAGGGGTGGGGTCTGCAGCATCGCCCGGCCGCGGCAGGGGCGTCGCGGATGCTCTCCAGACTCTTCTCAACCTCTTCCCAGGCCGCCTGCCACCATTTCCCAGGCTGCCTGCCACCATCCGGTATCCGGTCAGGGCTCGATGCACGTCATCAAAAAAGCTCCGGCTCCATCCCTGGAGGATGGCCGGAGCCCGTGATGGCACCCGTGATCGCAGAGGTGGGTGGCGGGTGGGAGCCCCTGGCCTCAGACCAGAGCCGGCTGCGGGCGGCGGCTGGTGCGGATGCCCTGGATCGCCTCGGCGTAGTCGGAGGCGCCGAACACGCCGGAGCCGCTCACGATCGCATTGGCGCCGGCTTCGATCACTTTCCAGGCATTGGCGGGCTTGATGCCGCCATCGACTTCGATCCAGGGATCGAGACCCTTTTCATCGCAGAGGCGACGCAGATCACGGATCTTCTGCACCTGATTCTCGATGAAGCTCTGGCCGCCGAAGCCGGGGTTGACGCTCATGATCAGCACCAGATCGCAGAGCTCAAGGCAGTACTCGAGTGTGTCGATCGGAGTGCTGGGGTTCAGAACGGCGCCGGCCTGTTTGCCCAGCTCCTTGATCTGAGCCAGGTTGCGGTGCAGATGCGGACAGGCTTCCACCTGAACCGAAATGATGTCGGCACCGGCCTTGGCGAATTCGGGCACGTACTTCTCAGGCTCGACGATCATCAGGTGCACGTCCAGCGGCTTGCTGGTCACCGGGCGCAGCGCCTCGACGATCAGGGGACCGATGGTGATGTTGGGGACGAAGCGCCCATCCATCACATCGACATGGATCCAGTCGGCGCCGGCCTGATCAACGGCGCGCACGTCCTCGCCGAGCTTGGAGAAGTCGGCGGACAGGATCGAGGGGGATACCACCAGGGGTTTGGTGCTCATGGGTGTCCACCGGGGCGCAAGGGCAATGGATTGTAAGGAGCCGCCCTCCCCGCGCTGATACGATTGCCCGGCTTCCAGCCCGGAAGGGCCTGATGTTGCTGGTGTCTGGGGCCTGTCAGGGCCTTCCGTGGCCAGTCCCGCGGGCGCGCCGGATGCTTTGCCGGAAGCTCTCTCCCCCATCCCCCGCCGGACTGCCGTGGATCGCTCCCTCATCCAGGAAATACTCGAGGTCGTCGAACAGGCCGCCATCGCCTCCGCCCGGCTGACCGGCATGGGGCTGAAGAACGAGGCCGATGCCGCCGCCGTCGAAGCGATGCGCGAACGCATGTACAAGATCCCGATGCAGGGTCGCATCGTCATCGGTGAGGGTGAGCGCGACGAAGCCCCGATGCTCTACATCGGTGAAGAGGTGGGCAGCGGCACCGGCCCCGGCGTCGACTTCGCCGTCGACCCCTGCGAAGGCACCAACCTCTGCGCCAACAGCCAGCGCGGTTCGATGGCCGTGCTCGCCGCTTCCGACCGTGGCGGTCTGTTCAACGCCCCCGACTTCTACATGAAGAAGCTGGCCGCCCCCCCGGCCGCCAAGGGCAAGGTGGACATCCGCAAGTCGGCCACCGAGAACATCGCCATCCTCAGCGAGTGCCTCGGCATTCCCGCGTCCGATCTGGTGATCGTGGTGATGGATCGCGCCCGCCATAAGGATTTGATCAAGGAGATCCGCGCCACCGGCGCCCGCGTCCAGCCGATCTCCGACGGCGACGTGCAGGCCGCCATCGCCTGTGGCTTCGCCGGCACCGGCACCCACTGCCTGATGGGCATCGGCGCCGCCCCTGAAGGCGTGATCTCCGCCGCCGCCCTGCGTGCCCTCGGCGGCCATTTCCAGGGTCAGCTCGTCTACGACCCGGCTGTGGCCCAGACCTCGGAGTGGGAAGGCCTCACCAAGGAAGGCAACCTGGCTCGCCTGGCCGAGATGGGCATCACCGATCCCGACAAGGTCTACGAGGCTCACGAGCTGGCCTCTGGTGAGAACGTGATCTTCGCTGGCAGCGGCATCACCGATGGTCTGCTGTTCGATGGCGTCAAGTTCGAGAAGGACTGCACCCGCACCAGCTCGCTGGTGATCAGTACCCTCGACAACACCGCCCGCTTCACCACCACGGTGCACATCAAGGACGGCGCCCAGTCGATCGCCCTGCGCTGAGTCAAACTCCGCCGCCCAGATCACGTCTCCCCATCTCCATGCACATCGCCGTCGTCGGTCTCAGCCATCGCACGGCTCCGGTGGAGATCCGAGAGCGGCTCAGCATCCCGGAGCAGACGATGGAGAGCTCCCTCCAGCAGCTCCGCTCCGATGAGCAGGTGCTGGAGGCTTCCATCCTCAGCACCTGCAACCGTCTCGAGATCTATGCCCTGCTCCGCCATCCGGAGCTGGGCATTTCCGCTGTGGGGTCCTTCCTGAGCCAGGTCTCAGGCCTGAGCCTCGAGGAGCTCACCCCCCATCTGTTCACCTTCCACCACGAGGAGGCGGTCGCCCACCTGCTGCGGGTGGCCGCCGGTCTCGACAGCCTGGTGCTCGGGGAGGGCCAGATCCTTTCCCAGGTCAAGAAGATGGTGCGCCTTGGCCAGGAGCACCGCTCGATTGGCCCGATCCTCAACCGACTGCTGACCCAGGCGGTGAGCACCGGCAAGCGGGTGCGCACCGAAACCAACCTTGGCACCGGTGCTGTCTCGATCAGTTCCGCGGCGGTGGAACTGGCCCAGCTCAAGATCGGCCAGAGCCGCGGGGTCGATGAACTCGTCCCGCTCGACCAGGAGCAGGTGGCGGTGGTCGGTGCTGGCCGCATGGCCCGCCTGCTGCTGCAGCATCTGCAGGCCAAGGGCTGCCGCGGTGCGGTGCTGCTCAACCGCACCGTCGAGCGGGCCGAGCTGCTGGCGGCCGATTTTCCCGGTCTGCCTGTGCAGTGCCGGCCCCTCAGCGATCTCGATCACTGCCTGAGCACCTGCTCGCTGGTGTTCACCAGCACCGGGGCAGAGGAGCCGCTGATCACCGCTGAACGCCTCGCCGAGCTCAACCGGCGCTCCAGTCTGATGCTGGTGGATATCGGTGTCCCGCGCAACATCAGCACCGATGCCGGTGATTTGCCAGGGGTCGACTCCTACGACGTCGACGATCTGCAGGAGGTGGTGACCCGCAATCAGGAATCGCGCCGTGAGATCGCCCAGGAGGCGGAGGGCCTGCTGGCGGAGGAAGCCCGTCAGTTTCTGGAATGGTGGGATGGCCTGGAGGCGGTTCCGCTGGTGAATCGTCTGCGCACGCATCTTGAGGACATCCGCGAGCAGGAGCTTCAGAAGGCACTCAGCCGCATGGGGCCCGATCTTTCGGCGCGGGAGCGCAAGGTGGTGGAAGCGCTGAGCAAGGGGATCATCAACAAGATCCTGCATACACCGGTCACCCGCCTGCGGGCGCCCCAGCCGCGCCAGCAGCGCCATGTGGCGATGCGGGTGATGCTGGATCTGTTCCAGCTTGAGGAAGGCGCTGCCGAACTCTGAGGCGAGCGTGCATCGAAGTGTTCCCGGTACTCGCGCAGGTGCCCTGCGCTCCTGTACGGTCGCTTCGATTAATGGAAAACAGGCAGACCCATGAAACGTGTTCTTGCCGTCATCCTTGGCGGAGGCGCCGGCACGCGCTTGTATCCCCTCACCAAGATGCGGGCCAAGCCGGCCGTGCCGCTGGCTGGCAAGTATCGCCTGATTGATATTCCCATCAGCAACTGCATCAACTCCGAGATCAACAAGATCTATGTGCTGACGCAGTTCAATAGCGCATCGCTCAATCGTCACCTGACGATGACCTATAACCTTTCCGCCGGATTCGGCCAGGGGTTTGTGGAGGTTCTTGCGGCTCAGCAGACGCCAGACAGCCCCAGCTGGTTTGAAGGCACGGCCGATGCGGTGCGCAAATACCAGTGGCTGTTCCAGGAATGGGATGTGGATCACTACCTCATCCTTTCCGGCGACCAGCTCTATCGCATGGACTACAGCCAGTTCGTGCAGCACCATATCGACACCGGTGCCCAGCTCACCGTGGGAGCGCTGCCTGTTGATGCCGCCCAGGCTGAGGGTTTCGGTCTGATGCGCACCACCCCCGATGGTCGCATCCGAGAGTTCCGCGAGAAGCCGAAGGGCGCTGATCTGGAGGCGATGCAGGTGGATACTGCACGCCTCGGTCTGTCGGCGGAGGAGGCGGTGAAGCGCCCCTATCTGGCCTCGATGGGCATCTATGTGTTCAGCCGCGACACCCTGTTCGATCTGCTGGCCACCCATCCCACCGCCACCGATTTCGGCAAGGAGATCATTCCGGAATCACTGAAGCGCGGTGATCTGCTGCAGAGCTTCCTGTTTGATGATTACTGGGAAGACATCGGTACGATCGGTGCCTTCTATGAGGCGAATCTTGCCCTCACCGATCAGCCCAATCCCGCCTTCTCCTTCTACGACGAGAAGTTCCCCATCTACACCCGGCCCCGCTACCTGCCCCCCAGCAAGTTGCAGGATGCCCAGGTGACCAGTTCGATTATTGGTGAAGGCTCTCTGCTCAAGGCCTGCAGCATTCATCACTGCGTGCTCGGCGTGCGCACCCGCGTCGAAGACGAGGTGGTGCTGCAGGACACCCTGGTGATGGGAGCCGACTACTTCGAATCGATGGAGGAGCGACAGCTGCTGCGCGAGCGCGGTGGTATTCCGATCGGTGTGGGCCGTGGCACCACGGTGAAGCGGGCGATCCTGGACAAGAACGTACGCATCGGCGAAGGTGTCACGATTGTCAACAAAGATCACGTGGAGGAGGCCGATCGTCCCGAAATGGGCTTCTACATCCGCAACGGCATTGTGGTGGTTGTCAAGAACGGCACCATCCCCGATGGCACGGTGATCTGAAATCTGGCGGCTCTGATCCAGCGCTCAGCTGCGATGTGCGCAGATCGCAGGAGTCGGAGCCAGCAGGCGCCGGGGGCAGGTTTTGCCCCCGGCTTTTTTGATGGCTGCTGTCGCGCCGACCCTGCTGCTGGATCCTGAAATGCCAGTATGACCATAAACGCATTTAGTGGGCCACAAAAAAATTGGGCTGGATGTCTCCCCCTGGTTGTCGCCTGAGCCATGGTGCTCAGCGGAGCGATCGCCAGACCTTTCAAGAGGAGCTGTTGCAGGGGGTATGGTTCGAATCGGCATGGAGCTGAATGGGAATTGCCTTAATAGGCATTGGGAGAGCGCAGGCGCAGCAGGGTGAGAGCAAGAATCTTGATGTCGAGCTTCAAGCTCCAGTCGCGTTAATAGCGAAGATCGGCTTCCACTCGGTTGACCATGGCGCACAGCTCACTGGTTTCACCACGTAAGCCCTCGATCTGGGCAAGACCCGTCATTCCCGGCTTGAAGGCGTGGCGTTGCATGTAGCCAGGGATGAGTGAGCGGTACTGCTCGTTGTGATCAACAGCATGGGGACGCGGTCCCACCAGGCTCATATCGCCGCGGATAACATTGAACAGTTGGGGCAATTCATCCAGACTCCAGCGGCGCAGGAAACGGCCCAGGGGGTGTCACGCGTGCATCGTGGCGGCAGGCCTGGCGCAGACCCTGTTGATCGCCGGCTTCCATCACATGCATCGTGCGGAACTTGTAGATGCGGAAACGGCGGCCATCGAGGCCATAGCGAGCCTGGGCGAACAGAATCGGTCCCGGACTGGTGAGCGCAATGGCGATCGCAATCGTCAACAGCAGCGGACTGATCAGAACCAGACCGATGGAGGTCAGCGCCAGGTCGAAGCTTCGCTTCATCTTCTGATCGATCATCGAGGTCTCATGGCCCCAGAGATCAACGCAGTGGATCTCACCGATCCGCCGGGCGCGGAAGCGCATCCCGGTGAGAGCCCAGTGGGGCGCATAAACCACCGGCAGACAGGTATCGCCGAAGAATTGCAGCAGATGGGCCATGGTCAGGCTGGAGCCTTCCACGTGGCTGAAGATCACCTGATCCACATGGCGGCTGGCCAACCAGAGACGCATGTCGCGCAGGCCACCACCGCAGGTCGGTAGGGCAGCCGGCTGTTGTTTCGCAGCGATCGGCTCGGGGCTGAACCAGGCCTCCAGACGCCATCCCATCCAGGCATTCTCCTGAAGCTGAGCCTGCAGGGCGGCAGCGGCTTCTGCCGTGCCCCAGTACAGGATGGTGCGGTAGTTACCACCACGCGTGCGATGCCATCGCAGCAGCAGCCTCAGGCCCACATGCTCGAGCAGGAAGAGCGCGAGGGTGACAACCGCCCATAGAGTTGTGTTGAAGCGCGAAAAGACGGCCGTGGTTTTGGTGAGGTACGTGAGCACCAACAGGCTGGTGAGCACCACACACCACTGGCTGATCAACCGCCGCGCCAAGGAGAAGAGCTGGCGCTCGCGGCAACTTTTATAGAGATGGGCCCGCGGCAGGATCAGGGCTGTGAACAACAGCACCCACAGCCAGCCCGGCACGAGCAGTTGCTGGCGAACCAGCAGGTCGTTGGTTTCAAATAGGCTGAACAATCCGGCTGCCAGCAGCGGATCGAGGAACTGCTGAATGCGGGCGATGTCATTGCCATGCAGCCGCAACAATCCGGAGAGGGGGGAGCGGCGCGGAGAGGGCGATGCGATCTCGGCCGAAGGCCGAGGGGAAGGCCGATGCAGCAGACTTGAATCGGTGAGCACCATACCGCTTCAATCCCGATGAAAGTGCTGCTTTATGGCCTCAATTACGCTCCCGAGCCGGTCGGCATCGGTCGATACAGCGGAGAGTTGGAAGGTTGGCTGGCGGCCCGCGGGCACGAGGTGAGGGTGATCACGGCACCGGCCTATTTCCCGCAGTGGCAGGCCAGGGACAATCGTTACAGGGTGCAGTGGATCGAGGGGGTGCGGGTGCAGCGCTGTCCCCTCTGGGTGCCCCGTCGGCCGACAGGGGCCACTCGACTGTTGCATCTGGCCAGCTTTACGCTCAGCAGCCTGGTGCCGCTGTTGCAACAGCGACGCTGGCAGCCGGATCTGGTGTTCACCGTGGCACCGGCCTTCTTCTGTGCACCGGCGGCTCTGATGTTGGTGCATCTGTGTGCAGGGAAACCGTGCAGCTGGTTGCATCTTCAGGATTTCGAACTCGATGCCGCCTTTGAACTGGGCCTCCTCAAGGGGCGCTGGCTGCGGCGTCTGGCGGAGCGCTGGGAACGCTGGACCCTGCGGGGCTTTGATCGGGTGAGCAGCATCAGTCATGCAATGTGCCGCAGGGTGATCCACAAAGGGGTGGAGCCGGCGCGGACGGTGTTGCTGTCCAACTGGGTGGATCTGGAAATGATCCGGCCGCAGCTGCTGGAGCAGCGCAACAGCAACCCTTACCGGAGGGAACTGGGGATTGGAGCCGAGCAGATGGTGCTGCTGTATTCCGGCTCGATGAACAAGAAGCAGGGGCTTGAAGTGCTGGTGGAGGCGATGCGCCACCTGGCAGATTGCCCGAACCTTGTCTGGATTCTTGCCGGAGAAGGACCGAGCAAGGAAAAGCTTGTGAAAGAAACTCTGAGGCTGGAGAATGTACGTATCCTACC
Source organism: Cyanobium sp. (assembly GCA_046075505.1). Classification (GTDB taxonomy): domain Bacteria; phylum Cyanobacteriota; class Cyanobacteriia; order PCC-6307; family Cyanobiaceae; genus Cyanobium. The sequence goes on along the minus strand of JBJTQH010000100.1, from coordinate 6,286 downwards.
GCTTCAAAGCCCGGAACGCCTCAACGACTGGCTCAATTTCGCCGATGTGCATCTTCTACCCCAGAAGGCCGGTGCCGCCGATCTGGTCCTGCCTTCCAAGCTGATCGGAATCCTGGCCAGCGGTCGCCCGGTGGTGGCAGGTTCCCCCGCAGGCAGTGAGCTGGGAGCCCTGGCACAGCAGGCCGGCCTGCGGGTGGACCCGGAGGATCCAGCCGCGTTCGCTGCGGCCGTGAAGCAGCTGGTGACCAATCACGAGCTGCGCCACCGACTGGGCCTCCAGGCCCGCCACCTGGCCGAACAGCACTTCTCTCGCGAGGTGGTGCTCAGGGGGCTGGAGGAGCAGCTGCAGCAGGATCGAGTGCGGGTCTCGCAGGTTGACTGACGGGGCTCGCCTGGCGACGGCTCTCAGGGATTCCCAGTGCCGTTCACGGCTCGCTGCGGAGGCGATCGCCAATCGGCAGCGGGTCAGATGCCCTTCCGTGCGGCCGGTGCGGCTGGAATGGATGGCCCCAACAGATTATCCCGGCAGTCGTAGCGGCGAAGACGACACTGCGCGCTCTGATCACGCAGCCATCACCGATGTGTACTCCGGGGCCGATGAAGCAATCGGTGGCGATCCAGGCCTGATCACTGATCTGGATCGCGCGCGCCAATGGCGAAGCCCGGATCGGCGGGGTCAGGATCGCCGCTGCAGTGGTGGCTGCCCTGGGAGACCACGCTGTGGCTGTCCACACGGACCACCAGGACCTGCACCAGCCACCAGAACTGGCAGAACCAAGCCGGTGTGCCGCAAAAGCCCTCCCAGAGTCGGAAGGCACTGATGCCCTGCCAGCGATCGGATCGCACCGTCATGGGCGGGAAAGGGTCATGCTCCACAGGCTGAGCAGGCGATCGACGCTGGCGTCCAGCTCATAGCGCTCCCGGAACAGCCGACCGGCGGCAGCACCCATCGCCTGTCGCTGCTGGGGGGACAGGCGCATCCAGCGGGCCAGCGCTTCGCTGGTGGCGGCCTGCGTATCGGGTTGCACCAGTCCCGCTGCGGCCGCCTGCACGTCGCCGGCAATGTTCACCGCGTCACTGATCAGCACTGGCAGATCGCAGGCGAGGGCCTCCACCACGGCGATACCGAAATTCTCCTGATGAGAGGGCAGCGCGAACAGTTCGGCGCAGCGCAGGGCGCCCCACTTCAGATCGCCTTCCAGAAGACCGGGCAGATGCACCTGGGCCGCGATTCCTTCCTGTCGGGCGCCGGCCGCAAGGGCCAGGCGCAGGCTTTCACCGGCGCTGCCGCTGGCCGGACCCGCCAGCATCAGTTGCAGGTTGGGGTCCTGACGGGCGAGCGGTGCGAAGGCCCTGAGCAGCAGATCAAGCCCTTTCTTCTCATGAAGGCGCGCCAGGCAGAGAATCAGGCGCCGGCCCGCGAGGGTGGGAAACCTGGCGATGAAGGCGCCGCATTGCTGCGCCATCCGGGCCGGGTCGTCGTTGCCGGGAGGAGTCTGCACGCCATAGGGCACCACCTGTTCATGGGCCTGGTAAAGCCAGAACGACCGGCGAGCCAGCAGCCGTTCCTGCTCGCTGGTGAAGCACACGCCGGCGGCATTGCGCAGCACGCGGTAATCAGCCCAGGGCCAGTAGAGCCATTTCTTGAGATGCTTGCGTGGATAGGTGCGTCGGAACCAGGGATCGAGCATCCCGTGGGGGTAGACCCAGTAGGGAGGAGCGGCGCGGCCGAGGCGTCGCAGGGCGCGCCAGCCGGCGAAGGCGTGGTATTGCCAGAGGCCGTGGATCACCACGGCGTCAGCCTGTGAGGCGAGCCGTTGCAGCTCAGCGGCCACGCCGCGCCTGTAGCCGTAGGTGCCGCGGCCAGGCCCCAGCCCCCGCGCCGTGAAGCCGCTGGCGCTGGTGGCTGCAGCCTTCAGCCAGGGGGCCTCCGGTGCATCAAGGCTCACGGCAGTCGTGATCACGCCCCGGGCGGCCAGCAGCGGCGACACCTGATGAATCCCCTGCACCGGGCCACCGGCGGCCGGATCTAGGGAATGGATCAGACGCAGCAGCTTCACAGGACCAGGACGACAGGAGCGACACGACCCCTGAGGGACGCAGCAGAGTGGGACGCAGGAGCGTGGGTTGCGACCCGGTGGGAGGACATGCGGCAGCGGCGGAAGGGGGACATGCTGGTGCTCCTGGGCCACTATCTCCCTGTGGAGGGCCGGAGCATGGCCCACTACCGCCACCTGGTGGCCTCGGGCCTGCAGCAACGGGGATACCGGGTGCAATGCCTCACGGCTCCGGTGCTCCTGGGCCGATTGGCAGGGCCCGGCAGCGCCGCGGCCAAGTGGCTCGGCTATGGCGATCAGCTGCTGATCTTTCCGCTGCTGCTGTTCTGGCGGCAGCGCCTGTGGCCGCCCGGGACCAGGGTGCTGGTGCTCGATCAGGCGCTGGGGCCGTGGGTTCCCTGGATCCGGCACCGGCCCCATCTGATCATCTGCCATGACCTGCTGGCCCTGCGGGCCAGCCGCGGTGAGTTCGCCGAGCAGGCGGTGGGGCTCAGCGGCCGGCTGTATCAGCGCTGGATCCACTGGGGCTTCCGTCGGGGCCGTCACTTTGCGGCGGTGTCAGCAGCCAGCGCGGCGGATCTGGCCAGGGAGCTGCCGGCGGCTCATCCACCGATCACGGTGCTGCCCAATCCCCTGCCGGAGGGTTATGGGCCGATCCAGCCTGAGGCGGCACGGGAGTTGCTGGAGAGCCTGGCCCCTGGACTGCGGCGAACCCCCTTTCTGTTGCATGTGGGCGGCTACTGGTACAAGAACCGACAGGAGGTGTGCGAGGTCTTTCGGGTTCTGCGGCAGCACCATCCCCAACTGCGACTGGTGCTGGTGGGGCATCTGGAGGTACCGACCCAGGCTGTGCTGCAGGCGGATCCGCACCTGCGCCAGGCTGTGGTGTCATTGGCCGGGGTGGAGCCGGCCCAGCTGCAGGCGCTTTACAGCACCGCAGAGGCCCTGCTGTTTCCCTCCTGGTGGGAAGGCTTCGGGTGGCCGGTTCTGGAGGCCCTGGCCTGCGGCTGTCCGGTGATCACCACCGATCGGGACCCGATGCGCGAGGTGGGGGGCGCGGCGGCGCTGTATGTGCCGCCCTGTCCGGGGGAGGCGACGGCGCGGCGCGACTGGATCGCGGCCACGGCGACCACGGTTCAGACCGTGCTGCAGCGCAGTCCCAGGGAGCGGGCCCTGTGGCGACAGCGCGCTCTGGAGCAGGCGGCGCGGTTCGGGGTCAGCGCCTGGCTGGATCAGCTGGAGCGCAGCCTGGCCGCCACCGTGCCGCTCTGAGCGGAACCGACCGTCTGCCGAGGGGTTCCTGGCCAGGGGATCAGGCCAGCAGCTGGGGCAGCATCGCTTCGGCGACGCGGCGGGGTGTCATCGGCGTGTAGGGAGGCAACCCGGCGCGGAGAGCGGGATCGCGCCAGGCGCTGAGCCGCAGCAGGTTGCTGTGATCGGGGAGCAGATAGCGGCCATCACCCTGCCAACGGCGCCGCAGCTGCCAGGTCTCCTTGCAGGCCACCACCGGCAGGCCCAGGGTGAGAAAGGCGGCGACGGCGCTCGATTTCTCGATCAATCCCCACGGCACCGTGGCCAGACCCAGCTGGCAGGCGCCGATCAGCTGGCTGAGTCGCTCGGGGTTCTCTTCAATGCCGTGCTGATCGATCCGGATCTGCGGCCAGCGTCGGCGCAGCTGCTCGATCCAGCTCTCGTCGATCCAGTGTCGTCCGATCAGCAGCAGGCGCGGCTCGCAGGCACGGCGGTCGGCCTCCTCCACCAGGGCCTGCAGGGCGGGATCGGGATCCCACAGCGGCGGGATCCTCCCGAACAGGCAGGCGCTATGCACCCCGTCCGGAGGCTGGGGTGAGGAGCCTGAGGGGAGCGCTACGGCGGGCAGACCGCTGAACAGGGGCAGCCGGTCGGCTGGGATGCCCACCTCGCGCAGACAACGGGCATAGGTACCGTTGGTGGTGTGCACCTGGCTGGGCTGAATCGCGTTGCAGAGTGCCTGGATCAGACGGCGTTGCAGATGGCCGATGGCGCGGCTGCGCAGATCGCTGCTGGAGGCGATGCCGATCCAGATCTCGTGCATCATCAGGTGCACACGCAACTCAGGCAGGCGGCTCAGCTGCCGCAGCAGCGGCAGCAGGGCCAGTGGCAGGCCCCGACGCTCGAAGGCATAGGGAACGAACTGCAGGCTCAGGGACCTGCACTGCCAGCGGCGCATCTGATCCTGGGCCAGCTCGCCCCGTTGCCGCCAGGGCAGGGATGCCGGCAACCGCAGGCTGGGCACCATGACGCCATCGCTGCCCTGAGGGCCCAGCTGGGGCTCAGCCACATGGGGATCGTGGAGCGCCAGCAGGTGGGTGGGGACGCCGAGATCAATGCAGGCCGCGGCCAGACGGCGGCAGTAGTCGCCCACTCCATCGGCACCCGGTTCCAGGCAGCCGTTGATCAGAACGAGGGTCATGCTCGGCTGGTGTGCGGCGCGATCGGCGGTGAATCGAGGCGGCCCAGATTGTCCCCGGCTGACGGTGCACCGGCTGGATGGTTGCCTGAGGGACGGTAGGGATCGCTGGGATCGGTTGGCACCTCCGGCAGACCACCGGTGCTGAGGGCCTCTGGTGCAGGCAGCGTTCTCAGATCGATCTCCACCGGCTCGCGGCGGGTTGCCGCGAGGGAGAAAGCCATGCCGATCACCAGAAATCCCATCGAGGTCGGCAGGTGGATCTGTCCGAAACTCAAGCCGATGATGGCGCTGAAGAACAGGCTGGTCGGTAGATGCAGCCCCCGAGCGAGCGCCCACCAGGCTTTGGAAGCAAGGTGGAGAGAGAGAAGATTCCGGAAAACGAGAAACAGGCCACCGATATACAGGCCACTTTCCAGCATCACCCGTTGAATATCACTTTCCGAGAGGGCGAAACCGACGCTGCCGGTCACCACCTGTTTGCCATAGTTGGTACCCAGGCCAAGGCCGTAGCCGAAATGGGGAGCCTCCCAGATGATCGTGTCTGGAATGGAGATGGCGCGCTGCAATCTGATGAGCAGACCACCATCTTCCAAATTGGCATCACGGGTGCGCTGGCCCGTCGTCTGCCAACCCTCCTCGATCGCTCCGCCCAGGGGAGAGACATTGATCAGCAGCACCAGCACAAGGCCGATCGTGATGCTTCCCAGAACCACATTGGCGCTGGGCAGCCGTCCGCGCCGCAGCAGTACCACCGCCACTGTGCCCACCCACACGATCGCCACGGTGGCCTGCATCAGCCGCGAGCCGCTGACACTGAGGGCGAGCAGCGAGCTGGCCAGTCCATAGAGAATCCAGAAGGGGTGAAAGCGGCGATCGAGAAAACCTCCCAGAAGTACAGCATTGACCAGGGCAAAATATTCAGCGGCACCGGTGATGAAACTGAAGGGCCCCGAGGGTCTCACCCGCCCGGCCGTGGCCCTGATCTGCATCACGCCATCCAGGGCAGACCTGTTGATCCAGGAATCAATCGGACTGCGATACTGCCACAGCATCAGCAGTGCAATCGGCAGCGATAGCATCAGCAGGCGTTTAAGCAGTCGCTGCAAATCATTGGGGGTCAGCAACCCTGGAATAATCAGAATTAGGGGCAGGTGCAGCACATTGGTTCGTAGGCCAAAGGCCCAGACAACCAGCGGCACCGTGTTGTCAAACATCGAGATCAGCCCACCCACCGCCAGGGCGAGGCTGGTGAACAGCCAGAGATGGCGCAGCCAGTGCGGTCGAAACAGCCCGCGGCGAAAGCCCTGCCAGAGGAGCACCAGGGCGATCGGATCGCGGCTGATGGCGATCAACGGTGAGAGCGCCTGGGGCACGAACCATTTACGGAGGGCACCCTCCAGGAACGTACCCGTTCAGAGGGCGAGACGGCTCCAAGCGAGCAGCGATATTTCTGAGCTCTTGACGGCAGCCTGACTCCCGGCCCCATCTCACGGATAGACTGCATGAGATGAACACCCCTCCGGCTGGGATCCCAGAAGCGGACTGGTTGTCGTGGCCAGCCGACGCCAGGAGCTTCATCGTGGCTCAGAAGGAGGAGATCGAACGACTGCGCAGCCAACTCACCTCCCTGGCCGCCGAGCTGGCCAGCCTGCGGGAGAAGATCGGCCGCAGCTCTCGCAACTCCTCCAAGCCGCCCTCCAGCGATGGCCCTGATGGGTTCAAGCCATCGGAGCGGCGCAAGAGCAGTGGCCGTAAGCGCGGCGGTCAGCCGGGCCAT
>JBJTQH010000099.1:0-6108 GCA_046075505.1 Cyanobium sp. | reverse complement strand
CTCACCATGGAGCTGGGTATGGGATGCCACGAGAGATTGGCTTGGTGTGATAACCCCAGCCTCTCACGGCTCCCTGCCCACCCAATGACCTGAGACTCGTTCTGCCGCAGCGCTTCTGGGACTTGTGTCCGTCAGTCAGGCCATGGGGTCCAATCCCGCCAGGGTGCGATCTGCCGTAGTCGCCTGCTCACCGTCACCACAAGCCTCAGACAACAGGGGCGCGATGTCTGGCAGTTTCTGGAGGAAGCCTTGGTTGCCCATCACCGCGGTGGGGTGATGCCGTCATTGCTGCCAGATCCCTGAAGCGGCCGTAATCAGACACGGTGACTGTACTCGCTTGGTGATAAGCGCATGGGGATGCTGGTGCTTGGCGATGCGTCTCGCCCCCTGAACGCTTACCTCGGGCGTGAGCCCAGCCTGATAGAACGCGTTCTGATAAGGCTCACCGCGACCATCGAGGTGAATGCCTCCCTCATAGGCCAGCAGTTCGATGGGCCGTCCCAGCTGCGCCGCCCAGGAGTCGCGCAGAGCGTCATGGTTCTGCACCCACTGGGCCGAGGTGGTGATGTTGGCGCGGGTATCAGCCAGAACAGTTGCAATACTGGTGGCGGCGCTATAGCTGGCCCGTTGCGCATCGGTGGGAGTGATATAGGGAGCGATGGCGATGGCATCGAAAGAGCCGTTCATCGCCTGGGCAATACGATTCGTCACCCAGTCATTGGCGGCCCACCCCGCCGCCACCCGCACCAGGGTGTGCTCGCTCTGGCCCGCAAACACCTCCGACCAGATCGCAAGATCACGGCTGGCTTCACGACCGGCCACGATCCATTGCCCCTCGGCTGGATCCAGCCCTTCGTTGCGCACCTGATCGGCCACCCACTGCGAGGCTTCAAATCCCCAGGCGAAGTTCCAGATCTCATTGGCCCATTCCACATAAACCTTCCGCCCCGGCTCCAGCTGCTGCCGCACCGTGGTGGCGAACTGGCGCACGAAGTCATCATCTGCCTGGTGCGGCATGTTGAACCAGGGATCGGCATCCAGGGCATTGGCCAGGGCGATCATGGTCTCGACGGACATGCCATTGACAAGCGGTTCGCTCGCCGTGCCCTGGGGGCCCGAGCTCTGGCGGGCGGCATTGACGCTGCGCCGCTGGGACCAGGTGGTGATGTCGGTGCTGTTCGTCTCCTGCATCGCCATGAACCGCAGCGTGCCGAAGGGCGCAAGGCGTTCCAGATAGAGGGGATGGAACGGGGAGAAGGCCGCGCCTGGCTGCCAGCGCTGGCCGACAAAGCTCTGACCGCCGTAATCGGGCATCCAGAGATGGATGTTGCGAATCGGGTCGGCCGGATCGGTGGCTTCAATCCGCACCTGAATGCCGGCATCGCTGGGCGTCACATCCAGCAGCGCCCGGGTGCGCCCTTCACTGGTGCGGCTGGTGCTGACGACCTGGGCATCGAACCCGAAACGGACCTCGCCGCTGCCATCCCATTCGGCCACATAGCGACCGGCGGGATAGGCAGCACCGCTGTCGCGGAACAGCAGCGTGGCGGCCTGCTGGCGCAACTCGACTCCGTTCTCACTCCAGCGACGCAGACTGCGGACCGTCCCATCGGCAGCGACATCCAGCGGCGGCGCCGTGGGAGCATCCCAGCTGGTGGCCCAGGTGCTGGTGTTGAACACCTGATTGATCCAGGGCCGCGAAGCCTGGAAGGCGTCCGTGAACACCCAGGCCGGCGACCAGTCCACGATCGCCTCGAGATTCATACCGACGGCCATGGCTCGGCCGCTTCCAGAAAGACCGCCGGTCGCCGAGGAGGTGGCCATCGTGGGACTGGGGTGAATGGAGAGGGAACCGATGTGAGCGATCTGTCGCCATCTCTGGGCAGCAGAGAAAGCTGGCCGGCAGAGAAAGCCCTGGTTCCCAACTGTAGACCGGCCAGGCAGCAGCACCGACCCGTGCCTGCCTGCCCCTGATGGCCCCAGCCCCGGAGGCGCTCCGGCATCCCAGCGCAGAGGCAACCCCGACGGCCGCACGACCGATCGGCAACCAGCCGCTGGGGTGCATGGGGAATGGCCGCTCCGGGGCCTGAAGCACAACCCCCAGGAGCTGTGGCGCCAGCTGAGAAACCAGAGGCTAAAGGCAGCACTGATGGAGCAAGATGCCAGCCTCCGGCACTGCTGAGCCGAAACGCTTCGAAGCCAATCGCGACATCAATGCATGGCTTATTGCTTCACAATCAAGACAGAGAAACCACGTGAAATGCACCAGGCTCCGGTCCGTGGCGGCAGCATCTCTACGAGGCGCAGCAAGCGCTTAATGCCGGTCTTCATGCCGGCTGGAGCTGGTCGCCGGCGTGAACGCCAACGGCTCCTCCTGGAACGGCCAGCAGCGGGGGATCTCCGGCGGTGCCAGGCCACGGGCGGAGCGGAGAATCGCCCACAGACGGGTGAACCAGCTGCGGGCCGCCGTCGTCGAGTCGCCGCGGTAGCGGGCCACCAGCCCCTGCTCCAGCGCACCGCAGGCCATCTCCCCCGGCAGAGCGATCCGGGCAGCCCGGCAGCGCTGCAACAGCTCCGCCAGCGCCACCGCCGCCAGGGGGTGGGGGGCCGCCCACACCAGGCTGCCGACCACCGGCGCCCCGGCCAGGCCGTGCTCTCCCTGCAGCACCTCCCCGCCCAGCTCGAGCCGGTCCACCAGCTCCCAGCGGCGGCCCTGCGGCGTGTGGCGCACCACCTCCAGGGCCGAACGCCAGCAGCCGCGACCGAGGCATTCACCGGCGGCACTGCGGCCGAGGCGCACCACCTCTGCCCCCAGCCAGCTGGCCTGCGGCTCCAGCTCCACCCGCAGCGTCTGCTGATAAAGGCCATCGGCATAGAGCACCAGCTCCTGGGGCAGCCACTCCAGATCTGCTCCACTCGCCAGGCGGACGACCAGCTCCTGCTGCGCCCAGCGCCCGCTCGGCTGCTGGCGGCAGCGACCCACCGTGCCATAGACCTTCTGGGCGGCGACGCTGGTGAGCAGGGCGCGGCTGCCGGCCGCCAGCTCCACCGCCAGGCTGAGGCGATCGCCGCCCACCAGGCCACCGGCGGTGTGCAGGATCGGCAGCTCCAGGCGGCCATCAGCCCGCGGGAAGCCGCGCTGCAGCCGCAGCGGCGCCGTGCTGAACCCCTGGTGGCGCGTGCCGGAGGCCCCCGCCTCGAAGCGCAGCTGCAGGCGCCCATGCCAGGGCTGGCCGGCCGCGGCCGGCGGCAACGCAAGCTCTGGGCTCGACCTGTCTGAGCTCAACATGCGGGCGATCCGGCGCCATCTGGTGCAGCCACTCTCCCCCCTGCCCCGCAGATGGTGTGGCTTCGGCGGTGACACCCAGGCGGTAAGCCAGGAACAGTGAGACAGGGGCGGTGAGACAGTGAAGCCTCGCTCCGCTCCGCCCCGTCGGCCCCGCCATGTCCGAGCCGCTGCTGCTCTGCCGCCGCCTCGATCCCGCCAGCGCCGCCCAGATCCCCGACGCCACGCCGCTGCGGCTGGCTCTGGATGCGGAGACCCGCCAGCGGTTACGCGGGCACTGCCGCAGCCTCTGCGGCCGCGATCTGTTGCTGCAGCTACCCCGCGGCGGTGGCCCGCTGCAGCCGGGGGAGCTGCTGGCCGGCGCAGGGGCGGCGGGGGAACTGGTGCAGGTGGAGGCGGCAGCGGAACCGCTGCTGCGGGTGCGCTCCGACGAGCCGCTCACCCTGCTGCGCGCTGCTTATCACCTCGGCAACCGCCATGGGGCCCTGGAGCTGGCGCCGGGGGAACTGCGGCTGCTGCAGGATCCGGTGCTGGAGGCGCTGCTGCGGGGCCTCGGACTGAACCCCGAACCGATCCGGGCCCCGTTTCAGCCGGAGGCCGGCGCCTATGGCGGCCATAGCCACGGCCACGGCCATAACCACAGTCACAGCCACGAGAACAGCCAGCACCACCAGCACGCGCCGGACTCCGGAGACGGGCGATGAGCCTGGCGAGTCTGCGGCTCTACCAGCTGGTCAGCCCGGCCCTGCCGGTGGGGGCCTTCAGTTACGCCGAGGGGCTGGAGGTGCTGGTGCAGAGCGGCCGGCTGAACGATGGTGCGATGGTGCGGCGCTGGCTGGAGGCGGAGCTGCAGCGGGGGGCGCTCTGCCTCGAGGCGGCGGCCCTGCCGGATCTGATGCAGCGGATGACGCAGGGCGACTGGTCAGCGGTCGGCGAGCGCGACGGCTGGCTGCTGGCGCAACGGGATGCGGCCGAGGTGCGCGCCCAGCAGCGCCAGATGGGGCGCTCACTGCAGCAGCTGCTGGCGGATCTGGGCTGGCCCCTGCCGCCCCAGGCGCCGCCGCTGAGCTGGCCGGCGGCCTTCGCCCACGCCGGCCTCTGCCTGGCCCTGGAGCCCGCCGCCGTGGTGGAGGCCTATCTCTACGGCTGGTGCGCCAACCAGCTGAGCGCGGCGGTGCGGCTGGTGCCGCTCGGTCCCACCGAAGCGCAGCGAATCCAGCTGGCACTCGGCCCTGCGCTGGAGCAGCGGGCCCGCGAGCTGGCCCAGGCCGATCCGCAGCAGCTCTGGTGCGGCAGTGTCGGGGCCTCCCTGGCCCAGCTGGGCCACGCCGAGCTCTATTCCCGCCTGTTCCGCAGCTGAGCCCATCCCGGGCGCGGCGACGGCCGGTGGCGGTGCCTGGGTCAGCGCCACCGGCCGTCCCTAGCGTGCCAGGGCCGTAGCGGGCCGGGGAGCATCGCGATGAGTCGTCTGCGTGTGGGGGTGGCCGGGCCGGTGGGATCCGGCAAGACCGCCCTGGTGGAGGCCCTCTGCCGGCGGCTGCGCGATCGCCTGCAGCTGGCGGTGGTCACCAACGACATCTATACCCAGGAGGATGCCCAGTTCCTCACCCGCGCCGGGGCCCTGGAGCCGGAGCGGATCCGGGGTGTGGAAACGGGCGGCTGTCCCCACACCGCCATCCGCGAGGACTGCTCGATCAACCGGGCGGCGGTGCTGGCCGCGGCCGACCCCCGCAACCTCTGGAGCGGTGGGGTGGGCGCCGGCCTGGCCCAGTTGCGCCATGCTGAGCTCTACTCCCGGTTGTTCAGGAGCTGAGCGGGGCGATGAGCAAGCTGCGCGTGGGGGTGGCAGGGCCGGTGGGCTCGGGCAAGACCGCCCTGGTGGAGGCGTTGTGCCGGCGGCTGCGGGATCGGCTGCAGCTGGCGGTGGTCACTAATGACATCTATACCCAGGAGGACGCCCAGTTCCTCACCCGTGCCGGTGCGCTGGAGCCTGGCCGGATTCGCGGTGTGGAAACCGGTGGCTGCCCCCACACCGCCATCCGCGAAGACTGCTCGATCAACCGCGCCGCCGTGGCTGATCTGGAGGCGGCCTATCCCGGTCTGGACCTGGTGCTGGTGGAGAGCGGTGGCGACAACCTGGCCGCCAGCTTCAGCCCCGAGCTGGTGGATCGATGCATCTATGTGATTGATGTGGCCGCCGGCGACAAGATCCCTCGCAAGGGCGGTCCCGGCATCACCCGCTCCGATCTGTTGGTGATCAACAAGATCGATCTGGCGCCGATGGTGGGCGCCAGCCTGGAGGTGATGCAGCGCGATACCGAGCGGATGCGTCCCGGTCGGCCCTGGTGCTTCACCAACTTGCACTCCGGTGAGGGCCTCGAACAGGTGGAGGCGTTCGTCTTGCAGCAAATGCCCGGCTGAGCCTCAATCCGTATCAACAGACACAGCCGATACTTCCGTTAGCGCCGCTGGAACCTTTTTTGGGGTCCTGGGTCTCATGGGTTTACTAAATGGTGCCAACTGATACCAAAGGTGGAGTGCTCACGCCGATACCTTCCGGTTACCGCTGACCGGCGGCAGCTCTTTTGTGACTTTCCTTCCATGACGTCCCCTTCGATGCGAAAGGCTTCGCTGCGTCTGCTGGGCGGTGCCACGCTCCTCGCTACCTCCCTCTCGCTGGTGGCCTGCGGCGGCGGTGACAAAGCCGGTGGAGATTTTGACGACGAAGTGAAGGTGGGCATCCTTCACAGCCGCTCCGGCACCATGGCCATCTCCGAGAACACGGTGGCCGAAGCCGAGCTGATGGCGATCGATGAGATCAA
>JBJTQH010000098.1:0-10549 GCA_046075505.1 Cyanobium sp. | reverse complement strand
TTTGATAGGGGTGAATTTTTCACTATGGCAGGTAGCTCAGTCGCTATCTCCTTGACTGGAATTTTCCTAGCCTATCTGATGTATGCCAGGGGGGCAATTAATCCGGCTGCGATCGCGGCCAAGATTCCCGCTCTCTACCAGTTGTCTAAAAACAAGTGGTACTTCGACAACGTGTATAACGTGGTCTTCGTTCAAGGCAGCCGCCGTCTGGCACGGCAGGTTCTGGAAGTGGATTCTAAAGTGGTGGATGGTGCGGTTAACCTGACCGGCTTAGTGACCCTGGTGACGGGGGAAGCCCTGAAATACTTTGAAAATGGCCGGGCCCAGTTCTATGCCCTGATTGTATTTGCCGCTGTCCTTGGCCTGGTCATTGTTTCTGGTATTACTTGATTCCCTTGATGGCTTTCGGTCGGGGCATTGCAATCCAGTGTCCCGATTTGAAGTTCTAAATCCCACAGTTTTAGTCTGCGGGTTGATCAACTCAATTCAAAAGATACGCTGAATTTATCCCACCTTCTTTGATTACGGCTTCATAATAGAGTCCCATAAGCAAACAAAGTGGTGATAGAGCGAAATGGTGACAGAAACTTTTCCCTGGCTGACAACCAGCATTCTGCTTCCGATCGTGGCTTCCCTGGCCATCCCTTTCCTGCCAGATAAGGATGGCCGCACAATTCGCTGGTACGCCCTGATTGTTGGTCTGCTTGATTTTGCAGTTCTTGTTTACGCGTTCTACACCAGCTACGACTTTTCAAACCCTGACCTACAGTTGGTTGAGCATTATAGCTGGTTGCCTCAACTGGGGCTGAGCTGGTCGGTGGGGGCGGATGGCCTTTCTATGCCGCTCATCTTGCTGACTGGTTTTATTACAACGCTGGCAATGTTGGCAGCCTGGCCGGTGACTCTCAAGCCCCGACTCTTTTATTTTCTAATGCTGGCCATGTATGGCGGCCAGATTGCTGTCTTTGCTGTCCAGGATATTTTGCTGTTTTTCCTGGCATGGGAACTGGAGCTGATTCCGGTGTATCTGCTGCTGGCGATCTGGGGCGGTAAGAAACGCCAGTATGCAGCCACCAAGTTTATTCTTTATACCGCTGGTAGTTCGCTGTTCATTCTGCTGGCGGCACTGGCGATGGGCTTCTTCGCAGGCGGCACCCCATCTTTTGAATACACGGTGCTGGCATCGCGCGACTTCGGAGTCGGCTTTCAGGTGCTCTGTTATGCAGCACTGCTGATCGCCTTCGGGGTGAAACTGCCGATCGTGCCATTGCATACCTGGCTGCCTGATGCCCATGGCGAGGCGACGGCACCGGTGCACATGCTGCTGGCCGGCATCCTGCTGAAGATGGGCGGCTATGCGCTGCTGCGCTTCAATGTGCAGATCCTGCCGGATGCGCACGCCCGCTTTGCACCGCTGCTGGTGGTGTTGGGGGTGGTGAACATCATCTACGCCGCACTGACGTCGTTTGCGCAGCGGAACCTCAAACGCAAGATCGCCTACAGCTCGATCAGCCACATGGGCTTCGTGCTGATCGGGATCGGCAGCCTCAGCGATCTGGCCACCAGCGGCGCGATGTTGCAGATGGTGAGCCACGGCCTGATCGGCGCCAGCCTGTTTTTCCTGGTGGGTGCCACCTACGACCGCACCCATACGTTGCAACTCGATGAGATGGGTGGTGTCGGACAGAAGATGCGCAAGATGTTCGCGCTCTGGACGGTGTGTTCACTCGCCTCGCTGGCCCTGCCTGGCATGAGCGGTTTTGTGAGTGAGCTGATGGTGTTCGTGGGCTTCGCCACCAGTGAGGCCTATGCGCTCAGCTTCCGCGTGGCGATGTCGATCCTGGCGGCCGTGGGCGTGATCCTGACGCCGATCTACCTGCTGTCGATGCTGCGCGAGATCTTCTTCGGCAACGAGAACGCCGAGCTAGCGTCCCACACCCATCTGGTCGATGCGGAGCCGCGTGAGATCTATGTGATCTCCTGCCTGCTGGTGCCGATTCTGGGCATCGGCCTCTATCCGCGCCTGATGACCGACACCTACCGCAGCTCGATCGAGGCCCTGGTCGCCCGCGAACAGGATGCGCTCGCTTCGATGAGCCAACCACCGGCGCCATCGCCGTTGCGACCGGCCCAGCTCGCCCTGCTGCCACTGCGTCAGGCGCCGGCACTGGGCTGAGGCCCACGGCGCGCTGCAACCGTTCCGCTGCCGGCGGCTGCAGCCGGCGTTGCTCACGTGTTGCAGCCCGTTGGCGCCGCTCCACACAGGCGTGTGCAACGCGGCAACCTCCCTTAGGCTCCCTGAGCTTCTCAACTGCCATGCGACAGCTGAACTTTTTGCTGATCTTCAGCTTCGGGCTGGCGACGGTGATGTTCACCCTGGAGAACACCACCGCCACCACGGTCCATTTCCTGCCTGGGCTGAGCAGCACCCTGCCCCTGGCGGCACTGCTGCTGGTGGCCGGTGGCATCGGTGCCACCGCCGCCTGGATCTTTGCGGTGTGGACCGGGGTGGTGAAGAAGGTGGAGAGCCTGCAGGAGATCGGCGAGCGGGAAGCGGATCAGGTGCGCATCCGTGAACTGGAGAACGACCTGCAGCGCTACCGCGCCACCGTCGACGCCCAGCTGGGCCTGTTGCCCGCCGCCGGCCAGACCAGCGCCACCGACAGCAGCGACATCAACTGAGTCGGGTCCGGCCGTCAGCGACGGCTTCCAGCACGGATCCGGCCACCCATGCCGTCCACACACTGCAGCCGTTGTCGCGTCAACAGCAGCGACAGCGACAGCCGCCATCACCCTGCGCAGGATGCCCTGCCCGGCGAGCGAGCAACCGTCGCCCATACCCTGGCCGAGCGGCCCTGGCAACGGTACGGTGCCTGCAATGGATCCCACCCCTGTCTGCCTGGTGATCACGGCCCCAAGCCTTGAGTGAATCCGGCGCCCGTGCTGCCATCCGCCTGCTGCAGGACGCGGCGGAACGTGGCGCGATCGATCCGTGGGATGTCGATGTGATCGCTGTCATCGACGGCTTTCTCGATCAGCTGCGCACTCGGCTGGAAGCGCCGCGCCTGGTCGCCGGCAGCGGCGGCAGCTACGAGCAGGACCTGGCCGACAGCAGCGAGGCATTTCTGGCGGCGTCGGTGCTGGTGGGGCTGAAGGCGGAGGTGCTGGAGGCCTCCACCTTCCCGCCTGAACCACTGCTGGAGGAGGCGTTCGAGCCCGATGGCGGCGACTGGGAGGAGGAGGCGGGCGATCGGCCACGGCTGCCGGCCCGTCCGGAGCGCCATCTGCGCCGCAGGCCGGTGGCACCGCCGCCGCTGCAGCGGCCGGTGACCCTGGGGGAGCTGATCCGCCAGCTGGAGGACATCGCCGAACGGCTGGAACAGGAGGAGGGCCGCGATCGCCCGAAACAGAAGACCCGTCGTTACAGCGATCGCGCGGCCATCGCGCAGGTGACGGCCCTGGCCCACCGCGAGAAACTGCCGGAAACCACCGCCGCCCTGGGGCGGTTCCTGCAGCAGCAGGATGGCGACAGCTGGCGCGACTTCGAGGATCTGGTGCTGGCCTGGCGAACCCTGCTGCAACAACAGGGCAGCGAGGAGGAGCTCGACGGCGATCGGGTGGGCGTGTTCTGGGCGCTGCTGTTCCTCTGCGCCCAGGGAACAGTGGAGCTGGAGCAGGAGGGCGGGCTCTATGCACCGCTGCGGCTGCGACGACCGGCGACGAGCCAGGAGCTGCCGGCGGCGGCCCCGCTGGCGGTGGCGATGGCCGCTGGGGTGAAGGTGGCCAGCGAGGTGAGGCTGCCACCGATGCCGCGGCGCGGCAACCCGGGCGGCAAGGGGTCAGATGGGGGGCCGGCTCGCCGGAGCCTGGCGGCCTGAGGCGACTCCCTAGGCTTCCGTCTTACCTGTGAGATGCCGACGCCGATGAAGGCGATGATCCTGGCGGCCGGCAAGGGAACGCGGGTGCGTCCGATCACGCACACCACGCCCAAGCCGATGATCCCGATCCTGCAGAAACCCGTGATGGAGTTTCTGCTGGAGTTGCTGCGGGAACATGGTTTCGACGAGATCATGGTCAACGTCTCCCACCTGGCCGAGGAGATCGAGAACTATTTCCGCGATGGCCAGCGCTTCGGGGTTCAGATCGCCTACAGCTTCGAAGGCCGCATTGAGGACGGCCAGCTGATCGGGGATGCGATGGGATCGGCGGGCGGCCTGAAGCGCATCCAGGATTTTCAGCCCTTCTTCGACGACACCTTCGTGGTGCTCTGCGGCGATGCTCTGATCGACCTCGATCTCACGGAGGCGGTGCGACGTCATCGGCAGAAGGGAGCGATGGCGAGCCTGATCACCAAGCGGGTGCCGATGGAGCAGGTGAGCAGCTATGGCGTGGTTGTCACCGATGACGACGGCCGAGTGCTCTCCTTCCAGGAGAAACCGCCGGTGACCGAGGCGGCCAGCGACATGATCAATACCGGCATCTATATCTTTGAGCCGGAGGTGCTGGATTTCATCCCCAGCGGTGAACCGTTTGACATCGGTTCCGATCTCTTCCCGAAGCTGGTGGAAGCCGGCGCATCCTTCTATGCCCTGCCGATGGAATTCGAATGGGTGGATATCGGCAAGGTGCCGGATTATTGGCAGGCGATCCGCAGCGTGCTCCAGGGTGATGTGCGCCAGGTGCAGATTCCGGGCCGCCAGGTGCGTCCTGGCATCTATGCAGGCCTGAATGTGGCAGCCAACTGGGATCGGATCACCGTGGCCGGCCCGGTCTATGTGGGCGGCATGACCCGCATCGACGACGGCGCCACGATCATCGGGCCGGCGATGATCGGCCCCAGCTGCCACATCTGCAGCGGCTCCACGATCGACAACTCGATCATCTTCGACTATTCACGCATCGGCCCCGGCGTGCGTCTGGTCGAGAAGCTGGTGTACGGCCGCTACTGCGTCGACCGCAACGGCGATCACTTCGATCTGCAGGAGGCAGCACTCGACTGGCTGATCACCGACGCCCGTCGCCAGGACCTGGCCAGCCCCTCCCCGCAGCAGAAAGCGATGGCCGAACTGCTGGGCAGCGATCTGGCGCTGAGCCAGGCTGGCTGAATCAAGGTGGCACCGGGCCTTCAGGCGCCGACGCGGCCGGCCGGAACCGCCACCGCCGGCTGGGTCAAAGACTGAGCCACCCCGGCCTGGCGCAGGATCTCGGGGATGCGCTCCTCGGCCTTGATCGCCATCAGATGCACCCCCTGGGCGATGTGGCGGTAGGCGGCCACCTGCTCGGCGGCGATGGCAATGCCCTCAGCAGCGGGATCAGCCGCCGCGGCCAGGCGATCGATGATCGCTTCCGGAATGCTGGCACCAGGCACCACCCGGTTGATGAACGAGGCATTGCGGGCCGATTTGAGCAGGAACACCCCCGCCAGCACCGGCAATCCCAGGGGCCCGCTCACCTCCTGCACGAAACGGCGCAGGGCCGCGACATCCATCACCATCTGGGTCTGCAGGAAGCGGGCACCGGCCGCCTGCTTGCGCCGCACCCGCGCCACCAGTCCGCTCCAGCTGCCAGCCTGGGGATCGGCGGCAGCACCGGCGAAGAGAAGAGTGCCGCCATCAGGCAGCGTGCCCTGCACCGGATCGAGCCCCTGATTGAAGCGGCTCACCGTCTGCAGCAGACGCACCGATTCGAACTCATGCACCGGCCGGGCGCCGGGCTGATCGCCGGCCCGGACCGGATCACCGGTGAGGCAGAGCACATTGCGGATGCCGAGGGCATGGGCACCGAGCAGATCCGCCTGCAGAGCGATGCGGTTGCGATCGCGGCCGGTGACCTGCCACACGGGCTCAATGCCGACCTCCAGCAGCAGCCGGCAGACCGCCAGGCTGCTCATCCGCATCACGGCACGGCTGCCGTCGGTGACATTGACCGCATGCACCAGACCGCGCAAGGCCTGGGCCGCCATCAGGGTGCGGCCGGGGTCAGCTCCCCGGGGTGGTGTCACCTCGGCGGTGATCACGAACTCACCCCTCTCCAGTGCCTCGCGCAGCAGCTGTTTTCTCCCCCTTGCTGGGGCCCATCATGCAGCAGCGACCTGCCTACAGTGCGGTTTTCGCTGTGCATCCATGCCAGAGCGCGGCTTCCCCGATCGGGCTCCGGCATCCCGTCCCCTCAGCCAGGCGGCCCTGACGCCGCGGAGCGATCTGTCGGAGCGGGAACTGGAGATCATCGAACTGGTGGCCATGGGGCTCACCAATCAGGAGATCGCCGAGCGGCTGACGATCAGCAAGCGCACAGTGGACAACCACGTCAGCAACATCTTCACCAAGACCGGTGCCAAGAACCGGGTGGCGCTGCTGAACTGGGCGATGGACCACGGCAAGATCTGCCGCGACGGTTTCAACTGCTGCTCGCTGGAGGCCGGCCCGGACGCGACGAGCTGAGCCGGATGCGGCGTGCGTCTGCTCAGGCCTCCGCGCCCGGGACAACCGGTCTGGCTCCATCACCCCAGCCCGGGTGACGGCAGACAACCCAGCCAGCGGCAGCCCACCCAACCTGTAGCCCAGCCCAAGCGGGCAGCCCAGCCAACCGGCCGGCCGCATGAGCCGATCGCTCCAGATCCGGTGATGGCGTTCAGCCGGCGGCCCAGGCGTTCCCGCCCGAACGGTGCACCTGTACCCGGCAGCCGCGGGTGCGGCCCGGCCTGAACCCAGGCCCGCAGGCCTGCACCGTCGAAGCTTCAGCCGCCTGCCACAGAAGCGGCAGCGGCAGCCAGGCGCTCCAGCCAGCTCTGCCGCTCCGGCTGCGGCCAGGTGGCAAAGGGGCGACGGGCCAGGGCGGCGTTGCTGAACGCCCCTTCGCCGGTGATCTCCAGCAGGCACCACGGCGGCAGCGGCACCGGCGCCTCGGCGTGCTCCAGCTCCACCTCGGCGATCACCAGCGGCGCATTCTCCGCTTCGAAGACATCCAGCACCCAGTCGCCACCGGGCAGATCAAGGCCGTGGCGGCACTTGAGCAGCTTCTGGGGGCACTGCTGCAGCAACGCCTCGCCATCGGCCGCGGGAATCGTGTAGTCGAATTCATGGCGGGCGATGCCGGCCGCCGGGAACTTGAGCGTCAGCCAGGCCTGCTCGCGACCATCGCTGCGCACCCGCAGGGTCATGCCATCGGCGGAGGCGGCCAGATAGCCCTGGCACAACCGGCTCTGCCAACTCACCACCTGGCGCCAGGCCTGGCCATGCACCAGAAAACGTCGCTCGATCTCCAGGGCCAGGGGACTGCCGGCAACTGCCTCGATTCTGCTGCCGCGACGGCGCCGTAGCCGGCTGCAGGATTCCAGCACGACCCGCCGTCCCTCCTCACGGGCCGCGATCACAGTTGCCGCAGCTGCAGGGCCCAGTGCGCGATGCGGCTCTCCACACGCTGCCGCTGCCAGAACCCCAGGGGCGGAATCAGCAGCGGCGAGAGATAGCGCCCGTGATGGTTGAGCAGCAGCGGCAGCAGGGTGGCCAGCACGATCCACCACAACGGCGGCCGCACCACCCAGTGCCAGGCGCGCAGCAGACCCTTGCGCCGGGCCCGCCGCACGATGCACCGCTGCTGATCGGACAGACCAATCTCCATGGCGGGAGAGGCTAGGGAGAAAGGCGGATTTATTCGCTTGAGCCGTTATGAACATTGAATGAAATCTGACAGGGGCACCGCCCCAGTCAGGTGCGTCAGGCGCTGCAGGCCCCCACCTTCAGTTGGGGGAGGGTTCCACGGCGGTGAGGCTGCCGGCCCAGTGCAGTTTGCGCGTCAGGGTGCGGTAGTAGGAGGGGCTCTGCTCCAGCTGCAGCAACAGGGCCGGATGGCGGCTGCGCTGCACCACGCAGCGATCGCCCGGTTCCAGCACCGTGGCGTGGGCACCGTCTTTCCAGAGCTTGACGCGGCGGCTGCTCTCCCCCAGCGGCCAGACACTGAGCCGGGCCCGCGGCGGCACGACAATGGCGCGGCTGGAGAGGCTGATCGGACAGATCGGATTGACCACGATCGCCTCGATGCCCGGATGCAGAATCGGCCCCCCGGCCGCCATCGCATAGCCGGTGGAGCCGGTGGGCGTGGCGATGATCAGGCCATCACCACGGTATTGATCCACCACCTCACCATCGATCTCCAGCTCCAGCACACAGGTGGGTGACACCTCATCGAGGCAGGGGCGGAAATAGAAATCATTGAGAGCGCTGTGGGGACCGGCGGCATCGCAATCGGCGTTCTCACGGCCCAACGGAGCGGAGCGCGCACCATCTCGATCACCACTCTGGGCCACCCCATCGCCACGATCGATGCGGGCCTCGAGCATCATGCGCCGCTCCAGCGCGAAGCGGTCGTCACGCAGGCGCTGCCACAGGGTCTCGCCTTCCTGTTGGCCCTGCCTGAGCAGCAGCCGGTCGTGGGTGAGGAAGCCGAGATGGCCGCCCACATTGAAACTGAGGATCGGCACGCCATGCGGTGCCAGGTGGCGGGCCGCACCGAGCACCGTGCCATCGCCGCCGAGCACCACCGCCAGATCGGGCAGCTGCGGCTCACTGGCCAGCAGCCCCGGGAACGGATTGAGGCGCAGCCCTGACTGGGCGATCGCCACAGTCACGCCCAGGGAGCGCAACTCCTCAGCGGAACGCCTGGCCTGTCGCTGCGCGGCCTGGCTGCCGCTGCGCACGATCAGCCAGACCCGCTCAAGCTGCATGGGGAAGAGAGAAGAACAGCCGCAGTCGGACGTGGGTGCGGGTGTGGGATGGTGACGGGCTCAAGACCCAGGCACTGGCGTAGGACAGCCAGGCCCGGGAGCCCAGCGGCCCTGGAACACTCACCAACGCAGCAGATTAAAGCGCTCCATGTCGACGGTTTCGCGGTTGCGATAGAGCGACAGCAGGATCGCCAGACCGACGGCTGCTTCGGCAGCCGCCACGGTGATCACGAAGATGGCAAACACCTGACCGCGAATCAGCTGGCCATCGAGGTAGCTGGAGAAGGCCATCAGATTGATGTTCACCGCATTCAGCATCAGCTCGATGCTCATCAGCACGCGCACGGCGTTGCGGCTGTTGATCAGGCCCCAGACACCGGTGCAGAACAGCAGGGCAGCAACGGCGAGATAGGCCTGCAGAGGGATGACGTCGGAGCTCATGGGCGGGGTTCAGCCAGGGCGGTAGGGGCGTTGCCGGAGGGACGCTCCAGCAGCAGGGGAGTGCGGGACTTTTCAATCAGACCCTGATCAGCCGGTTCACCGGTGATCACATCGGCGCTGAACACATCGCGGCGGGCGAGCACGATGGCACCGATCATCGCCATCAGCAGCAGCACGGAGGCCAGCTCGAACGGCAGCAGGTAATCACTGAAGAAGTGCTCACCGATCCGGATCGTGGCCTCCTCACCCACCGGCAGCGGCCCAGGCAGAGCCCAGTGGGTGGTGAAGGCCACCCGCAGCAGCAGCACGAACAATCCGGCGCAGACGGCCCCGGAGAGAACGCGGCGCAGCAGCAGCCCCGGAATCGCCGCCATCGTCTCGCGCTTGTTGACGAGCATGATCGCGAACAGGATCAGCACGTTCACCGCGCCGACATAGATAAGCACCTGGGCAGCCGCGACAAAACTGGCGTTCAGGAGGAGATAGAGCCCCGCCACCGACAGGAAGACGGCGCCGAGCAGAAAGGCGGAATAGACAATGTTGGGCAGCAGCACAACCGCCAGCGATCCCAGCACCAGGGTGGCCGAGAGCACCAGAAAACAGATCTGCTGGGTGGTGGAGGCGATCGTCATCAGGATTGAGCTCCGTTGTCCTTGGCGGAGGTGTCGCCGCCGGAAGGGGCGGCCAGGGTGGCCAGCACCTGCTCGGGCAGTCTGCCTGCCCGGGGGGCCTCGGCGCTGACGCCGTGGGGATCCATCTCCCCCTCCGGCAGATAGGCCAGCTCCCGCAGCGGGAACACCGATGGATCAGTGGTGACGCTGGTGGGCAGGCGTCCGAGGGCGACGTTGTCGTAGTTGAGGCTGTGGCGATCGAAGGCAGCCAGCTCGTATTCCTCTGTCATCGACAGGCAGTTGGTGGGGCAGTACTCCACACAGTTGCCGCAGAAGATACACACCCCGAAATCGATCGAGTAGTTGCGCAGTTCCTTCTTCTTGGTGGCCTTGTTCATCACCCAGTCGACCACCGGCAGGTTGATCGGGCACACGCGCACGCACACCTCACAGGCGATGCACTTATCGAATTCGTAGTGGATGCGGCCGCGGTAGCGCTCCGACGGAATCAGCTTCTCATAGGGGTACTGCACCGTGATCGGTCGGCGGCGCAGGTGATCGAAGGTCACCCCCAGACCCTGGGTGATGTATTTCGCCGCCCCCACCGCATCCTGGGTGTAGTCGCCGACTTTCTTGAGGAACCCGAACATGGTGGAGGGGGAGCTCAGGGAACGGTGTGGGCCCATGATGGCGGGCCATGGCAGGGTTTGACGAAGCGCCGGAGAGGGTCGGGCGGCCGAGCCAGGGGCTCAGCCGCCGAAGGCGGCAGGGAAGG
>JBJTQH010000097.1:0-61448 GCA_046075505.1 Cyanobium sp. | reverse complement strand
GAATTCTGAGAGGGAAAAACCCTCCTGGTACTGAACTTTGTTCTGGGCCACGCGAGGGTCCTCTGCTAGTGCACCAATACTAGTCTAGCGGCTGCTTGGTGCGCTGCCAAAGGCTTGCGGTGCTTTGTTGCTGATCAGGTTGCTGGATGAGCGATTCAGTCTGACCCTGATGTTGGTTGCGCCTCCCCGTAGCGCATACCTGCGTAAGCTGAGGCGCCTGGCGGCCATGCAGGGGCGAACAGAGGTTGTTCCGCCTGTTAGTTTTGAAGCGATTGTTCCCACGCTCAATGCCTATGATATTGGTGTGAGCCTTCTGCCGCCGGTCACGATCAATCAGAAGCTTGCCCTCCCGAACAAGCTATTTGAGTTCATTCAGGCGCGTCTTGCGGTTGCCACCAGCCCAAATCCGGCGATGGCCGATCTTGTTGACCGCCATCGGGTCGGCGTGGTGAGTGAGGCCTATACACCGGCTGCTTTGGCCGCTGTTCTCAATCGACTGACGGCTGACCAGATCGATGCGATGAAGCAGAGCAGCCATGTGGCGGCTGATCGTCTGCATAGCGGGGTTGTCATCTCCGACTGGCAACAATGGGTACGT
Organism: Cyanobium sp.; assembly: GCA_046075505.1. GTDB lineage: Bacteria > Cyanobacteriota > Cyanobacteriia > PCC-6307 > Cyanobiaceae > Cyanobium. Next base: position 60,850 of record JBJTQH010000097.1, on the reverse strand, counting down.
GAGGCACTGACTGCCTGACGCCTGGCCGTTCAGGCGTTCCGTCCTCTGCGATCCAGGTCGTTGTAAAGATCCAACAGGGTGTTCGCCTCCTGATCCCAGCGGTACTCTCGTTCGATGGCGCGACAGCCGGCCCTGCCCATGCGCTCGGCTTCCTCCGGGTGTTCCAGGATCCAGGTGATGGCCGCGGCGATCGCCCCGGGGTCCGTCGGCGGAGAGATCAGCAGGCCGCAGTGATGACGACTGATCACCTCACGGGCAAAGTGGATGTCAGAGGCGATCACCGGCAGGCCGGCAGCCATGTATTCGAACAATTTGTTGCTGCTGGCGTGTTCTTCGTCGCCATGGAAATCATGAATGATCAGACCGGCCTGCGCCTGCTCTAGTAGCGCTTGCATCCGATCACGGCCGATGATGCCCAGATCCTCACACTCATATCGCAGACCAATCGTGGCCTCTGAACGCGTACGTGGATGCTCCCAGTCGCCGCCAGCGGAGGGATCTCCATGCTCAGGCCACCAGCCGCCGGAAGGTCTTCTTGCCCAGCTGCAGCACCTTGCCCTGCAGGGCGCTGGCATCGGTGAATTCCTGGTTGGGGTCGCTGAGCTTTTCGCCATCGAGGCGCACGCCACCGCCCTGGATCTGGCGGCGGGCCTCGCTGCTGCTGGCGCAGAGGCCCACGGCGCTGAGCAGATAGAAGGCCTTGGCTGGAAAGTGCACCGCCGCCAGGGAGGCCTCGGGCACCTCGGCCGCTGCCGCGCCGCTGCCGCTGGCTCCGGCCACCAGCGTGGCGGCATCGCTCTGGGCCTGCCGAGCTGCCGTTTCGCCATGGCGTTGGCGTGTCACCTCCAGGGCCATCGCCTTCTGACGTTCGCGCGGGTTGTCGGGCAGGGCGGCCAGATCAAGATCAGTGAGCAGGGTGAGGTACTCCTCCACCACCGCATCGGGAACCTTCTCGAGCTTGGAATACATCGAAAGCGGGTCTTCACTGAGGCCCACGGTGTTGCCGAGGCTCTTGCTCATCTTCTGCACGCCATCGAGCCCCGGCAGGATCGGCAGCAGCAGGCCGAACTGCGGTCGCTGGCCATGGTGGCGCTGCAGATCGCGCCCCATCGCCACATTGAATTTCTGATCGGTGCCGCCCAGCTCCAGATCGGCGCGGATCGCCACCGAGTCGTAGCCCTGCAGCAGTGGATAGAGGAATTCGTGCAGGGAGATCGGCGTGCCGGAGCCGTAGCGATTGGCGAAGTCTTCCTTGGCCAGCATCTGGCCCACGGTGCTGATGCCGAGCAGATCGATCACCGCCGGGAGATCCATCCCCGCCAGCCACTCGCTGTTGCGGCGCACCTCCAGCCGGCCGGGGGTCTGGAAATCAAGCAGGGCCCGGCGGGGATCCTGACCCTGTCCCAGCTGTTGCAGATAGGTGGCGGCATTGGCTTCCACCGCTGCGGCGCTCAGCTGCACGCGCGTGGCGCTCTTGCCGGTGGGATCGCCGATGCGGGCGGTGAAATCGCCGATGATCAGCACGGCGGTGTGCCCTGCATCCTGAAAGGCCCGCAGTTTGCGGAACAGGATCGAATGGCCCAGGTGGATATCAGAGCCGGTGGGATCGATGCCCAGCTTCACCCGCAGCGGCCGCCCTTCCCGCTCGGCTTCCGCCAGCCGTGCGACCAGCTGCTGGTCGGGATCGGTGGCCGCGGTTGCGCCGCTGCCGGCCGGAAACAGATCGGCCAGTCCGCGGCGCAGCCAGGCCGGCAGGTCGTGGGGGGAGGCCATGGTGCTCGTTGTCGTTCCGGTCTGCCTGCCAGTCGTCATCGCCATCTCCCGTCAGACGGGCCCGCCACAGCAGGAGATGGTATGGCAGCGGAGCGAGCAGCCTGCCGCAGGCGGGAGCATCAGCCGATCAGCCGATCAGCCGATCAGCCGCCTTTCTCCAGTTCCGCTTTCATGCGCTCCAGGGTCTGTTCCATCTGCTGGAACATCAGATCAGGCGTCATGCCGAACTGACCCAGCTGGGTGCGCATCTGCTCGACGCTCAGCCGCGCCTGGAAGTCATCGGAGAGCTCGAAGCGCTTCATGAAAATCCGATAGCGTTCGGTCATCGCTTCCATGCGCTCGATGTACAGCTTTTTGCCCTCACGATCAAACTTGCCATACTCGCTGCCCAGCTTCATCAGGTTCTGGTAATCCTCAAACAGGGTTCTGGCTTCGCCCTGAACGATGTCCGACTCAAAGAAAGCCATGGCGCCACAGAATCACGCTGGGGTTGCATTCTGCTCGGGCCGTCGCCAGACCTGCAGGTGTGGATCCACGTAATCCCGCTTCACCCCAGCTCCTGCTGCAGGGTGCGATCACGCCTGCGCCCGCTGGCTGTGCAGCCAGAGCGCGAACCAGCCCGGGGAGGCGCCTTCCCGGTCGCGGCGGCCGCTAGGTTCCGCCCGATGGCGACCTTGCAGCGGAATGCGATGGCCCAGCGGCACTGGCTGGATCCACTGGCCCGGCAGCTGTTGATCGCCACCGGCCAGCTGCCGGCGCCGCCGCGGCCGGCCGGCCCCGATCCGGCCACGCCGGTTGCTGCTGCTGCCGCTCCTCCCATGGGGTCATCCGCGGCTGTTGCGCGGCCGGCCCCGCTCCGCTCCTGGTGGCAGCGGCGATCCGATGCCGGCTCCGGTGCCGTCGATGTCGCGGCGGCCGCTGCCCTGCAGGCGAACCCGGAGGATCCCCAGGAGGCGATCGAGCGGGATCTGCTCGCCCTGCAGTTGGCCCAGCAGCCCGGCCGGCCCCTGCGGGACGCCGATGAGGTGCGTCGCGCCGCCGCCCTGGGTTGGCAGCTGGATGTGAACCGGGCCACGGCGGCCGACTGGCTGCGTCTGCCCGGCTGTGGCCCCGATCAGGCGGATCTGCTGCAGCGCCTGCAGGCCGGTGGCGTGCAGCTCAGCGGTCCGGAGGATCTGCAGCGGCTGCTGCAGCTGGAGCCGGTGCTGGTGCAGAGCTGGTTGCCCCTGCTCGTGTTCCGTTGGTACGGCACCCCGCCGCTGGTGGTGGCCGAGGCGATCGCGATCAACAGGGCCCCCGCCGCCAGTCTGCGCCGGCTGGAGGGTCTGGAGGAGGCGCTGCTCGAACAGATCCTGCTGGCCCGCCGCCAGCGTCCGTTCCGCGATCTGGCCGATCTGCAGCAGCGCCTGGAGCTGCCGGCCGCTCTGATCGAAGCCTGGATCGGTCGGCTCAGCTTCGATCCGCCGCCGCCGGGGCCCCGCCTGCCCCCCGCTGCCCGGCGGCTGTGATCAGACCGGTGCCGCTGCGCCAGGGAGAGCTGTTCGGGGGCGATGGCGCCGAGCCGGCGGCGGCGGATCGCCCTGCGCCGTTGCCGCCACCGCTGCTGCGCCATCAGCTGCTCGCCTGGCAGGAGCGGCTGGACAGGCACCAGCGCCCCCTGTTCGATGGCGCCGCCGCTGCTGACGTGGCGGTGCCTGCCGACCAGGCTAGTCTGTTTTCCCCTGCCGCCGGCCCGCAGCCGGATTCCCAGCAGCAAGCCCTGGCCCTTGATCCGCTGGCGCTGCAGCCCCAGAGCCTGGCCTTCTGGCGCTGGCCCCAGGCGCCCCAGCAGGGTGCCGCGATTTACCTGGTGACCGATCGGCCCGCCGCGGGTGAGGGCGCCCTGTTGCTGTACGTGGGCGAGACCGGCTGTGCCGATCGGCGCTGGAAAGGGGACCACGACTGCAAGCGCTACCTGGCCGCCTATGGCGAAGCCCTGCGTCGCGCCGATCTGCCGACGGCGCTGAGCATCCGCTTCTGGACCGATGTACCCCTGGCGGTGCGGCCCCGGCGCGCCCTGGAGCAGGCCCTGATCCGCCGCTGGTTGCCACCGTTCAACAAGGAGACCCGCGATCGCTGGGCGACCCCGTTCACCGCTGATCCTGACTGAGACGGTGGCTGGGAAGGGGGCCCCGCAGGATCGCTACGATCGCGGCGCTGCCTTGCCGGTCCGATGGAATTTCGCTGCGTCCCGTCCACCGGTGAAGATCTGCTGGCCTCCTGGAGCGGCGATTGCCTGGCGATCGGTCTGTTCAGCGATGAGGAGCATCCCGGTCGCCGCCAGCTGCGCGAACGGTTCGGTTCCGCCCTGGAGAGCCATCTGCAGCAGCGGCGTTTCAAGGCCCGCAGCGGCGATCTGGTGACGATCGAACGGCTGGAGCAGACCCCATCCCTGCTGATCCTGGTGGGGCTGGGCGCCGCGGCGGAGTTCCACCTCGGCGCCCTGCGCCAGGCCTGCGCCAACGTGGCGCGGCGGGCTTCCCAGCTGGGCTGCCGTCAGCTGGGGCTGCGCATGCCGGTGGAGGGGCTCGGAGCGGCGGCGGCAGCGGCGGCGATGGCTGAGGCCACCCGGCTCGGCCTTTACAGCGACCAGCGCTTCCGCAGTGATCCGGAACCGCGGCGCCTGCCGGAGGACATCGCCCTGCTGGGGCTGGCTGAGGAGGGCTGGCAGGGGGTGCAGCACCACGACGCGATCTGCAGCGGAGTGGAGATGGCGCGCCAGCTGGTGGCGGCCCCGCCGAATGTGGCCACCCCCCAGGCCCTGGCCGATGTGGCGGCTGCCATCGCCCAGGGGTTCAATCTGGAGCTGAAGGTGCTTGAGCGCGCCGACTGCGAAGCGCTGGGGATGGGCGCGTATCTGGGGGTGGCCCAGGGTTCTGATCTGCCTCCCAAGTTCATTCATCTCACCTATCGCCCCAGCGGCGCGGTGCAGCGGCGTGTGGTGCTGGTGGGCAAGGGGCTCACCTTTGATTCGGGCGGCTACAACCTCAAGACGGCCGGATCCCAGATCGAGATGATGAAGTACGACATGGGGGGCAGCGCTGCGGTGCTGGGGGCGGCGCGCGCCATCGCCCAGCTGCGCCCCGAAGCCGTCGAGGTGCATGTGATCGTCGCCAGCTGCGAGAACATGATCAGCGGCGGCGCCGTTCATCCCGGCGACATCCTCACCGCCAGCAACGGCACCACGATCGAGATCAATAACACTGATGCCGAGGGGCGTCTCACCCTGGCTGATGCCCTGGTCTATGCCTCGAAGCTGGAGCCCGATGCGATCGTCGATCTGGCCACCCTCACCGGCGCCTGCGTGATCGCGCTCGGTGAGGAGATCGCCGGCCTGTGGAGCAGCAGCGATCTGCTGGCCGACAGCCTGCAAGGCAGTGCCCGCATGGGTGGCGAAACCCTGTGGCGGATGCCGCTGCAGGCCTCCTACAAGAGCGGTCTGAAAAGCAAGCTGGCCGATCTCAAGAACACCGGCCCCCGCCCCGGCGGTTCGATCACGGCGGCGCTGTTTCTGCAGGATTTCGTCGCCAAGGGCATTCCCTGGGCCCACATCGACATCGCCGGCACCGTCTGGAATGACAAGGACCGCGGCCAGAACCCCTCCGGGGCCACCGGTTTCGGGGTCCAGACGCTGGTGAACTGGATCGTCAGCGGCGCCCCCGCCTGAACAACGCCCCGCAGCCCGAGCGCTGGCCGCAGGCGCGATCACGACAGCTCACGCGGCTGGGCGGAGCGGGCGCCTGGGATCTGGGCCTGGGAGCAACACGTCAAGCCGCGCCGATCGGGTTTGCAGCTGAGGGGCCTCTCGCCGCGCAGCAGCCTGTGGCAGGACCAGCGAAGACGCGTTCGTGTCAGGCGGCCACCACCGAGGGACGCGCAGGGGCGACCTCCTCGATGCCGACGCTGTTCAGGGGGGGCTCCAGCTCGTGGATCTGCCAGCGGACCCGCTCACTGCCTGCCTGCAGCAGGGCATCGAGCTCCTCAACAGCGCGGGCCGGGCTTTCGTAGGGACCGATGTGACGGGTCTTCAGGCCGTCACGGATGGTCAGCAGATACATACACGCGCTGGACTCTGGCAGGGCACAAGTTAGGACCAGCGAACCGAAATGCCCACCCCACAGCGCCCTGTCGCGGCGGAAACGGTGCAGGCACGCCGGTTCAGTCCCGGCCACCCCAGGCCTGGGCGCTGCGGGCCCGTTCCCGCCACACCTGATCGAGGCGACGGTCGCGGCCGCAGGCGAAGCGGTAGTAGCTGTAACGGAGTGCGTGGCGATCGGCGTAGTCCTGGTGGTAGGCCTCGGCGGGCCAGAACCGCTGCAGCGGCTCGATCGCCACCTTCAAGGCACCGGCGGGGCGCCCCAGTTCCTGTGCCGCCGCCGCCGCACTGGCGCGGGCCCTGGCCCCCTGATCGGCATTGGCGCTGAAGATCACCGGCCGGTAGGAGTCGCCGCGGTCGCAGAACTGGCCGCCACCATCGAGGGGATCAATGTTGCGCCAGTAGGCCCGCAGCAGGGTCTCGTAGCTGATCCGGGTGGTGTCGTACCGCACCCGCACCGATTCCTGGTGGCCGGTGCCGCCGGCTGAGACCTGCTGGTAGGTGGGCCGGGTCACCGTGCCGCCGCTGTAGCCGCTCACGGCTTCCAGCACCCCCGGCAGGGCCTCGAGATCGTGCTCAAGGCACCAGAAGCAGCCTCCTGCCAGCACCGCTTCCGCCGTGGCGGCCTGGGCGGCTGGCAGCGGACCGAGCAGGGTGAGCAGCAGTGCGAGCAGCAGAGCGAAGGGGCGCATCCTCAGGCGGTAGCGGGAGAAGGGGTGGGGGATGGCGTTGGGGTGCAGGAGCCGTGGGGCGGTGGGGCTGTCTGCAGCTGGTCGAGGATGGCGCAGGCGGCCCGCCGGGTGACGCCGGGCTCCCCCAGCTGCTGTCGCAGGCGCCCGTAGCCCTGGCGTTGGTGGGCGGCGGCCGCGCTGTCGGGCTGCAACAGCGGTTCGAGGGCGGCCACGATCGAGGCTGGACAGAACTCCGCCTGCAGCAGTTCCGGCACCAGCCGCTCCCCCAGGATCAGATTCACCGGTGAGATGTGATCCACCGCAAAGCGCAACACGTGGCGCGCCACCGCCGCCGTCACCCGGCTCACCCGGTAGCCGGCCACCTGCGGCACATCGCGCAGGGCCAGCTGCAGGTTGGCGGTGCCCGATTTGGTCAGGGCGGCATCGGCGGCGGCGCACAGCAGCGGCCGCAGGGCATCGGCCTGCTCGGCTGCGATCAGGCGCACGCGCACGCCGGCCTGTTGCACGGCGTTCTGCAGCAGGGGCAGGAAGGAGGCCTGGGCGGCAGGCAACAACACCTGCAGGGATGGCTGTCGCCGTTGCAGTTCGGCGACGGCAGCCAGCATCGGTGGCAGCAGATAGCGCAACTCCTGGCGGCGGGAGGCGGGCAGCAGCAACAGCACCGGATCCTCGGCCGCCAGCTCCAGCCGCTCGCGGGCTTCCTGCCGGCTGGGTGGCGTGCCGATCGTGTCCAGCAGCGGATGGCCCACCCAGGTGACCGTGGCGCCGCGGGAGCCATAGAAGCGGGCCTCCTCCGGAAAGATCGCCAGGATGCGATCGGTGAAGCCGACCAGGCGGGTGGTGCCGCCTTCGCCGAAGCGCCAGGCCCATTCCTGGGGGGCGATGTAATACAGGATCGGCAGCTGCGGGAAGCGGCGGCGCAGACGCAATCCCAGGTTGATGTTGGCGCCCATGTAATCGATCAGCACCGCCCCATCGGGGGGATGGGTCTCCAGCCAGCGGTTCAGGCGCCGCTGCAGCTTCAGGGTGGGCAGGATCAGGGGCAGGGCTTCCCACAGGCCGATGGCACCGAGGGCGACCGTGTCGGCCAGCAGCTGGGCCCCGGCGCGGCGCATCCGTTCGCCCCCCAGGGCTACCACCTCCAGCGGCACCCCCCGCTGCGCTGCCTCCGCGTGGAGTGCCTGGATCAGCAGGGATCCCTGCAGATCACCGGAGACCTCGCCGGTGCTGACCAGCAGACGCACCATCAGCGCTGGGCCGGCAGGGGGCCGCGACGCCCCGGCGCCAGCGAGGCCTCCAGGAAGGCGATCAGCTCCTCGGCGGCGGCCAGCAGCGGTTGGCTGCGGGCCTGGCGCAGGGCCTCGGCCAGCACCAGATCGCTGCGATACAGCAGGGTCCAGAGCTCCTGCAGCTGGCGCAGCTGGGCCCCGCCATCACGCTCCGCCAGCCCGCTGCGCCGCAGCCCGAGACGGTTCAGGCCGCGCACCCGCCCGGGATGGCCTTCCACCATCAGGAACGGCGGCACATCGCGGTCGATGCGACTCATGCCGCCCACCATCGCCAGGGTGCCGATCTGCACGAACTGGTGAATGCCGAGCACGCCACCGATCACAGCCCGATCGCCGATCACCACATGGCCGGCCACCGCCACCCCATTGGCGATGACGATGCGATCCCCCAGCTGGCAGTTATGGGCCAGATGGCTGTAGGCCATCAACAGATTGCCGCTGCCCAGGCAGGTGCTTTCCCCCTCATGGGTGGCGCGGTTGATCGTGACGCATTCGCGGATGGTGTTCTCATCGCCGATCAGCACTTCGGTGGGGGCACCGTCGTACTTCAGATCCTGGGGTTCGAGCCCGATGCAGGCTCCGGGAAAGATGCGGTTGCCCCGCCCCATCCGCACCCGTCCGTCGATCACGACATGGGGACCGATGCGGCATCCATCGCCGATCTCCACGTCCGGACCGATCACCGCAAAGGGACCGATCTGCACTCCGGCTCCGAGGCGGGCGCGGGGGTCGACCACCGCCGTGGGATGCACCGAGGAAGCCATGGCTGCGGAGGACATCAGCTCAGTCGACCAGGGAGAACATCAGCGTGCCGGAGCAGACCAGTTCACCGGCGACGGTGGCCTGTGCCCGCACCTTGCCGAAGCGCTTGCGCTTGAGGCTGATCAGCTCGCAGCTGATCCGCAGCTGATCACCGGGCACCACCGGCCGGCGGAAACGCACCTCATCGATGCCGGCGAACACGAACAGACCCTTGGGAAGATCCGGCATCTGGGTGACGATCAGACCCCCCACCTGGGCCATTGCCTCGACGATCAGCACGCCGGGCATCAGTGGTCTGCCGGGGAAGTGCCCCTGGAAATGGGGTTCATTGAAGGTGACGTTCTTGATGGCCACCGCGGAGCGACCGCACTCGTAGGCCACCACCCGATCCACCAGGGCAAAGGGATAGCGATGCGGCAGCAGGTTGAGGATCTGCTCGCTGCTCAGCAGCGCCGGCTCCACCGATGCGGCGGCGCTGAATCCGGAGGGGCTGTCGCCATCGGCCGGTGCGGCGGCCGCTTCCGGGGCCGCCGCGGCCGAGGAGCCGGGAGAGGGGGAATCGGCAGCGGAGACGGTGGTGGTGGTCAAGAGGCGACGGGATCGGGGGACAGGGGGGCGGCTGAGGAGCTGGAGGAGGATGGCGTGGCGTGCTGCAGCAGCGCGGTGGCCAGGGCGGTGTGCAGGCCGTGGCTGCCGCGGTAGGCGAAGATCTGGGCCTGAGGCAGGCCCGCCAACGCCAGATCGCCGATCAGGTCCAGCAGCTTATGGCGCACCGGTTCCGCCTCAAGGCGCAGCGGCGGATTGAGCCAGTGATCACCGTCGCAGACGAGGGCGTTGTCCAGGGCACCGCCGCGGATCAGACCGGCCTGGAGCAAGGCCTCCACCTGATCACGGAAACCGAAGGTGCGGGCCGGAGCGATCTCGGCCACGAACCGCTCCGGCGTCAGCTCCAGGGTGTAGAGCTGGCGGCCGATCGCCGCCTGGGGGAAGTCGATCGCCACACCGATCTGCAGCTTGTCGGCGGGGAGGGCCAGCGCAAAGGCCTGCCCCTGCTGCAGTGTGATCGGCGCGGTCGGTCCGGCCGGCACGGTGCGGGGGCCGATCGGCCGCAGCCCCGCCTCCGCGATCGCCTCCACCCAGGGAAGCGCAGAGCCATCGAGCAGGGGAATCTCGTGCCCTTGCACCCGCAGTTCCGCCTGGCTGACCCCGCAGCCGGCCAGGGCCGCCAGCAGGTGTTCCACCGTGGCCAGCCGCCGGGCTCCCAGCTGCAGGGCCGTGCACAGCCGCGTCTCGCACACCAGGGAGGGCTCCAGCCGCTGCAGGGGCTGCTCAGGGGCATCGAGCCACCCCACCCAGTAGCCAGGCCGTTCGCTGGCGCTGAGCTGCACCCGGCTCTGCTCACCGCTGTGCAGGCCGATGCCGCAGCGCTCGACCGATGCCGCCAGGGTCCAGGCCTGGCTGTAGTCGCAGGGCCAGCCCATGCTCAGAACTTCCAGCCGACGCCGAGGTTGAAGCGCCAGTCGCCGCTGAAGTCCTTGCTGGCCACCTCGAGGCGCAGCGGCCCCACCGGCGTGGTGACGATCAGGCCGGTGCCCACCGAGAAGCCTTCGCCGGGTTTGCCGAGCAGGCCGCCCGGGTTGCCGGGCACGTTCGACTGGCTGCCGAAGGTGGTGCCGCCATCGACGAACAGCTCGCCACTGATGATGCTGAAGATCGGGAAGCGGTATTCGATCGTCGCCTCCCCGAAGCTGCGACCGACGCCGAGGTTGCAGTCGTAGAAGCCGCGCACCGAATTGCCACCGCCCAGGCAGAAGGCTTCATAGGGAGGCAGGGAGCCGATGCTGGTGCCGGCGGAGACCTGGAAGGCGAGCGCCTGTTTGCAGTCGCGGCTTTCACCGGGCTTGGGACGGCAGCCTTTGTAGAGCTTCAGCCAGTTGACCGGGACGTAGTGAGTGTAGCTGCCGCGCAGGCGGTTGAAGGTGGGGGAGTCCTGGCCGAGCGAGATGAACTGCTCGGTGCCGAGGCTGAGGAAATTGCCGCTGGTGGGATTGCGGGGATCGTTGAGGTTGTTCATTGTCGCCGCCACCCGCAGCCCGAACAACTGATTGTGTTCAGCGCAGTTGTAGGCCAGGCAGATCACCGCATTGGTAGGCACCTTGGCATTGTTGCCATTGCGGAACTTATCGCTGGCCACGCCATAGGGATTGGCGGCGCCGGAGAAGTCGATCGGCGATACCTCCTGGGCACTGAGCCCAAGGATCACGCTCCAGGGGGCACGCTTGTAGGGATTACCACTATTGAGCGGGCGCACAATCTGAAGATTGCCGCCGATGCGCTGAATGACGGCGGAATTTCCATTGAAATCAACCCAGCTGAGATTGTCGTTCGCGTCGACGGCATCGTCCACGGATCCGAAGCGCCGCCGCAGTGGGTTGTCACTGCTGTTGATGTCGTAGGCGATGCGTGTGCCAGGAGCCTTGTAGAAATCGCTGGCGGTCAGGATGTTGCCGTTGTCCTGGCTCTGAAAGACCTGGGGAACATCGCGGCTGATGAAGGCCTTCACGCGGAAGGCGGTGCGGAACGGGTCGCCCTTGATCCAGGGATCGGTGAAGGTGATGTCGGCCAGACCACCGAACTGGCCATAGGTGAAGCTGGTGGCCAGATCCCAGGCGCGGCCCATCAGGTTGGTTTCCTGCAGCTGGATCTGGCCGAACACCCCCTGGCTCTGGCTGTAGCCCAGGCCGCCGGAGAGGGAGCCGGTGGACTGCTCGACGATACCGAGAACGATCGTCATCCGGCCCGAGTTATCGGCGGCGGGCCGCAGGGTCACCTTCACATCGGAAAACAGGCCTGTGCCATAGAGGCGCTTGAGGTCTTCCTCCAGATTGCGGCGATTGAACACCTCACCCGGCTTGATCGAGATTTCGCGGCTGATCACCCATGGCTTGGTCTTGCCGCGGATCGGCTCACCCTTGTCGTTGGTGGCAGACCCCTCCTTGTTCAGGAACTGCACCTCCACCGCTTCGACACTGCCCTCGCGGATCAGCAGCTGCACGGCGCCATCGGGACTGATCCGGCCTGGGCCACTGATCCGGGCCAGGGAATAGCCCTGGTCGGCATACCACTTCTGCAGGTCCTGCAGGCGGGTTTGCAGGGTGTTGCTGTTGATCGTCTTGCCCAGCTCGCCGGCGAAGGTGTCATCCACCACCTGGCGCGGCAGCTTGGCATTTCCTGGATCGAGGCTGATCGAGGTCAGCACCGGGTTGGGCACCACCTGCACCCGCAGGCGCACACCCAGGGGGCTGTCGACCGGATCGATGCGCACATCGGCGAACCAGCCGGTGGCATAGATCGCGGCCAGATCGTTGCGCAGTTCGCTGCGGGTCGTTTCGCTGCCCGGCGTCACCTTCATGGCGCCGTAGACCGCCCGTTCGAGCCGTTCCCGTTCGGCGGCATCGAGGCGGGGCCCTTCCAGGCCTTCGATCACCACCTCACTCACCAGCACCCTCGGCTCGGGAGGACTCTGGGGCTGCAGCGCCGGGGTGGTCGGTGTCGCTGCCGGGGTCTGGGCTCCGTCGCTGGGAGCCGGAGCGGTGGGCTCAGCCGCGGGGGCTGCCTCCGCCGGTGCGCTGGGTTGGGCGGTGGGCGGCTCGGAGGCGGCCGGTGGATCGGTGGAGGAGGGAACGGCCTGGGCCAGCAGCGTGGGGGCCGGCGAGGGCTGGGCGGCAGAGGCCTCGGCGGTCTGGAGCTCGCCACCGGTCGCATCCCGTTCGGCCGGCGGCGGTTCTGGGGCCGTGGTGCTCAGGGGCGGAGGCGGCAGCAGCGACAGCGCCACCAGGGCCGCGGCATCGGCTGCGACTCCTGCCTGGGGGACCGCCGCCAGTGCGGCCTGGGGAAGCAGCAACAGGCTGAGCCCCGCCAGCGGCAGGGCTCCGGCCAGGCAGGGCAGGGCGAGGTTGGAGGCGAAGAAGGACCTGCGCGAACCAGGACCAGCCATGGGAATCGTGGGATGCGCGGCAATGCCGCAAAGTGGGCCGACCTTACCGGTAGATCCGGGCTGGCGGACACACCCCTTGGACCCGTTTGAGGACCTCCCCGTAGGCCTCGATCACGCCCCCGAGGTCCTGACGGAAGCGATCCTTGTCGAGAATGCGATCGTCGCTGCCGCCGCGGGCGCGATCCCACAGGCGGCAGGTGTCAGGGCTGATCTCGTCGGCCAGCAGCAGGCGGCCGGCGCTGTCGTAGCCCAGTTCGATCTTGAAATCCACCAGCTCGAGCTCCACCGACGCGAACAGGGCGACCAGCTCCCGATTCACCGCCAGGGCCAGCTCGCGCACCTCCTGCAGCTGGGTGGGGCTGAGCAGATTCAGCCGCTCGAGCCGTGCCTCACTGAGCAGCGGATCGCCGAAGCTGTCGTCCTTGTAGTACAGATCGATCAGGGGTGGCTCCAGGCGGGTGCCGGCGGCGATCGGCATCTGACGACAGAGGGAGCCGGCGGCGATGTTGCGCACCACCACCTCCACCGGGATCACCTGCACCGGTCGCACCAGCATCCAGTGCTCGCCCTGCACCCCAAGGAAATGGGTGGCGATGCCGCGATCGGCCAGGTGCTCGAACAGCAGGGCGGAGATGCGGCAGTTCAGCGCTCCCTTGCCGGGCAGGCTCGCCTTCTTGAGGGCATTGAAGGCCGTGGCGTCGTCCTTGAATTCGACGGCCACCACGTCCGGGAGATCGGTGGCGTGGACCCGCTTGGCCTTGCCCTCGTGGAGCAGGGCGAGGGTGGTGGGAGCGGTCATGGCGTGGGCGCGGCGGAGAATCCGGGGGCAGGGGTGAGAGGTGAGGTCGGCGGCACCGGGGGGATGGCTGGCTGGGATGGCAGAGGCGGCAGCCGCTCGGCATGACCGCCGGCAGCCTGCGGTGAGCGCAGCTGTTGTTCCAGACGGCGGCGGCGGGCGGCGGCGCTCGGATCCCCCTGCAGGGCCTTCCATTCGCCGTAGGCGTCGTCGAGGCGGCGGCTGAGGCGGCGCCAGCGCTCGGCGGTGCGCGCCGCCGTCTCCGCTGTTGCCGGCAGCGTTGCCTGCAGGGCCAGCAGATCGCCCACCAGGCCCCAGGATCCGGTGGCGGCCGCCTGTTCCAGGGCCCGTTCGAACAGCGGTTCGCGCTGCTCGGGCGGCAGCGCGGTCAGCAGCCGCACGGCCCGTGCCAGGCGCGCGGCGGCGGCGGCATCCCGACGGTTCGACTGCAGCAACAGGCGTGCAGCGGCCTCGCTGCGCCCCTCAGCCTCCAGGTGATCGGCCAGCAGATCCAGAGCCGAGCGGCTCACCACCCGGCCGTCGGGTTGCCGGCCCAGGGGCAGTTGCAGCCCCTCCAGCCGGGCGGGCTGGTCGCCGGCGAGACGCTGCAGCGCCAGGGCGGCCCGGCGGTGATCCAGGGCGGCGTTGGCGGCGCGCCACTGCAGGGTGAGCCATTGCACCCGTTCGGCGCCGGGGGCCGGTCCGATCCGTTCCAGCACGGTGAGGGCGGCTTCCGGCATGCGGCAGCTGAGCAACACCTCGGCATTGGCGAGCAGCACGGCCAGGGGCTGGGGGGCTGGATACAGGGCCAGCAACCGTTCGCGCAGCTGCCGCAGCCGCTGCGGCTCATCGGCGGCGACCAGGCGGCGGCAGAGGGGGTCGAGCTGATCGAGAGTCCCCTCGCGCATCAGGGTCTGGAATGCTTCGTCTGACAGAGGGGGCGTCGCCGCTGGGGCCGTGCCGGTGGGGGGCGCCGCGGCAGGCGGAGCCTCCCCGGCGATGGCCTGCGCCCGAAGAGCGGCCGCAGGCGAGGGGGCTGCGGTGGCTTCCTGGGCTGGGGCGGCGCCGGCTGGAGCCCAGATGAGCAGCAGCCCCAGCAGCAGACGGCGCACGCGGGCTGCACCGGTGGTCGGCAGGCTGCCGGCGCCGGGGCCGGTCACGGACAATGGCAGGGTCTGTGGCACGCCGCTCAGCTTACCGGCGGCATCGCCGTCCGGCCTGGGGGTGTTCCCTGGTCGGGCGATCACCCCGTTCCCGTTGTTGTCCATGCCCGAATCGTCCCTGAGCGGCTCCGCCGTCGCGACTGCCGCTGACCCCGGCCCCCGGCGGATCCTGGTGGTGGGCAGCGGCGGCCGTGAGAATGCCCTCGGCTGGGCCCTGGCCCGCTGCCCCGGGGTGAGCGGCGTCTGGCTCGCCCCCGGCAACGGCGGCAGCGCTGCGATTCCGGGCTGCACGGTGCTGCCTCTGGCCGATTCCGACACGGAGGGGCTGCTCGGTGCCTGCCGCACCCTGGCGATCGATCTGGTGGTGATCGGGCCAGAGGCCCCCCTGGCGGCAGGTCTGGCCGATGCCCTGCGCGCCGCCGGGCTGCCGGTGTTCGGCCCGGATCAGGCCGGAGCGCAGCTGGAGGCCAGCAAGCGCTGGGCCAAGCAGCTGATGCAGGAGGCGGGCGTGCCCACCGCCGACCACTGGAGTGCCGGCAGCGAAGCGGAGGCGCTTCAGGCCCTGGAGGCCCATGGCAGGCCCCTGGTGGTCAAGGCCGATGGCCTGGCGGCGGGCA
The DNA here is from genome assembly GCA_046075505.1 of Cyanobium sp. Taxonomy (GTDB): domain Bacteria; phylum Cyanobacteriota; class Cyanobacteriia; order PCC-6307; family Cyanobiaceae; genus Cyanobium. The sequence goes on along the minus strand of JBJTQH010000097.1, from coordinate 45,626 downwards.
AGGGGGTGACGGTGGCCGCCACGATGGCGGAGGCGCGCCAGGCCATCGCCGAGGTCTTTGCCGGCCGTTTCGGGGCGGCCGGCGCCTCGGTGGTGCTCGAGGAAACCCTGAGCGGACCCGAGGTATCGGTGTTCGCGCTCTGTGATGGCCGCTCGATGGTGCTGCTGCCGCCGGCCCAGGATCACAAGCGGATCGGCGAGGGGGATACCGGACCCAACACCGGCGGCATGGGGGCCTATGCGCCGGCACCGCTGCTCGATGCGGCCGGGTTGGAGGAGGCGCGGCTGAGGGTGCTGGAGCCCACCCTGGCGACCTTGCAGGCCCGCGGCATCGACTACCGCGGTGTGATCTATGCCGGCCTGATGTGCACGCCGGACGGGCTCAAGGTGATCGAGTTCAACTGCCGCTTCGGCGATCCGGAATGCGAGACGCTGATGCCCCTGCTCGGGCCGGAACTGGCGCAGGTGCTGCTGGCCTGCGCCCGTGGCGCCCTGGCGGAGGCGCCGCCGCTGACGATCCTGCCCGGCTGCAGCGCCTGCGTGATCGCTGCCGCCGAGGGCTATCCGGGCACGGTGCGCAGCGGTGATCCGATCACGATCCACACGGCCGAGGCCCCCCATCACCAGCTGTTCCACGCCGGCACCCGCCGCGATGCCGACGGCACCTGCCGCACCGCCGGCGGGCGTGTGCTGGCGGCGGTGGCGCAGGGAGAGGATTTCGATATCGCCTTCGAGCGGGCCTACGACGCCCTGGCGGGTGTGCAGTTCGAGGGCATCACCTATCGCCGCGACATCGGCCATCAGGTGCGGCGCCCCGCCACAGCCACGGCAGCCGCCACAGCCACCGCAGCGGCAGCCGATCGGCCATGAGCAGCACCGCAACCCCGCCGCTCGACTGGCGACGGCGCCTGGCGCGCTGGTGGGCTGAATTCAGCCTGCAGACCAAGCTGCTGGCCGTCGCCACCCTGGTGGTGAGCCTGCTGATGACCGGTCTCACCTTCCTGGCCCTCAACGGCATTCAGCGGGATGTGCAACTGAGCGATACCCGCTATGCCCGCGATCTCGGTCTGCTGCTCTCCGCCAATGTGATGCCGCTGGTGGCCCAGGGCGATGACCGGGAACTGGCGGCCGTGGCCGAACGCTTCTGGCGTTCCAGCCGCAGCCTGCGTTACATCGTGTTCGCCGATGCCCAGGGGCTGATCTATCTCGGCATCCCGATGGGATCGAGCGGTCAGGATGCCGGTGGCGAGGAATTGCTCAGCCGGCGTCTGGAGCTGCCCGCCGATCTGCAGCGCCGCCCCGACAATCCGCTGATCCGCAAGCACCTGACGCCGGACGGTCAGGTCACCGATGTGTTCGTGCCGCTGGTGAACGGCGATCGCTATCTCGGCGTTGTCGGGCTCGGCATCAATCCCAACGAGACGGTGCTGGCCAGCGCGGCCCTCAGCCGCGAGGTGACCGTGGCGGTGTTCATCTCGATCTGGGTGTTGGTGATTCTCGGATCGGTGTTCAATGCCCTCACGATCACCCAGCCGGTGAAGGAGCTGCTGCGCGGTGTGCGCCAGATCGCCGGCGGTGATTTCCGCGCCCGCATCGCCCTGCCGGTGGGCGGCGAACTGGGGGAGTTGCTGCAGGGGTTCAACACGATGGCGGCCCGGCTGGAGGCCTACGACGAGGCCAACATCGAGGAACTGCAGGCGGCGCAGGTGAAGCAGCAGTCGCTGATCGCCACGATGGCTGATGGGGCGGTGCTGCTCGATGCGGAAGGACGGATCGTGCTGGCCAATCCCACCGCCCGGCGTCTGTTCCGCTGGGAGGGCCGCAATCTGGAAAGCACCCCGGTGGTGGAGCAGCTGCCGGATCGGCTGGCGCTGGAGTTGCAGGAGCCGCTGGCGGCGATGGTCAGTGGCGATCGCGATAACAGTGATGTGCGCATCAGCTTCGGGGAGCCGCCCCGCACGCTGCGCATCGTGCTGCAGTCGGTGCGGGATGCCAGTGGCGAAACCCTGAAGGGGATCGCGATGACGATTCAGGATCTCACCCGTGAAGTGGAGCTGAATGCCGCCCAGAGCCGTTTCATCAGCAATGTTTCCCATGAGCTGCGTACACCCCTGTTCAATATCAAGAGCTATGTTGAGACCCTTTACGATCTGGGCGATCAGCTGAGCGAAGCGGAGAAGAAGGAATTCCTTGGAATCGCCAATGCCGAAACCGATCGCCTCAGCCGCCTGGTGAGCGATGTGCTCGATCTGTCGCGGTTGGAATCGGATCGGGTCTGGGAGCTGGAACCGCTGGAGATCACAGCGGCAATCGAGCAGACACTGCGCACCTATCGCCTCAATGCCGAGGACAAGGGCGTCGCCCTGGCCTACAGCGCCGAGGAGCCACTGCCGCGGGTGCTCGGCAACGCCGATCTGTTGCTGCAGGTGTTCGATAACCTGGTGGGCAACGGACTCAAGTTCACCCCCAGCGGCGGCACTCTGATGCTGCGGGCCTATCCCTGGCCCGACCTTTGCGCCATGGTTCCTGACCATGCACCGGGGGAGAATCCCACCTGTCTGCTCACCTCACCGCTGCCGCGGCTGCGCCTCGAGATCAGCGACACCGGTTATGGCATTTCCGAGGCGGATCAGGAACGCATTTTTGAGCGTTTCTTCCGGGTGGAGAATGCGGTGCACACCGAAACCGGCACCGGGCTGGGCCTTTCGATTGTGCGCGGCATCCTTGAGAAGCACGGCACCACGATTCAGATGGTCAGTGAACCCGGAGTCGGGACCACCTTCTGGTTCGATCTGCCTCTGGAGCACTCCGACAGCGACGAACTGGCGCTGCAGGCGGAGCGCCGCCGCTATGAGAGCAGCCGCGAGGTCATGACGGTGGCGTAGCCGCGGTTTAGCCGGCCTGATATCGGCCGGCGCGATCAGTCTTCGCTCTGCACGCCGCGCACGATGCGAGCCAGGTCGGTGCGTTCGTCGACGCTGATGCGATGGGGAACACCGCTGATGATCCGCTCGAAATTGGAGAAGGAATCCTTGATCTCCGGGCCGTTGCCGGTGATCACGAATTCGCGGATACCTTTGTCATGCCAGGAGCCGCGCATCTTGAACACGTTGAGGGCGCGCGCCATCTCGCCGCGGATCTCCACGTACTGCAGCAGCAGGATCGTGTCGGTGATGGTGGAGATGTGCGAATCGGTGATCGAGTGGCTGCCCATGAACTCCTCGGAGGTGTTCGTGAAGAAGCCGGCGATTTCCTCCTGCTTGGCGTAGCCGGTCACCCCGATCACGAACTGACGGAAGGCGTTGTGGCTCACCCCCCGCGCCAGGGCGGAGAGTGAGTCGATTGCCATGCGCGAGGGCTTGAACTGGCTGATCTCGGTCTTGATGATCTGCAGGTGATCCTCCAGACCGGTGGATTCGGGGTAGGCGCAGATGATCTTGAGCAGGCCGTCCTGCTCCATCTGCTCGAAATCGATGCCCCAGGAGGTGGCATTGCGCAGCAGCTGGGCGCGGGATTCCTCGTACGCAAACAGGATCGCCCGCTCCTTGTTGCGGCAGGCGTCCTCCACGAATTTCGACACCAGCAGCGTCTTGCCCGTGCCGGTGGCTCCGGTGGCCAGGATGATCGAATCCTTGAAGAAGCCGCCGCCGCACATCGCATCCAGCCGCGGCACACCGGAGCTGAGCCGCACGTTGGAGGAGCGCTGGGTGAGGCGCATCGCCCCCAGCGGGAAGATGCTGACGCCGTGGGCCCCCATCGTGAACGGGAACTCCCCCTTCATGTGGGTGGTGCCGCGCAGCTTGAGGATCTCCACCGTGCGCCGCCGCCGCTCACCCTCCAGCACGTTGCGCAGAATCACGACGTTGTCAGAGACGAATTCTTCAACTCCGTAGCGGGCGATCGGGCCGTACTCATCGATGCGCTCGGTGGTCATCACGGTGGTGACGCCGATCTCCTTGAGCCGTGCGATCAGGCGGAAGATTTCACGCCGCACCACCGAGACAGCATCGTATTGCTGGAAGACAGCCGTGATCGAATCGATCGCCACACGACGGGCCTTGTACTTGCGGATCGCATAGTTGATGCGCTCGATCAGGCCGGAGAGATCGAAGCTTCCCGCCACATCCTGGCCTTCCGGGTCCGGGGAGGCATCGAGGATGAACAGCTTGTCCTGCTCCACCATCTCCTGCAGGTTCCAGCCGAAGCTGGCGGCGTTGCGCAGAATGTCGAGCGGTGATTCCTCGAAGGTGACGAAAATCCCGGGCTCGTTGAAGTCGCGGATGCCGTTGTAAAGAAAATTCAGAGAGAAAACAGTCTTGCCGGTGCCGGAGGTGCCGCTGATCAGGGTCGAGCGGGCGATCGGTAGACCGCCGTGCAGGATGTCATCGAAGCCCTCCATCCCTGTCGGGAGCTTCTGCACCTGCATCGGCGTGCTGGTGGTGGTGGGCCTGGGGTCCTGCATTGACGGAGAGGCTCGGAAGAGAAGGTGGGTGAGGAATCGGGAACAGGCGGCGGCCGGTGCCGCTGCAGACGGGACGGTGTCAGGAGGTTTCCTGATCGCCGGGGCTGTCGTCGCTGGGCGCAGGCAGGTCGTCGCCCAGTCCGAAGCCCTCCTCCGTCAGTTCGCCGTAGAGCAGATCCAGGCCGATCAGCACCCGCTCGCGATCGGAGAGATCGCCGATGATGCGCCGCACCGGAGGCGGCAGGATTTTAGCGAGGGTCGGCGTGGCCAGGATCTTGTCCTCCTCCGCCAGTTGAGGATTCTTGAGCACATCGATCACCTTGAGGGCATAGACCCCGCGGAATTCGGTCTCGAGAATATTGCGCAGGGTCTTGAGGGCCCGCATCGAGTTGGGCGTGTTGCCCGCCACATAGAGTTTGAGAATGTAGGTTTTGCGGTAAGCCATCTCAATTCACCTCCGGAGGCGTCTGCAGGGAAGGGGGAACGGGGCCGGCGAACGCTGGATCGGGTGGCGGCTGTTCTGCAGCAGCCGCCTCGCTCGAGTCCGCGCTGAAGGGGGGCAAAGGGGCATCGGGGGGGATCGAACGGCGGTACATCTCGCAGAGATGGGCCATGACATCCAGCAGGGCAAGCCGATAATCCTGAAGAAATTCAATCTTGTGCCCCTCCAGCTTGAGCTGCTTGGAGAAGCCATCGATCAGATTCACGTGGATCTCTACCACTTTTGTGATTGGCAGATCGATGAAGAACGCCGTGTTCACAAAGCTTTCCAAGGCCTGATTGGCGGCGGCCGGATCGCGGAAGTAGCCGACCAGCAGGTCGCGGTAGGTGCGGGTGAGCGAGCGCAGCAGGTCCTCCCGCTCCGGCATCGACAGGTGGCGCAGGAAGCGGGAGGGGTCGCGTTTGTAATAGACGCCCAGATAGCCCAGCCGCCCCTGCAGCCGGTTGGCCAGCTTCCAGCGATCGGCGATCAGGCTCTCCTCCGCCTCGACCTGGGGAGCGTTGCCCAGCAGCCCGCGCCGCAGGAAGCGGGACAGGGCCGCATCGAGGCTGTAGCTGAGCTGCTCGAGCTGATCGGGCGGCAGGTGCACCTCGGCGTCGTGGTACTCGATCCGACCGGTGACCTCGCCGATCACCACCGCCGGCAGCAGCAGGCCCCGTTCCGCCAGCCGCTCGTAGGTGACGGCCTCGAGTGCCCCCTGCTCGAGCAGCACCGCATCGAAATCCTCGCGGCGGCTGTCGAGCACCGCCACCGGTTCGAGCCCGGGCTCGATCGGCTCCAGCTGATAGCGACCCCCCCGGAGCCACTGGCTGCACACCTCCGCCAGCCGGGGATCGCGGATCAGGCAGGCGATCTGGAGAACCGGTGCAAGCATGGAGCCAGCCGATGGGGACGCCCCCGCCACTGGCCAAATGTTGACGGAAGTGCGGCGGCGAGGGCAAAGTCTTTGTTTGTCTTTCGATTGCCGCGAGTCCAGGCCCAATGGCCGGCGATGCCCGATGGGGCTCCCGAGCCAGCCTGGCCGCGCCCCCTTCGCCCATGACCGCCACCCCCACCGCCTCGACAGCTGCCGACGGCACCCCCTCCAGTGCCGGCGGACCCTTCGCCATCGTCGAGGCCTCCGGCCAGCAGTTCTGGCTCCAGCCCAACCGTTACCTGGACATCGACCGCCTCCAGGCCGCCGAGGGGGAGACCGTCACCCTCGACACCGTGCTGCTGCTGCGTGATGGCAGCGGCACCAGCATCGGCCAGCCCTATGTCACGGGAGCCTGCGTCACCCTGCGGGTGATGGCCCATCGCCGCGGCCCCAAGGTGCTCGTCTACAAGATGCGCCCCAAGAAGAAGACCCGTCGCAAGAACGGTCATCGCCAGGAGCTGACCCGCGTGATGGTCGAAGCGATCACGGTCGGCGGCAAGGCGATCGCCTGAGCCCCGTCGGTCTCGTCCGCCATTCCCTGCTTTTCGTCGTACCCTCCTTTTCCGCACTGATTTCCCATGGCCCACAAGAAAGGCACAGGCTCCACCCGTAACGGCCGCGATTCGAACTCCAAGCGTCTTGGTGTCAAGCGTTACGGCGGCGAAAGCGTGCGTGCCGGTGCGATCCTGATCCGCCAGCGCGGCACGTCGGTGCTGCCCGGCCTGAATGTGGGCCGCGGTTCCGACGACACCCTCTATGCCCTGGTGGACGGCGTGGTGAACTTCGAGAGCATCCGCCGCGATCTGCGCAATCGCAAGCGCATCAACGTCGCTGTCGCCTGATCCGGGCAGCACGGAAACCGGTTGATGCAGGCCTCCCCTCTCCCGCCCGCAGGCCCGACGCCGTCGGCCTGCGGCTTTTTGGTGCTCGACAAGCCGGCCGGCCTCACCTCCCACGACTGCGTCGCCCGGGTGCGACGCGCCTATGGGCTGCGTCGGGTCGGCCATGGCGGCACCCTGGATCCCGCCGTGACCGGCGTGCTGCCGATCGCTCTGGGACCCGCCACCCGGCTGCTCCCCTACCTCAGCGGCGACAAGCAGTACCGCGGTGTCATTCAGCTCGGGGTGCGCACCAGCAGCGATGACCTGGAGGGGGAGGTGCTGGAGCGTCTGGCCGTGCCTGCCCTCGCCAGCGACGCTCTGGAGGTGGCCCTCGCGCCTTTCCGCGGCGCGATCCTGCAGCGTCCTCCCGCTGTCTCGGCTGTGCATGTGCAGGGGGAGCGCGCCTATGTGCGCGTGCGTCGCGGCGAAGATCCCGAGCTGCCGGCCCGTCCGGTGACGATCCGGCGTCTGGAGCTGCTCGCCTGGCAGGCGGAGACCGGTCGCCTGGAGATCGCCCTCGAGTGTTCCGCCGGCACCTACGTGCGGTCCCTGGCCCGCGATCTCGGTCTTGCCCTCGGCTGTGGCGGTGCCCTGGCCCAGCTGCGACGCATCGGTGCCCTCGGCTTCGCTCTCGATCAGGCCGTGTCCCTGGAGGCGTTGCAGCAGGAGCCGCCGCCGCCCCTGCTCGATCCGCTAGCGGTGCTCGGGCATCTGCCGCGCCGCCGCCTCAGGGCGGAGGATCTGTTCGCCTGGCGCTGCGGTCGCCCCCTGCCGGAGGCCGCCCTGGAGGATCCCGCGGCGTTGCTACCGGCTACCGCGCTTCCGTCGCTCCCCTCTGCAGCTGCCGCGCTTCCGGCTTCCCGCCGTGACCCTGCCGCCGGTGTTGATGTCGTTGCCGCAGATGCTGCGGCCGCTGACGCCGTGGTCGTCGTGCTCACCCCGGAGGGCCGTCTGGCCGGCATCGGTCGCTGCGATGGCCAGGGCTGGCTGCGCCCCAGCCTCGTGCTCGAGGCCGCCGGCTGAACCGGAGGCTCGCGCCTTCTGTCCCCTGCCACTGTCTCTGTCCGCTCGCTTCAGCTTTCCCGATGGCCGGCCACAGCAAATGGGCCCAGATCAAACGCACCAAGGCCGTGGTCGATGCCAAACGGGGGGCGCTGTTCACCCGTCTCGGTCGCGAGATCATGGTGGCCGCCAGGGCCGGTTCCGATCCGGCGGGCAATTTCCAGCTGCGTACCGCCGTGGAGAAGGCCCGGGCCGCCGGAGTTCCCAGTGCCAACATCGAACGGGCGATCAGCAAGGGCTCCGGCCAGGGTGGTGCGGAGGCCGATCGCTATGAAGCGGTGCGCTACGAGGGCTATGGCGCCGGCGGCGTGGCCGTGCTGGTGGAGGCCTTCACCGACAACCGCAATCGCACCGCGGCCGAACTGCGTCTGGCCTTCAGCAAGAACGGCGGCAACCTCGGTGAGACGGGCTGTGTCAGCTATCTGTTCGAGCAGCGCTCGCTGGTGCGCCTCGCTCCGTCGGATCTGCAGGAGGAGGAGCTGCTGGAGCGGCTGCTGGCCCTGGAGGAGGCCGGTGGTCCGGCCGTGGTGAGCTACAGCCTGGAGGCGGGCGGGGCGGAGGTGCTCGGGGCCTTCGCCGATCTCGAGGCGCTGCAGGACGGTCTGCGTGCCCAGGGGCTGGCGGTGGCGAGCTGGGAGCACCGCTGGATTCCCTCCACCCTCTGCCGCCTGCAGGATCCAGACACCCTGCGCGCCTGTCTGCGCATGCTCGAGGAGCTCGATGACGTGCGCAGTGTCACCGCCAATCTCGAGGCGGATGACGATCTGATCGAGGCGGTGCTGCAGCAGGGCGCCGTCTGAGGTGTGGGCCTGGCAGGGAGCGCGGCGCCGCTGCGTTCAGCCCAGGGCGTGCCGATCAGCCAGGACGGTCACCCGCGGATGCTGCCGCAGCCAGCTGGCTGGCAGATCGGGGCCGGGCGGCTCCTGCAGCAGGCGCCGCAGCACCGGGGCCTTGGCAGCACCGGTGACCACCAGAAGAATTTCCGCCGCCGCCAGGATGTCGCGCAGGCCCAGGGTGATCGCCTGCGGTGGCACCGCCGCTGGATCGCCGCCGAAGGCCGTCGCATTGGCCTGCCGCGTCGAGGCACTGAGGGGCACGCAGCGGCAGGGCGCCTCCGCCGGGCAGGGGGGTTCATTGAATCCCACGTGGCCGTTCAGCCCCAGCCCCAGCACCTGCAGACCGATGCCGCCGGCGGCCTGCAGCTCGCTGGCGTAGCGCTCCGCCTCGGCGGCAGGATCGGTGGGGTGGCCGCAGGGCAGGCGCACCTGCTCGGGATCGAGCCCCAGGGGATGCACCAGTTGCTTCTCCATCGCGGCGCGGAAGCTGCGCGGATCGTCGGCCGGCAGCCCCACGTATTCATCGAGGTTGAAACTGAGCCAGCGTTCGCGCAGGCGCAGCTGTTCAGCCTCGGGAAGCAGCTTCACCTGGTGCACCATCGCCTCGTACACCGGCTCCATCGTGCGGCCGGTGGCCAGGCCCAGGGGCCGCTCCGGTCGGAAGCGGCGCTCGCTGAGCAGCCTTGAGGCCACCCGCTCGCTGACGCTGCAGGCCGAGTCGAGCGGGATCAGGCACCAGCCCGGCGCCATTGGAGCAGGGGAAGCCGGCGGTTCGGTGGACGGTTCCGCAAACGGTTCTGCTGCAGGCTCAACAGGAGGTTCGGCAGGGGTGTCGCCGGGCGGAGTCAAAGCGCGCGGAAGGGGCGGAGGTCCACGCCACGGTAGTAGTGGCGCAGGATCTGCTCATAGCTGCGCCCCTGCAGCGCCATGGCGTGGGCTCCCCACTGGCTCATGCCCACCCCATGGCCGAAGCCGCGGCCCTCCACCACCAGCACGGCGGGCTGGGCGCTGGTGGCGCCTTCGTTGGCCACCGAGGCCGGCATGGCCACGGGGCTCGGTAGGGGGGGCGGGGCGACCAGGGGGCCGCCTGAGGTCGATGACGGCGGCCAGGTGGTGGCGCTCCGGCGTGGTGCCGGCATCAGCATGCCGGTGGCGGAATCCACCACCATCCCGGTGGCGTCGCCTGCTTCTGTCGGGCTGGTGGCGGGGCGCGGCTGGGCTGCCTGCACCGCCTGACCGATGGCCCCGCCCCCGCTGGCGCTGCTGTTCCAGCGGGTTCCGCTCCCTGGGGCACGGCTCAGGGGTGCACCGCTCAGCGGCAGGAACTGGAAGGTGACCAGGGTGCTGCGCAGCCCGAGCCGCTGGCGCAGTTCCGTGCCGCTCAGCTCCAGGGCGCCGGCCGGCCCCACCACCCGGGCCCGCCGGATCCGCCCGGAACCGCTGCTGGACAGCACCTCGATGCGCCTGACGCCATCGGTTTCGCGGAACAGGCGCCGCAGCTGATCCGGCTCCAGCCGCACCTGCCAGCGGCTCACCGGGGCGTTCTGATCGAAGTCGGGCACGCTGACCAGGTAGGGCAACTGGCGGCTCCAGACCTGGCCGCTGTCTTCGGTCATGCCGCCGCTGCTGCTGTGGAACACCGCTTGGATCAGCTGGCCGTTCTGCATCAGCACCTCGCCGCGGGTGGCCAGCACCGCCTCCCGGGTGGAGGGGCTCTCACCGGCCACACCGCGGTAGACCTGGCTTGCGACCGTGGCCTTGAGATCGAAGGCGGAGGCCGGCCGCAGCTGGCTGAGGGCGTAGGTGCGGGCGGCCACCGCCTGGGCCCGCAGGGCACTCTGGGGCCAGGAGGAGGGCATTTCGCTGCCCACGACGCTGGTGAGGTAGTGCTCCACCCGCAGATGGTTGATCACCTGCAGCTCTCCTGCTTCCCCTGCGCGGATGCGCAGCCGCCCGCGATAGCGCTCCGTGCCCAGGCTGATCGTGGCCGCGGAGCTCGCCAGGGGTTCTGCCCACAGCTCGGTCAGCGCAGTGCCAAGCGGCCGGCGGCTGCCGTCCTGGGAGAGCAGCTCCGCGGTGATCCCCGAGCCGCTCTGGCGCAGCAGCAGCCGCTCGGAGGGCCCCAGCTGTGCCAGGCGCTGGCCGCGGCCGTCCTGCACCAGCAGGCCCTGCTCATCGCCGGACAGCTCCCAGCGGGAGGCGGAGCCGAGCAGCACCCGCACGGTCGGACCGGCTTCCGCCTCCGGCACCAGAACGACGGCGGCATGGCGACCCAGCTGGGCGGCCACCGGCCCCTGCAGGGCGGACACCAGCAACGGCAGCACCAGTGCGGCACTGAGCAGCAGTCGGTGAGGACGGCGCAGGGGAAGGGACACGGGTGGGAGGGGGGCGGCCGGGAGTGCGCCATTGTGACCAGCGCCACGGCGGCTGGCCAGCGGTGCCACCGGCCGCAGCGGCGGACCCGAGGGCTGGAACAGCTGGGCAGCGGGCTGGAACCGCCGTCCCGAGGGCTGGAACAGCCGTGGCAGCATGCGGCGCAGTCGACGGCGGAGCGTGCAGGTCACCTTTCTGGGCACCAGCTCGGGTGTGCCGACCCGCGCCCGCAATGTCTCGGCGGTGGCGCTGCGTCTGCCCCAGCGCTCCGAGCTCTGGCTGTTCGACTGCGGTGAAGGCACCCAGCACCAGTTCCTGCGCAGTGATCTGCGCGTTTCGCAGCTGCGGCGGATCTTCATCACCCACATGCATGGCGACCACGTCTTCGGTCTGCCAGGGCTGCTGGCCAGCCTGGGGCTGGCGGGTGCCAGCACCGGCATCGACCTGCATGGTCCCGATCCGCTCCGCCCCTATCTGGAGGGTGTGCTGCACACCTCCTCGACCCGCATCGGCTATCCGCTGCGCATCCAGCGGGTGAAGGAGGCAGCCCGCAGCGGTGCCCCCGTCTATGAAGACGACGAGCTGCTGGTGCGCTGCACCCTGCTCACCCACCGGGTTCCTGCCTACGCCTACCGCGTCGATCGCAAGCCCCGTCCGGGCCGGTTCGATGTCGAGAAGGCCCGGGCCCTCGGCATCCCCCCCGGTCCCATCTACGCCCAGCTCAAGGCCGGCCGCACGGTGACCCTGGAGGACGGCCGCATCATCCGCGGCAGCGCCCTGTGCGGCCCACCCCGGCCCGGCTGCAGCGTTGTGTACTGCACCGACACCGTGTTCAGCGAGGCGGCGGTGGCCCTGGCCCAGGGGGCGGACCTGCTGATCCACGAATCGACCTTCTCCCATGCCGAGGCGGAGCTGGCGATCGCCCGTCAGCACTCGACCAGCACCATGGCGGCCCAGACCGCTCTCGAGGCAGGCGTCAAGCGCCTGGTGCTCACCCACCTGAGCCCCCGCTATCTGCCCGGCAATCCCACTACCCCCGACGATTTGCTCGCCGAAGCGCGGGCGATCTTCGCGGCCACCGAGGTGGCTCGCGATTTTCTTGCCATCGATGTGCTTCCGGAGGAGGAGGCAACAGAGGCGTGAGCCTGCAACAGTTCGCGTGATTCCGCACCGCCGGGCCCATTGGCCGTGATACAAGGTCTCAGTCGCGGTCTCACCGCCATTTCGCCGGCTTCCTCCATGGCCCCCTTCCTCCGCTCCGCCCTTCGCGTCGCCGCCCGGATCCTGCTGGTGCTGCCCCTGGCGCTGATGGTCTGCTTCGCCGGTCCGGCCCACGCCGCCCAGTGGACCACCGAGCAGCTCACGGTGCCGGCCACGCCGGACGGCACCCTCGTCACCTTCAGTGAGCAGGAGATCAAGGCGGGTCGCAAGCTGTTCAACACCAGCTGCGGCACCTGCCACGCCGGTGGCATCACCAAGACCAACCAGAACGTGGGTCTCGATCCTGAAACCCTCGCCCTGGCCACGCCGCCGCGTGATTCGGTGGCCGCGCTGGTGGATTATCTGAAAGATCCCACCTCCTACGATGGTGAGTACAGCATTGCTGATGTGCATCCCAGCCTGCGCAGCAGCGATGTGTTTGTGCAGATGCGCAATCTTGATGATGAGGATCTGCGCCTGATGTCGGGCTACATCCTGGTGGCCCCCAAGGTGCAGGGTGAGAAGTGGGGCGGCGGGAAGATCTACTTCTGATTCTGGGATTGCCTTTTCTTTGGCAGCCTCTCGCCTGACCTGAAATCCGGTCGGATCTCCCGGCCGTTCCTTTCCGCCTCCCGCTCGGGGGGCTTTTTTTGTTGGCGGCTGCGATGCGCGCCGGCAGGGCTGACAATGGCCCCAGAGCGGGCGCAGAGCGATGCGCTACGAGGATGCAGCTTCCACGGCCCGCGGCGGCTGATGATTGCTTGCCTCCAGGGAGGCGGGCTGGCGGCTGTACCACCACTCCTGCAACTCCGGCGCCAGACGCTGGGCGAACAGGGTGATCATGGTGCGGGTCGGACGGGCTCCGGGCTGCAGCAGTTCGATCGCATAGGAGGGGCAGCGGCGCGAAGCCAGATCAGCGACGAAGCGCCGGCCGATGCGGCGCCAGCTCGGCTCCTTGCTGCGCCAGGCCAGGCGGCAGCAGGGCCAGGGCAACTCCTCCCGATCGAACAGCCGGCAGCAGGGGCCGAGGATGCGATAGCTGTACTGGCCGCCCGGACTGGCGTGCTCACTGCCGTGCTCCAGCACGGTGTGCACCGGATGGGTCATGAAAAAACCACCCCGAGGGGTGGCAGGGAGAGGACAGGGATGGTCAGGGGACCATTCTGCGGCTGCCGATCAAGCGTCCATCCAGATGGCCGGAGGCTGGGCTGATCGACGACTTGGGCTGTGCTGCGTTCAGAGTGCTGGCTTCAGCGTGCTGCGTTCTGAGTGGTGCGCTCAGGTGGTGACCTCAGCGTGGCGTGCCCATGAGAGGTGAACTCAGAGGCGGGCCTTGAACTGAAGCGTGACGCAGCGCCAGGGGCTCAGTAGAGCTCCTCTTCGGCGTGAGTCTTGATGGTGCAGTCGGAGGTGGGGTAGGCGACGCAGGTCAGCACGAAACCGGCTTCGATCTGGTCGTCGTCCAGGAAGCTTTGGTCCGACTGATCGACAGTGCCAGCGGAGATCTTGCCGGCGCAGGTGGAGCAGGCGCCTGCACGGCAGGAATAGGGCAGATCAATGCCCTGCTCCTCGGCAGCGTCGAGGATGTACTGGTCGTCAGGAACCTCGATCGTCTTGTTGAGGCCTTCGCTCTCATTGATGAGGGTGACCTTGTAGGAAGCCATGAAAGAGATTGGGGCTCACAGGGACCCCCGTTGCCAGGGACCTGCAGGACTCGCCCTTCCTACATCCGACAGGGGGCGATCCACTGCTTCTGGAGGCTGCAGCCTGGGAAGGCCAATCAAAGCGAGGGCACAGATCAGTGTGCCTTATGCAACAAGTCAGGCCCTGCGGATCGTCATCAGCCCCCAGGGATCGCTGCGGGCGCTGAGTTCCGCCCGCCAGCCCGCCCCTGCCAGAGCCCGCTCCAGGGAGGGCACCTGAGCCACCAGCAGGCCGCTGAGCAGGCCGACGCCTTCCGGAGCCAGGATGCGGCTGAAATCGGGGGCCAGGGCCTCGATCACCGGCGCCAGGATGTTGCACAACAGCAGATCGGCACGGCGGCCCTGCTGCAGGCTCGCCACCGCCTCCACCGATCCCTGGGCCACCGGCAGCGAGAGGCCGTTGAGCGCCCCGTTGTCGGTGCTGGCGCGCACCGCCATGGCGTCGATGTCGGCAGCGACTGCCCCCGCCGCGCCGAGCCGCAGGGCCGCCAGGGCCAGCAGACCGCTGCCGCAGCCCAGATCGGCCACCTGCAGGCCTTCCAGGCCTCCAGGGCCGTCCGCCAGCTCCTCCAGCGCCTCCAGGCAGAGGCGGGTGGTGGGGTGACTGCCGGTGCCGAAGGCGCTGCCCGGATCGATGCGCAGCACCAGGCGCCCGGCGTGCTCGGGGGGGCACTCCAGCCAGGCCGGCAGCACCAGCAACCGCTGGCCCACCGGATCGGCCTGCCAGTGCTGTTTCCAGCTGAGGCTCCAGTCCTCCTCCTTCTGGCGGTACCACTGCAAGGGGGGAACGGCCATCGCAAACGGCTCCCCGAGGGGCTCCAGGGCCAGGCTCAGGGCCTGGCGCTGAGCCTCGGACCAGTCGCTCTCCGGCAACCAGGCCAGCAGCTGCCGCTGTTCGGGGGCCTCCGGGGGGTGGCGCAGAGCCACCCGGGCGATCCCCAGGCTCTGCAGCTTCCACAGCAGCGATTCCTCCAGCTCGGCTGGAGCCGCCATCTCCAGCCGCCACCAGGCCGGTGCCATCCCTTCCACCTCAGAGGGTGACCGGATGGGCTTCCTGGATGCCGTTGATCTGATGGACCGTGGCGAGCAGGGAGGGGGGCAGGGGATCGTCGAGGCTGAGCACCATCACGGCATCGCCGCGCACGATGCGGCGGCCCACCTGCATCGAGGCGATGTTGACGTTGTGCTCGCCGAGCACCGAGCCCAGCTGACCGATGATGCCGGGCATGTCGCGGTGGCGGGTGAACAGCATGTGGCGGCTGGGCGCCACGTTCACCGGGAACTCGTCGATGGTGGTGATGCGCAGCTCGCCGTCGCTGAACACCGCCCCCGTGACGCTGTGCCGCCCTTTGGGACCGTTGCAGCAGAGCTGCAGCGAGCCGCCGGCGAAGTCGCGGCTGGCGTCGTCGCGCACCTCGAGCACGTGGATGCCCCGCTCCTTGGCCTCGATGCCGGCATTCACGTAATTGATGCTGTCGCCCAGGGCCGTGGACAGCAGACCCTTGAGCGCAGCCACCACCAGCGGCTGGGCCGGGTGAGCGGCGAAATCGCCCTGCAGGCGCACCTCCAGCTCGGAGATCGGGCCGCCGGCCAGCTGGCTGATCAGCTGGCCCAGGGTTTCGGCCAGCTGCAGATGGGGCTTGAGTTGCTCCATCAGCTCGGCGTTGAGGCCCGGGATATTGACGGCGCTGCGGGCCGGCAGGCCGAGCAGCACGTCGCGGATCTGCTCGGCCACGTCGATGGCCACATTCTCCTGGGCTTCTTCGGTGGAGGCGCCCAGGTGGGGGGTGAGCACCAGCCGCTCCTTCACCGCGCGCAGCGGCGAATCGGCCGCCAGCGGCTCTTTGGAAAACACATCGAGGGCGGCGCCGGCGATCACGCCGGTCTCCACCGCCTCGGCCAGGGCCGCCTCATCGACGATGCCGCCGCGGGCGCAGTTCACCAGGCGGGCGGTGGGCTTCATCGTGCGCAGCAGCGCCGCGTTCACCAGGTTCTCGGTGTCGGGCGTGCGGGGCAGGTGCAGCGTGATGTAGTCGGCTTCGGCGAACAGCTGCGGCAGGGGCAGCAGCCGCACCTGCATCTGCTGGGCCCGCTCCGGCGACACGAACGGGTCGTAGGCGGCCACATCCATGCCCATGGCGCGGGCGACGCGGGCGACATGGGAGCCGATCTTGCCGAGGCCAACGACGCCGAGCACCTTTTTATAGAGCTCATTGCCCACGTAGGTCTTGCGGTCCCAGCCGCCGGCCATCGTGCTGGCGTGGGCGTGGGGCACGTGCCGCGACAGCGACAGCATCAGCGCCAGGGCGTGTTCGGCCGCGGCGATCGTGTTGCCCTCAGGGGAGTTGACCACCAGCACACCGCGGCGGGTGGCGGCGGGCACATCGACGTTGTCGACGCCGACGCCGGCGCGGCCGATGATCCGCAGCCTGCCGGCAGCTTCGATCACCTCCGCGGTCACCTGGGTGCCGGAGCGGATCATCAGGGCGTCGTAGTCGCCGATGGCCGCCTGGAGCTCCTCTGGCGAGAGCCCGGTGCGCACATCCACCTGGGCCACCTGGGAGAGGATGTCGATCCCCGTTTGATCGATGGGATCGGAAACCAGAACCTTCGTCATGACCCGGCGTGAAGAGAGGCGCCCCGCAGGCGCTGGATGGGGGAGCGCCCAAGCGGCGCTGGAGTAGCACCCTGCGACGGCCGTGAGAACGCCACGGCAGGAAAGCCGGAGGTGCAGTGTAGAGAGCGACGATGAAGCCCTTCTCCGGAGGCTGCAGGTGACGCTGAACGTGGTGGTGGTGCTCGATGAGCACAAACGGCTGCAGGAGCTCAGGGAGCGGCTGGCCGCCCACCGGCCGGCCCCCACCCGCCTGGTGGCGATCGGCCCCGGCGAAACCGATTTTGAGGCGGTGGAGCGGCTGCAGCCCGCCACCGCCCGCCGCCGGCGCCAGCGGAGCATGGCCCGCTGGCTGATGCCGTTCGGCTTTCTGGCCGGCCTCACCTTCACCCAGATCACCGATCTGCACACCTTCGATGCCGTCGGTGCCTGGGGGGAGCCGGTGATCGGTGGCCTGCTGGGCATGGTCTCCGGCCTGATGGGCAGCTATGCGGCGGCGGCCAGCGTCAGTTCCGAGGAGGACGACCGGCTGCGGGTGCTGCGCAACCGGCTGAATGAGGGCAACTGGCTGCTGCTGGTGGAACCGGCCAGCTCCCAGGACATGCCCTGGCCCCTGGTGCAGCAGGCCCGCCCCAGGGCTGTGGTGCGGCTGGGGGAGGAATGAGCCTGCTGCCGCGTCAGGAGCTGCTGCAGGGCAGCCATCGCCAGCTCGAGCTGGAGCCGCTGCTGCAGGCGGCCGAGGCGGCCCTGCGCACCTGGGAACCGCAGTGGACCGCCCTGCTCGATCCGGCCCTGCGCGAGGAGGCCGAGCAGCGGCTGGGCAGCCTCAGTGAACTGGCGCTGGCCAGCTGGGGAGGCCACCCCGGGGCGGAGCGCCGCCGCCTGCTGCTGCAGCGCCGCGATGTCGCCCAACCCCTCGAGAGCCTGGATCTGGAGAGTCCGGATGCCGGCCTGCTCGGCCTGGAGATCAGCGGCAATTTCCTGTTTGATCCAGCGGAGAGCGCCGACCTGCGGGCCGCTCTGCAGGCCGCGGGGGCGGCGGCGGGGGAGATCGGCGATCTCTGGTTGCGGGGCGATCGCGGTGGCCAGGGTCTCGTGGCGGCCAGCCTGGCCCGGCGCCTCGACGGCGGCGAGGGCCTGGTGCGCACGGTGCCGGTGCGTTTCGAGCAGCGACCGATCGAGGCCCTGCAGCTCCCCGCCCAGCGCCTGCCGAAGCGCCTGCAGACGGTGGAGGCCTCGCTGCGCCTCGATGCGGTCGGTTCGGCCGGCTTCGGCCTGTCGCGCAGCCGCATGGCGGAGCGCATCCGGCAGGGGGCGGTGCGGATCGACTGGCAGGTGGTCACCAGCCCCAGCCGCGAGCTGGTCGTGGGTGAGCGGGTGCAGCTGGAGGGCCGGGGGGAACTGGCGATCGAGCGGGTGCAGGCCACCCAGCGCGGCCGTTGGCGGGTGGAGATGCAGCGTCGCTGAAGGGCGATGTGGCCGCCGGCATCCCCGAGGCTGGGCGTCGCTGCGCCAGGGCGACCAGCCGCCTTGGAAGACCGGATCTCAGAGGCGAGATCGCGAGGGGGAGCGCCTGCAGCGGGGATTGCGGCCCAGTGGAGCTGGGGCCGCCCGGCTGCTAAGTTCTCTGCACAACGCGCTGGTCTTCTGGCCCAGTTGCGTTGTCCTGGAGCGAGCAGCTCAGGCAGCAGGGGCGATTAGCTCAGAGGTAGAGCACTACCTTGACACGGTAGGAGTCACTGGTTCGATTCCAGTATCGCCCATTTTTTTAATTCATTCGCTGTGAGCGCGTCCGGTCCTTCTGAGTTCCCGACCGTCATCGCGATCCCTCCACGCATTGATCTCGCCGATGGAGCTGCCGTGGCGGTGGTGGGTCTGGGCCGTTCCGGCATCGGTGTGGCGCGGCTGCTGCGGGCCCAGGGGCATCCGGTGCTGCTGCTGGAAAATCGTCAGAGCCCTGAGCTGGAGCTCCGGGCCCGGCCGCTGGAAGCGGAAGGCATTCAGGTCGCCCTCGGCGTTCCCCTGGCGCTGGAGTCGCTGCCCGATCCGCCGCCGGCAGCCGTGGTGGTCAGCCCCGGCATCCGCTGGGATCATCCCGAGCTGGAGCGCATGCGTGCCCGTGGGATCGCCGTGCTGGGGGAGATGACCCCGGCCCGCCGCGCCACCGCCCGGATCCCCTGGGTGGGCATCACCGGCACCAACGGCAAGACCACCGTCACCCATCTGGTGCATCACCTGCTCAGCCAGGGCGGCCTGGAGGCGCCCCAGTGCGGCAATGTCGGCATCTCGGCCGCTGAGGTGGCGCTGCAGGGCCTGCGGGGCGAGGGGCGCCGTCCCGACTGGCTGGTGGTGGAGCTGAGCAGTTATCAGATCGAGCAGTCGCCGGAGCTGGCACCGGCGATCGGGGTGTGGACCACCCTCACCCCTGATCACCTCGAGCGGCACGGCACGATCGAGCGGTATCGGGCGATCAAGCGGCGCCTGCTGCAGAACGCCGCCGTGCGCATCCTCAACGGCGACGATCCCGATCTGGCCAGCCGCGCCGGCAGCTGGGAGCAGGCGCGCTGGATCACGGCCGGCCCCCGGGAGGCCTGGTGCGGGCCGGGCGCTCCCCACCTCTGGATCGCCGATGGCCTGGTGCAGTCGGCTGCGGGATCACTGTTTGCTGCCGATGCCCTGGCGATGCCCGGTGCTCACAACCGCCAGAACATGCTGCTGGCCACGGCCGTAGCCCTCGAGGCCGGTCTGGCGCCCGCCACGATCGAGGCGGCCCTGCGCGGCTTCCCCGGCGTGCCGCACCGGCTGGAGAGGATCCGCGAGCGCGCCGGCATCGTCTGGTTCAACGACAGCAAGGCCACCAACTACGACGCCGCCGAAGTGGCCCTCAAGGCGCTGACGGGACCGCTGGTGGTGCTGGCCGGCGGTGAAGCCAAGCAGGGGGAGGCCAGCGGCTGGCTGGCGCAGCTGCAGCGCCAGGCCGCGGCGGTGGTGCTCTATGGCCAGGCGCGTGAAGCCTTCGCGGGCCTGTTGGCGCAAGGAAACTATCAGGGCCAGTTGCATGCGTGCGAAGGGCTGGCCGAGGCGGTGCCGCTGGCGGCCTCACTGGCCGGGACGCTGGCCTGCAGGGCCGTGCTGCTCTCGCCGGCCTGCGCCAGCTTCGATCAGTACCGCGATTTCGAGGCCCGGGGCGATCACTTCCGCCAGCTGGTGCTGGCCTTGCCCGCAGAAGACTGAATCGTCGTCTGCGCCTCCAGCCTGTTGCGCCAGGCTCGGGAGCCGAGGGAGGAGGGGGCGTCCGGATGCAGGGCTGCCGCTGCTCAGCCTTACATTTGCTACAGATCTGTCGCTGCTGCGGGCCGGAATGGGATCAGCTTCAGGCCCGGGACCCGGTCCGTGGAACGCTTCCTCCGATGATCACCGGCTCGGCCAGCAGATCGCGGCCCTGATCGTCGCTTCGGGCGGCAGAACCTTTCATGCCGCGACAGTGCTCAACCAGGTGCAGGACCTGCTCGGTTCCGACACCGGTCTGATCGGCCCGCTGTGGGATCTGCTGCGGCGTCCCGGCTTCCGGGCCCTGTTCGCGGTCGGCCAATCCCCGGCGGCGCAGCGGGGGCGCCGCGACGCCCTGGTGGCGGAGCTGGCCGGCACGTACAACACCGCCGTGCTCAGCCGTCTCGCCTGGGTGATCGATGGTTGCCTGGGGCTGCCGCCCGGGTCCGTGCCCAGCTCTGCCGGTGGAGCTTCCGCCTGGCCGCCGTACGCGCCTTCCACCCCCTCGGCACCGGCACCGGCAGCGAATGGTGGCGGCCAGGTGCTCACCGCGGTGCTGGTCGCTGTGGTGTCGCTGCTGGCGGGGGCTGTGCTGGTGGGGCTGGCTGGGTTGGTGATGCTCAACCGTCCACCGGCGACCAGCAGCAGCGGTCCGTCGGGCTCGACCGGAACCGCGCCGACTGGGAGCGCGGCGCCAGCTCAAACCCCGTCACCGCCACCCCCTGCGGCTCCATCTCCGCCGCCCCCAGCGGCAACGCCCAAGGCCCCGGTCACGATCACACCCTCCCAGGGTTCGGCCACAGCCTGGGGCGGCTCCGATGCCTACAAATTCGGCACCGTTCCAGGGAACGATTATCCGAACAGTTGTGCCTTCTCTGTCACCGATGCCAACGGCGGCAGCACCATCGACAAATCCAAGATCGAGTACTGGGCCTGCCGTGATGTCGGCGGCAACCCCGAAACCGGCTATGCGGTGGTCTGGGCCGATGGCAAGCAGACCAACTACACCTTCAGCCGCGATGGCAACGGCACGGTGGTGGGCACCAATGGCACCTCCTTCCCGATGCGCTGGCGCAATGACACCCATCAGGGCAGCAACATCATCGTGATCAATCACGAAGACGGCGCCACCACCTGGATTCCGGGGCACGTGCAATGAACGACGCCCCGATCCCCACCCCAATCCCCACAGCTTCTGCCCTGGCCTCCATGGTTGCCCTGGGCCGCGCACTGGTCGATCGCCTGCCGCCGTTTCAGACCGATCCCGACGCGACGCTGCTCGGCCAGGCGGCGATCCATGCCCTGCGGCAGCTGCTGGCCACGCCGTCGCTGCCTCTGCCCGGGCAGGGGTGTCTCATCGCCCTGCAACAGCTGGTGCACTGGCCTGAGTTCACGGCGGTGCTGCTGGAGGCCGTCGCTGGCGGCAGGCCTGAGGCGGTCGTGCCTCGGTCAGGGCCGGTCGCTGCGGCCTCCGATGTCGCCCCAGGCTGTCCGGATCCGATCGCCTGGGCAGCTGCCTCCCCCCGACGCCAACGGCTGGAGGCCCGCTGCCAGGACACCTTCCAGGCCGGGCTGGTGGCACCACTGCTCGCCTTCTGCGTCGGTGCCGAACAGGCCATCACCGCCCGCGCCGCTGCGGACTTTGATGCCCGATCCTTGCCGTCGGCGGTGATGCCCGCGGCTTCAGCCCCGCTCGCCCGCGCTGCTCGACCCGCGCCGGTTCCCCAGCTCCGCACACCGGCGGATCGCGATTCGGGCACGGGCTCGGACTCGGGCACGGCGGGGAGGAGCGCGGATCCTGATCCGCGGGAGAGGAATCAGGGCGATGTCGAGGGTCGACGCGGGCTCGCGTTTTACGCCGGCATCGGCCTGGCGGCCCTGGTGTGTCTCGGGATGGGTTGGCTGGGGTACCTGATGGCCCTGTCGTTCGCTCCGTCCGCCAGTGGGCCGAATGCGTTCGAGGCGTTGGAGACCGACCCAGGTGCCCGCAGTGATCCGCTCAGCCCCCTGCCGCCCTTGGAGCCGACCCGCCGGCTGCAGCCGAACCCGGTTTCGGCCCGGTCGCCTCAGGGCATCAACGGCGGTCGTCTCGTGGCCGCCCCGAGCGTGGCGCCCCGCTGTCTGGCTGGTGAGCAGCCGGAAGTGGTGGCTGCGGCCGATCCTTCCAATTTCGGTCCCCGTGAAGGGCGTGACTGGCAGGGCAAGCCGGTGGCCAGCACCCCTGCCCTGATCGTGCTGCATGAAACCGTGGTGGATGAACCGACGGCCCTGGCCCTGTTTCAGCGCCGCAATGCCGCCGATGCCCAGCAGGCCAGCTACCACGTGTTGATCGGCCGCGATGGCCGCCGCCTGCGGGTGGTGCCCGATGCGATGCGGGCCTATGGCGCCGGTGATTCGCGCTTCCAGGGGCTGGAGCAGCAGCTGCGCCGCGGTGTGCCGGCCTCGGTGAACAACATCGCCCTGCACGTCAGCCTGGTGTCACCGCCCGACGGCGCCGATGGCGAGGCCCGGGGGCATGCCGGCTACACCGCTGCCCAGTACCGCAGCCTGGCCCGTCAGGTGGCGCTGTGGCAGAGCAGCTATGGCATCGGCGCCGAGCGGGTGGTGACCCATCAGGAGGTGGACAACAGCGGCTCCCGCCGCGATCCACGCAGCTTCGACTGGGGCTTGCTGGCCCGGGAGCACCGCAGCCAGATGCAGGCCTGCAGCCGCACGCCGCTCGCCACTCCGGGCCCCCAGGCTGCCCGGTCGCTGCAGGGGCCCGGCTCGTCGCAGGGAACAGGCTTGTCGCAGGGAACAGCCTTACCCCAGGGATCAGCCTTGCCCTGAACCGCACGCCGGGACCACCCGAGCGATTCCGCGAGCTGCAGGGGTCTGGAGGGTGGCCTGGAGCGCCTGTCGGGATGGCGGGCCTGGATCCGTGAGCACCTCCGGCGCTGGGCGGGTGCAGGCGAGGCGGACGCTTCGGTGGCGGCGATCAGCATGGGGGCCCGCCTCTCCACGCCGATGAGCCTGCAACTGCTGCTCGACAGTGCCGATCCGAATGCCTGGCGCCCCTGGCTGGCCAGCGGTCTGTTCCGCGGCATCACCACCAATCCCACCCTGCTGCGCCGCGCCGGCCGGCCCTGCACTCTGGAGTCGCTGCAGAGCCTGGCCGCGGCGGCTTTCGCGCTCGGTGCCCAGGAACTGCATCTGCAGACCTGGGGCGCCGATGCCGACGCGGCTACCGCCTGCGGTCTGGCCCTGGCGGCCTTCGATCGGCAGCGGGTGCTGGTCAAGGTGCCAATCACCCGATCCGGCGCTGAGACGGCCCGACGTCTGGGCGAGGCGGGGGTCGCCGTCACCTTCACCGCCTGCTACGAGGTGCACCAGGTGCTGCTGGCCGCGGCCCTGGGGGCCCGTTACATCGCGCCCTATCTGGGGCGGATCAGCGACAGCGGCCGCGATGGCCCCGCCGAGCTGATCGCGATGCAGCGCTGTCTGGCGGGGGTTGGCTCCAGCACCCGCCTGCTGGTGGCCAGCCTGCGTCGGCCCCAGGAGCTGAGCCAGCTGGCGGCCGCTGGTCTGGGCACCTTCACCCTCAGCCCGGAGCTGGCCGGTGAATTGTTCGCCTGCCCGGCCACCGCCGCTGCTGCCGCCCGATTCGAACAGGATGCGGCCGCGCCGTTCGCGCTGGAGGCGACAGCCAAGCTGCGCGAGCGCGATGCCCTGGGCTGAGGGCTGATGCACCCCGCTCCGGCCGCGGCCCTGCGCAGGGTCCGGCCGGTGCCATGGCCACCTGTACAAAAAAGCACCCCTGCAGGGGTGCCGGGTGGGTTGGGATCGCACGGCATCGCCGTGGCGTACCGATCAGGCCGTCTGCGATCAGGCGGTACCGCAGAAGGTGACATCGGGGAACTTGGCCTTGGCTTCCTCAAGGCTCTTGCCGCGGCCCTCTTCCTGCCAGTAGTTGATCACTTCAGTGGCCTTGTTGAGGATCTCCACCCGCTCGTTGTCGGTGATCCAGCTCTTGCCCTCCAGTTCGCTCTTGAGGGTTTCCCAGGCATCTTCCCGGGGCCAGAAGAAATAGGCGGTCAGCGGGCTGGGGCCACCGCCGACGATCTGATCGACCGCCAGGGCGACGTTGTCGGGCAGCCAGAGAATCTTGAGCAGGAAGCGTCCCTCGTCCGCCTTGGGGGTGTAGCCGGAGGGAACGCCGTCCTCATCGATGGTGGCGGTGGCTAGGGCTGCACTGCCGCCCCGCAGCTGCGGACGTCCCTCGGTGGGGGCTGTTTCTGTCCCCAGGGACGCCTCCACCGCGTCCGTCGCAGTCACCGCAGCGGGGGTGCCGGCGGCGGCTTCCGTGGAAGGCATGGTCTGAGGTCCCAAGGAGACGGAGCAAACCAGTAAGTTACCAGCCCGTGCGATGCCCGTCCCCCGATTCCCCGCGCCGTTCTGCTGTTCGACATCGATGGTGTCATCCGCGATGTGGGTGGCAGCTATCGCCGCGCCATCGTGGAGACGGTGCATCACTACAGCGGTGTGCGACCGGATCCCGCCGCGATCGATGCCCTCAAGGCGGAAGGCTGCTGGAACAACGACTGGGAGGCTTCGCTGGAGCTGCTGCGCCGCCACCACGTCTCTGCTGCTGCACCGGGGAGCGTCGCGGCGGCCGGCATCGCGGCGACTGGTATCGCTGCGGCAGGGGGCGTTGGAGCGGCCGATCCGTTTCCTCTGCCCACCTTCGAGGAGCTGCCCGCCTTTGAGGAGCTGGTGGCCGTGTTCAACCGCTTTTATTTCGGGGGAGATCCCGACGGTGACCCGGCCGGATGGGGCGGCTTCATCGGCGATGAGCCCCTGCTGGTCGATCGCAGCCTGTTTGACGCCCTCACCGCCGCTGAGGTGGCCTGGGGCTTCGTGAGCGGCGCCGAACCGCCATCGGCCCGCTTCGTGCTGCAGCGGCGCCTCGGACTCCAGGATCCGCCGCTGATCGCCATGGGCGATGCCCCCGACAAGCCCGATCCCAGCGGCTTCCTGCGCCTGGCGGCGGCGCTGGTCGGGCCCCTGGGGGCCGCCTCAGCACCGGTGGCCTACCTGGGAGACACGGTGGCCGATGTGCTCACCGTGCAAAGGGCGCGCCAGCAGAGTCCTGAGCAGCGTTTCCTGGCCCTGGCGGTGGCGCCTCCCCACCTGCAGCGTCCGGAGGCCGCCGCACGCCGCGGCCCCTATGAGGCGCAGCTGCGCCAGGCCGGTGCCGATGCGGTGATTCCAGCCACCCAGGCGGTGCTGGAGGCCCTGGAGGCGCTGCTTCCAGGGCTCTGATCCACCCGCCGGAAGCGTCCGGAAACGACCGTGCGGCCTCGCACCATCCCCTGCGCAGCGGCGCACTGCAGCCGCGGCCCCGTCCACAGGCCCTCGCTGGGGGGCTGCCGGCACCCGAACCGGTGCGCACCGGCGGAGGGGAGAATCCGGTGTGAGCCAGGTGGGCATCGCCCTGCCGCGGCACGCTGTTCTTTGGCACAAGGCTGTTGTCCGGCAGCACGCTGTTGTCCGGCAGCAGGCTGTTGTCCGGCAGCAGGCTGCTCTCGGGGCCAGGCTGGTGCTCGCAGCCAGGCAGTCAGCGTTCCATCGCCGCGGCTGCCTTGAGAGCTGCCGCCGTCAGGTTCTCGTGGCCGTGGTCGGTCACGGCCACGTCGTCTTCGATGCGGATGCCGATCCCTTTCCAGCGGTTGGCGATCGCCGGCTGGCCCTCCGGCACCTCCAGCCGGTCGCTCACATACAGGCCCGGCTCAACGGTGAGCACCATGCCCGGCTCCAGCACCACCGGATGCTCTCCGAGGCGGTAGGCGCCCACATCGTGCACATCCAGCCCCAGCCAGTGGCCGGTGCGGTGCATGTACAGGTGGCGATAGGCCCCCTGCTCGAGGATTCCGTCCACCTCGCCCACCAGCAGGCCCAGCTCCCGCAGGCCCTCCACCAGCACGCGCACGGCGGTGGCATGCACCCCCTCGGCGGTCTGGCCCGGGCCCACGGCGGCCACCGCCTGTTCCTGGGCTGCCAGCACCAGTTCGTAGAGGGCCCGCTGCTCGCCGCTGAAGCGCCCGTTGATCGGGAAGGTGCGGGTGATGTCGCCGTTGTAGTAGTCGTTCAGGCTGCAGCCGGCATCGATCAGCAGCAGATCGCCATCGCGCAGCGGGGCATTGTTGGCGGTGTAGTGGAGCACGCAGGCGTTGTCGCCGCCGGCCACGATCGAGCCGTAGGCCGGACCGCGGGCCCCCTGCTCGAGGAAATGCTGTTCGATCACCGCCTGCACCTGCCGTTCGTTCAGCCCGGGTCGGGCCACCTGCCGCGCCAGCTCATGGGCCTCGGCCGAGATGCGGGCCGCCTGCCGCAGCCGCTCCAGCTCGGCGTGGCTCTTGCGCAGCCGCATCTCGTGCAGCAGCGGGCAGGGAGCCACCAGACCGAGGGCGGCGCTGCCGCTGCGCGGGGCTCGATCCAGCTGTCGCGCCCAGGCCTGCAGCACCAGCGGCTCCACCTCCGGATGGCGGCCGATGCGGAAGGCGATGCCATCCGCCCCCTGCAGGTAGTCGCCCAACCGCTCGCCCAGCTCGGCGCGGGGATGGGCCAGATCGGCCCCGAAGCGCTCCACCGCCCCCTCGCAGCCCCAGCGGAAGCCGTTCCACACCTCGGCGCGGGGTTCCCGGGGCGGCACGAACAGCACGAATCGCTCCCCTTCATCGCGGTGGGGCAGAAACAGGGCCACCGCATCGGGCTCATCGAAGCCGGTGAGGTACCAGAAATCGCTGTTCTGGCGGAAGGCGTGCTCCACATCGGCGTGGTGGGTCACCAGGGGCGCGCCCGGAATCACCGCCGCGGCGCCGCCGAGCCGTTGCAGAAACTGCCGTCGCCGTTCCGCCAGCACCGCCGGATCGATCGCCGGGGAGGACATCACTGTGGAACCCATGGCAGCAGCGTGCAGGTACAGCGAGAAGATGGCACAGCCGCTTGAATGCAGGGGCCCAGCCCTGCTGTCAGCCATTCGCTCCGCATCCCGCCCCGATTTCCTTCCCGGGTCCGGTCCCGGGGCCGGTCCCATGGTGACGCCCTGCCCCGACCGGAGCGATCCACGCCGGCGGCCTCTGGCTTCGGTCTTCACCGGAGTGCCGCGATGACGGATGTTCTGGTGCTGGTGCTGGTGGTGACGCTGATGCTGGCCGGCTCGTTTCTCTGCTCCGGAATCGAGGCCGCCCTGCTCACCGTCAACCCGGTGAAGGTGCATGAGCTGGCCAGCCGGCCCCGGCCGGTGCGCGGCGCCCGCCGCCTTGAGCAGCTGCGGCAGCGCCTCGGCCGCACCCTGGCCGTGCTGGTGATCGCCAACAACATCTTCAATATCTTCGGCAGCCTGATGGTGGGTGGCTACGCCGCCGAGGTGTTCGAGAACCACGGTGTCAGTGGTGTGGCCCTGCCGCTGTTCTCGGTGGGGCTCACCGTGCTGGTGATCCTGCTGGGCGAGATCCTGCCGAAGGCGATCGGCAGCCGCCTGGCCCTGCCGGTGGCGCTGACCACCGCGCCGGCGGTGGATGTGTTCCGGCGCCTGATGCAGCCGCTGGTGCTGCTGCTCGAGCGGCTGCTGCCGGCGATCACCGCCGAGAACGAGATCAGCACCGATAAGAATGAGATCCGTCTGCTGGCACGGCTGGGCTCCCAGAAGGGCCAGATCGAAGCCGATGAGGCGGCGATGATCGGCAAGGTGTTT
This sequence comes from Cyanobium sp., assembly GCA_046075505.1. GTDB lineage: Bacteria > Cyanobacteriota > Cyanobacteriia > PCC-6307 > Cyanobiaceae > Cyanobium. The sequence continues at coordinate 18,073 of JBJTQH010000097.1, read as the reverse complement.
CAGCTCAACGATCTCACTGCCCGCGATCTGATGGTGCCGCGGGTGTCGGCCCCCACCCTTGCCGGTGGCGAGAGCCTCGACAGCCAGCGCACCACCTTGCTGGGGCAGTCGGCGCCCTGGTGGGTGGTGCTGGGCGAGGAGGTCGATGAGGTGCTCGGTGTCGCCAGCCGAGAACGGCTGCTCACCGATCTGGTCGAGGGCCGCGGCGGCTGTGCCGTGTCGCTGCTGTGTGCTCCGGTGGAGTTCGTGCCGGAGATGATTCGGGCCGATCGCCTGCTCACCAGCTTTCGCCGCAATGGCAGCGGTGTGCGGGTGGTGGTGGATGAATTCGGGGGCTTCGTGGGCGTGGTGGGGCCGGAGGCGGTGCTGGCCGTGCTGGCCGGTTGGCGGCGCACCCCCCGCAGCGTCGAGCAGCATCCTGGAGGGACGATCTCATGAGATCGGCACCTGCTGGATCGGCAGGTGCTGGATTTCAGCGTCCTGGATCTTCAGTTCTCGACTCGCAAGCTCTGGACTCGCACGGCCGTTCCGATCGCCGCTCCCCCATCGGCAGCCCTGCCCCGGTCTCGCCATCGCTGGAGCGAGCGGCCGAGATCGCCATGCCCCCACCCACGCCGGAGCGTTGCCGCCAGCTGCTGCGGATCTGGCGGGCGGCGCTGCAGCTCAGTTCCCGCGAAAGCAGCCTGCTGGGCCCGGAGCTGGCCGGCCTCGATCGACAGCTGCAGCGCCTGGAGCGCCGCGCGTTGCACGTGGCGGTGTTCGGCCGGGTGGGGGTGGGCAAGTCGAGCCTGCTCAATGCCCTGCTGGGCCAGGAGTGTTGCGCCACCGATATGGCCCATGGCTGCACGCGGCATCAGCAGGGCCATGCCTGGGCTCAGCCGTGGCGGCATCTGGAGCGGGTGCAGCTGATCGACACCCCCGGCATCGATGAGATCGGGGCGGCCGGTCGGGCGCGGCTGGCGGCGCGGGTGGCCCTGGGGGCGGATCTGGTGCTGCTGGTGCTCGATGGCGATCTCAGCCGCCTCGAGCTGGAGGCCCTCACCACGCTGCAGGCCAGCGGTACCCCGCTGCTGCTGGTGCTGAACCGCAGTGATTGCTGGCCAGAGGCGGAGCTGGAGGCGTTGCAGGCCAGCATCCGCCGCCGCCTGCCCCGCTCGTTGCACAGTGTGGAGCTGATCGCCGTGGCGGCGGCTCCCCGCCAGGCGGCGTTGCTGCCGGATGGCCGGGTGCGCAGCCAGCCGGTGGCACCTCGGGTCGAGCCGTTGCGGCAGCGGTTGATCGAGCTGCTGCAGGAGCAGGGAGAGCTGCTGCTGGCCCTGCATGCCCTGCGTGCCGCTGATCGGTTCAATCAGGCGTTGCATCGCGCCCGGTTGCAGCTGGGGCGGCCGCAGGCCCAGGCCCTGATCGGACGCTTCGCGGCCCTCAAGGCCGGTGGTGTGGCCGCCAGTCCGCTGCCGCTGCTCGATCTGGCCGGAGCGATGGCCCTCGACAGCGCTCTGGTGCTGCAGCTGTGCCAGCTCTATGGCCTGCCGATCACCCGCAGTGGCGCCCGTCGTCTGCTCCGCCAGCTCTCGGGTCACAACGCGCTGCTGGGAGGGGTGCAGGCGCTGCTGGGCGGCTTGCGGCAGCTGCTGCTGCTGGCGGCGCCGTTCAGCGCCGGAGCGAGCCTGGCGCCGGCGGCACCGGTGGCATTGGCCCAGGCGGCCCTGGCGGTGGCCACCACGCGCCGCACCGGCCGGCTGGCGGCGGAGACGCTGCTGGCGGCGGCCACCGCGGCCGGTCAGCCCGGTGCCCTGCTGCAGCGCCTGGCGCAACAGGATTCCGGCAGCCGGCCGTGGCTGCGTCACCGCAGTCGGTCGGCGGCGGGTGGCGAGGGCAAGGGCGCGGCAGCTGAGGCGGCATCGCTGCGCCTGCTGTTGCCGTGAGCGGCTCCCTGCCGGCGTCATCCAGCCCCGCTTCTGATCCGGGATCGGGCGCCGCACGCCGTGCCGCGAAGCCGTCCCGGGCCGGCACCGAGGTCTGGAGCCGGAGCGAGGCCACCAGGAGCGCAGCGGGGGAGCCCGCCGGCAGCTCGGGCGCGGCCCCCCGCGAGCCGATCGCCCTGTTTGGCAGCAGCGCCGATCCCCCCACCCACGGCCACCGGGCCCTGTTGCAGGGGTTGCTGCGGTACTACCCACAGGTGGCCACCTGGGCCAGCGACAACCCGCTCAAGCAGCACACGGCCCCGTTGCCGTTGCGGATGGCGTTGCTGCAGGCCCTGGTGGAGGCGATCGGCGATCCACGCCTGCAGCTGGTGCAGGAGCTGAGCAGTCCCTGGACCGTGGAGACCCTGGAGCGGGCCCGGCAGCTCTGGCCCGGACGCGAGCCGGTGATCGTGATCGGCGCCGATCTGGCCGCCCAGGTGCCCCGATGGCGGCAGGCGGCGCAGTGGTTGCAGGGTTGCCGGGTGGCGATCGTGCCGCGGGCGGGCTGGACGCTGCAGCCGCACAGCCTGGAGCAGCTGCGGCAACGGGGGGCCCGGCTGGAGCTGCTCGATCTGGTGGTGCCGGCGAGCGCCAGTTCCGGGGTCAGGCAGCGGCCCGATCCGCAGCTGGTACCGCAGGAGCTGTGGCCGGTGCTGCGCGGGCATGATCCCTATGGCCTGCTGACGCCCCGATGCGCATCGCCCTCGCCCAGCTCAACCCCCTGATCGGCGATCTGGAGGGCAACGCCGAGCGCATCCTGCAGGCCTGTGTGGTGGCGGCAGCGGCCGGGGCCGATCTGGTGCTGACGCCGGAGTTATCGCTGTGGGGCTACCCGCCCCGCGATCTGCTGTTGCGCGATCCGGGGATGCAACGGCAGCAGCGGGTGCTGGATGGCCTGCAGCAGGCGTTGCCGATCGGTCTGCAGCTGCTGGTGGGGATGGCCGATCCGGTGCCGGGGGAGACGACGCCGCGGCTCTGGAATGCGCTGGCCCTGCTCCGCGGCGGTGAGGCCCCCTGGAGCGTGGTGGCCCACAAGCGGTTGCTGCCCAGCTACGACGTGTTTGATGAGAGCCGCTATTTCCTGCCGGGCCAGCGGCCGGCGCTGCTGGAGTGGGGCCAGCGACCCGATGGCCGCCCCTGGCGGCTGGGCCTGAGCATCTGCGAAGACCTGTGGGTGGAGCAGGACCTGCAGACCCTGCGGGTGGCCGGGGTGGATCCGATCGGGGAGCTGGCGGCCCAGGGGCTGGATCTGCTGCTCAATCTCTCGGCGTCGCCTTACGGCCGCGGCAAGCTCGCGCTCAGGCGACAGCTCGCTCAGCGCGCCGCCAGCCGGGCCGGCTGCCCGCTCGTCTATGTCAACCAGGTGGGCGGCAACGACGAGCTGGTGTTCGATGGCGACAGCTTCGTGGTGGAGGCAGGCGGCACGGTGCTGGGGCAGGGGCCCTGCTGCCGCGAGGCGCTGCTGCTCTGGGATGCGGCTGATCCACCCGGCTCCTGGCGAGAGTTGCCGCTGGCCGCTGGGCGCGGGGCGTCCGATGCCGGAATGCGCTCAGGCACAACGAGCGAGCCCGCCCAGATGGAGCAGCTGCTGCGGGCCCTGGTGCTCGGCGTGCGGGATTACGCGCGCAAATGCGGCTTCCAGGGGGCGTTGCTGGGGCTGAGCGGCGGCATCGATTCGGCCCTGGTGGCGGTGGTCGCGGCGGCGGCGCTGGGGGCCGATCGGGTCAAGGCTTTGCGGCTGCCGTCGCCGTGGAGTTCACGCGGTTCGCTGGATGATGCGCAGGCCCTGGCGGAGCGCCTGGGACTGCGGTTGCAGACGCTGCCGATCCAGGCCCTGATGCAGAGCTTCGACGCGGCGCTGACGCCGGTGCTGGCACAGGAGCCCAGCGGCGTGACGGCCGAGAACCTGCAGTCGCGCATCCGCGGCACCCTGCTGATGGCGATCGCCAATCAGAGTGGCGCGTTGCTACTGTCCACCGGCAATAAATCAGAGCTGGCGGTGGGCTACTGCACGCTGTATGGAGATATGAATGGCGGCCTTTCTGTGATCGGAGATCTCTATAAAACCACGGTATTTTCCCTGTGCGACTGGATCGACAGTAATGCCGCCGCCGCTTGCAGAAGCGAGCTGGGATTACCGGCCACAGGAGAACTGATCGGCGCGGCGATCCGCCACAAGCCTCCGAGTGCTGAATTGAGGCCCGATCAGCGCGATAGCGATACCCTCCCCGATTACGCTGTGCTCGATGCCTTGCTGCGGCGTTACATCGAAACCGTAGCCACCCCGGAGCAACTGATCCGCGAAGGTGCTGATCCCGAGCTGGTGCTGCGCGTCTTCCAGTTGCTGCGGCGCGCTGAATTCAAACGCCGCCAGGCCGCCCCGGTGCTCAAGATCAGCAGCCGTTCCTTTGGAGGGGGGTGGCGGATGCCGATTGCGGCGGGGTAGCGGAGCAAGGCCGGGCGAGCAGAGTGCATCACGCAGGTTGCCAGCTGTGATCCGGCCCTGCTGCGATGTGGCCAGGGCTCAGATGCTTTCAGCCGGGCCGACGGCCGCAGCGGATCGATAGCGTGACAAGGCGATCCGATGGATCTGATCGCAGAGCGGCTGCCAACGATCCCAGCCGTATTGGGCTCGGATATCTATCATGGCGGCATGACCGCAGCGGATGCGTAGATCGTCATCGTGGATCAAGGCCTCCAGCTTCGTATGCCACTGATCCAGAGTTTCTGCTATCCATCCAGTTTCTCCATCAATCACGGCTTCACGTAGGGGCTCAAGATCACTGACTATGCTCGGAACGCCAACCATTGCGGCGTTGACAACTCGCAAGGCAGACTTGGCTTCACAGAAGCGATTGCGAACCTGCAATGGACAAAGATTGATGTCAAAGGTCAACAGTTCATTGTAGAGATGCCCTGGGGAGACACGATTCACTATTTCAATCTTTTCTTCTAACCCAATCAGATCTGGATAAGCGCGCCAATCTAGAATCCCAACGATGCGAAATCGCAGGTTGGCATGGTTGCGTAGCAGATCGGCAATGACGGGAACAATCTCGGCAAAATCAGCCTGATGGGTCGCTGTGCCACTTGCAAAGCCGAGGCGTATCAGGCCATCCATCGGCCTTCGCGATGAACACCTCATGGCACGGTCGGCGGCATCCAGCATGTCCTTTCCACAGCCATTGGGTAACACGTGCACATCGCGGATCAGATTGCGGCAGGCACCTGCCAGTGGTCTGGTCGTGACGACGGCTTGATCGCAGGACTTGAGCGTCAGTCGATAGTTGTGACAGCGATACCGCCATGTCTGCTGTTGATCAGGTTGTAGGGATGCGATAAAGGCAATAGATCCATCGTCAGTGCATGAGGGATCAAAGATCAAGTCATCAAAAGCAGCCAAGATCAAGATTGATTTCTGGCGGCAATGGTTGACAAAACATGCCACGGCTGCCTGCCATTCCACTCGAAAAAAACAGACACAATCAACCCATGCACGTTCCTGATCCTTCATGGTATTGTTCGGTTCACGTTGCAGGTAAGCGGGAACCAGGTCAGTCCATTGAGTCTGGGGTATGGCCGCCAGCTCCTCCACCGCAATGGTGGTGACTGCCCAGCCCGCTTGTCGCAGGGCTGCGGCGACATGCGTGACTCTGTAGAGATGACCAACGCTATCTGGAGCTCCAGAAATTAACAGAATAGATGCGACGTTATCGGGCTGCTCGGATTGCTTATGCATCCGTTTGGTGGACAGAAGAGAATCCCAGGATCCACATAGTCCTTCCAAAATTCTTGATGACCAAGGGTCCTGATCAGAGCCGGGGCGAATATCAACTCGCAACCTGCGATAGGAGGCCGTGAGATGATCGAATAATTGTGATAATGGTTGGAGATCTTCAAGCACTGCTTCGCAGGAATCGCCAGCGGTCAAGCGTTGGAGTTGTTGATAGAGGAAATCAGGGGCAGAGCGCTCTCTAGCTATAAAATGCATCCAGTCATCTTGATGGTGGTGTACATAGTCGCTACGAATGCATTCCTTGAGATGATCAACGTTGCCGCATGGAGGGTACGGGCGCTGGGCTAGTACATCTGTCGACAAAGAAAGAATGGATGCTTCCTTATTTTCGCAAAAAGCTTGGTAATCATAGCAGCAAAGATGGGTGGATCCAATATCCCTTATTGCATCGAGATTATAACGCATCCACAGCAGTAACGAGGTTTGCAAAGACGCAATTGCAGCGGGTCTAAATGTCTCGCTCCGCAGGCGTTGAAGCAATGATAAAGCAACCTCAATCGGATGCCGAATCATCAGCACAACCGTGACCGAGAAGCCTATTTGCTCACAGCAAGAGAGCCAGAATGGCAGGAGACGACATAGACGTGGATCTTTGAGTATAAGTAGACTGGGGGATGGATTTCCTGATGTCAATAAATAAGCGGTCTCCAGAATATGTAGTGCTTCTTCCCTGTACGAACTGGCCTCAGCTGATACTGTCCAGTTGCGATCTATAGGCGCATAATTATTCCAGTGACCCCCCAGTGACTTTAAGAGATTGTTGTTGAATTGCACAACTGATCGCGACTCCCAGTACCCAGATGGATTATCTAGTGATGCCGGCATCAAATCCTGCGCTACTCTACCACCACAAGCATGCAATAATCCCGCCAGCATTGACGTGCCGCTTCGATGCATGCCTGTAACCAGGACAATACGAGATGGAGAAGAGTTGATGGACTTCACAGCCACACTTGCTGCATAGAATGATACATAAAACGCAGGCATTGATCAGGGATTGACCCATGATAAATAGGGCGTATCAGCGGGGGGGTGTAGGGATTGCCGCGCAGTCGTATGTATTCATCTTTAAATTGGCTGCTTGGAGATTTGCTCAGAGGCACATTTGTTGACACGCCTCCATGAAACTGGTGAAAGGTCCCTTCGCCTAGTAGAAGAACAACTTCTTCTGTATATTCACATGCCCTTTTATAGAAGTCCATATTGACAAGTCCACCTCCCGGAGTCTGAAATGCGATATCAAGACCACCCAGTGCATCAAATGTGGAACGACGAATGGTGACACAATTGCTTTCCATGATCGGCTTGAACCATCCTGGGAGGCTGGACCCCGCCAAGGAAGAGATGGAAAAAAGATCATATCCGTCTTGGCGCCAGTCAATGGTATTAAGCAGGCGATCTTCTGCTTGTTGGTCATATCCTTCTTCTACCGATAGGTACTGTGGCTTGGGGCCAAGATGCCACGCCAGAGTGGCGACAACTGGATTGTGATAGGCGTGGAAACATCGTACTGTATAATCAATAATTCCAGGGCTAAACATACGCGCACCATCAATGCAGATCATCACGAGGTTGCCGCTGCTTTGGGATACGCCATAGTTCACAGCCGCCGCGGGGGATGTGCAGCCTTCGCGTCTTAATAGTCGCACGTTGTCACTATAGGCAATGGCAATGTGATCCTCAATCTTGATGTCCGATCCGTTGTCAACTAGGATCACCTCAAAGCAATGATCTGATCCAAAAATCTGATAGTTACGAGAAATGGTATAAAGAGTTCTCTTTATCTCTCGGTGCATGTTATAGGCAATGATGACAATCGAAAGCTGGGGTTTAGGCATGGGAAGTTGTGCTCCATCCTGATTGCTTTTCGGCTATCAGTTGGCGTACCATTGCAAAGCCAGGCCCTCCTACCCCCACCTCGGAGGCATCTCGGCAGGCTGGATAAGGATCTGTGAATTCATTCGGAATCCAGTGATTCAGAGGCATTCCGAGGAAGTTTTGAAGCATTGTGATTTTGTGGTCGTAGAGCTCATGTAGTGTTTCCAGAACACGTGGGTGTTTCGCCAGGCTGGGTCGGCTGAGCCGAGCCTGGAGCTGCTGCAGGCTGGGATCCAGAGCTGGCAGGACCGGCATGGAGAGGTTCTCATCTGGCGGGTAAAGATTGGGATCAACACCGAGAAAGACGGCTAGCTTTCGGAGCAAGCAATGGGGATCTTTGATAATATCATCGAAAAATAGGATGTATAATTGCTCTTTGGGGAATACAGAAAGCCAGCATTTGATAATGGCTTCGTAATCACCTCTGTGGCGAGAAGGGCCGGATTTGATGTGATCAAGAAACCATGCATCGCCGGCTTCTTCATGGCTGATCTGGCAGCGGCAGAGATCCATGCAAGCCGCTGACCAGGCACGTTCAATGGGATTTCTCAGGCTGATAAAGAGAAGCAATCGCGGTGCGCAGGCACGGATTGACTTGATGGTATCATGTTTCAGCAAAGAATAGCTCGGTGTGATCTCACCAGCCTTCACGGGAATACTCAAGCAATATTGATTGTCATTATGATTGAAAATTGAGAGCCAGCGATGGCTGTCTTCAGGCGTGATGAGATCCCAGAAATGGCACTCTTTGCCGCCTGGGAAGACAATCTGGGGATGAAGGCTGAGATGCCGGTAAAGCCAGGTGGTTCCTGACTTCTGGGCACCGATCCCAAGAAAATCAATCATGCTGGCAAAGGTTTCCTAGGCTAATCATGCCTCCCTGTGTTTGATGCGGCGCCTCAATTGCCGCGCCTGCAAAAATGCAGCTGCCGCACCCAGAAGCGGCAGTGGAGCCGGTACTTCGGTAAAATTAGTTGTACCAACTAGCAGACCAGTTTGACCAAATGTACTATTACTGTACAGGTCTTGGACTACGTAGTTGAGATTGTGGGTGCCGACGGTAAGTAGGACATCGGAGCTTCCAGCTACAAGATTGGCGGGACCGACCGTTGTCGCTCCCAGAAGGGTGCCTCCGGTGATAGTAGGAGAGAATTCCGAAGTGAAATCGACATTCCCGTTAAGAAAAATCTGCACTCGGTTGTCGGACGCTACATTGAAATTAAAGCGGTAATAGGCTGGCTTCACTACGGTAAGCGATGTGCTAACGATGTAAGTGTATGGATTTGGCTGTGGGCTCGTTGGATTGGGGTCGGCCGATGAAGTAGAAAAATAGGCGTTAGCTGTTCCCGCGGTTGCTGTTCCCGACGAGCCAGGATAGCCCTGCGCGTTGGGATACACGGCATAAGTGCCCCATCGATACGTTTTCCCGTCGCCAATACCTGAAACTGGAACGTTGGTCGTGTTCGATCCGGGATACCAAACGCTTGGGGTGATTGTAGGAATATAAAAAGGAGCGGGTGCAGCAACAGAGGCGGGGAAAATGTTGTTGCTAATAGCGATGACCCGCCAGTTGGGATCGCTGCCGAGTACAGGTGGCCCAAACGCGGGCGTGGTGAGACTTGTAAGGCCCTCGCCGGTTCCAATAATGCGCAGGACGCCGGTGCTGGCGTCGTATTCGCTGGCGGCTCGCGCAGCCCCTGGGGTCAGGGAAGCCAGAGCAAGGAATCCGCAAAAGGCAAAACTCGCAGGATTTGGCGCTGATTTCAGGCTTCTCATGATGGACTTAGGGTGAGCCAGGCTTCCGCTTGCATTAATCATAGCCTGGATTCGGAATTGTGGTTGGATTGCAACTGTCTGTCTTGGCTTCTGGACTCGTGGAGCAGTGCAGGCCCGGGTTTGTAAGGCGGTGAAGGTTCTGCGGCGGTGCGCTGCGGCTGGGTTTGGCGGAATGGCTCGAGAGGTGTTCCGATGGTCCGTGGCTGGTTCGTCGGCCGCCGAAGGCAGAGGCATAGCTGCACCTGATTGTCTTACGGGGATGCCAGGATTCTCGCTAATGGAGCATCTTTGATTTGGCCCGTATTTGTAGCCTTGGGGCTTGGGCTATCAGGGGCAGTAATTGGTGCCAAATTCTTCGAGGGCATGGGTTTCAGTGGCGCTGTGATTAGCGGCTAGGCTTGCCCCGCTGCCGCTGTTCTGACAATTCTGGTTGCTGCAATCTTGCAGTAGTCGGACTGGCAACGGCCGGCTTAATAATTGCCTGTGCAATCATGCGATTCCGTCATTGATTGTCTTGAGATGCTGTTGTTGGTGTTGGCCTTCTTGGGCTAATGAGCTTGGGTGGCGCTTGCCTCGGCTCCTCTGCCTGATGTTTTTGATTTCGCCTCTGTGCCGTGGAGTGCCGTATGGGTGCCTCTGAACTCCGGGAGTATCTCTGTATGAATGGGCCTGGAATGAACTGCGACTCGGCTAACCTTTGCTCCGCGGCTCACTTGGCAGAACGATAGAGCCGATGCAATCAGCCCCGCCCCCACCACCGGCCCACCACCCCCATCATCCCGATCACCAGCAGCGGTCCCTCCCCCCAGAGGCTATAGAGGGTGCGGCCCTGCAGGCGATGGATCTCCACTAGGGTGCTGGCGGCGATGCCGGCGGGTAAGCGGCTGCGGATGTGGCCGCGGGCATCCACCGCCAGGCTGGGGCCGGTGTTGGCGGCGCTTACCAGCCAGCGGCCGGTTTCGATCGCCCGCAGGCGGGCCAGGGCCGTGAATTGGTCCTGCAGCAGTTGTGGATAGGGATCGAGATTGGCACTGGCCAGCAACCAGCCGGCACCCTCACGGCTGGCCTGTACCAGGGCGCGTCCATCCGCCAGTTCGTAGCAGATCGCCACCCCGATGGCGCCCTGCGGTCGCCGCAGCAGTCGCGAAGCCTCTCCAGGCTGCAGCCCTCCCACCGCCGAGAGGCCGCCCCAGCGCAGCAGCTCCGCTGCCGGCACCCATTCCCCCAGCGGCACCAGCCGATGCTTGTCCACCCAGCCCTGTGCCGTCTGGCGGTTTGGCTCAAAGCGCAGCAGGCTGCTGCGTTGTTGCTCCCCCTGCCGCCGGAAGCCGCCGCTGAGCACCTCCACCGCTGTCTGTTCGGGCAACGGTTGATCCAGGGCCAGGGATCCCTCCGGCAGCACCAGGCTGTCGGCCACCCCTGCGGCGGCGCGCTGGCTGTCGGCGAGTTGCCGCAGCAGGTTCCATTGCTGCGTCGGTGTGAATTTCTCGCGGGTGGGAATCGCCGGCTGCAGCAGCAGCAATCGCTCCGTGGCTCCCGCCTGTGGATCGATCGCCGCCAGGCTGGCTGCCCCGGCCAGATGGGCCGTGAGCACCAGGGCCAGTGCGACGCCCAGCGGCCGCATCCGCTGTCGTGGCGCGCCACCGCGCCAGCCCCGCCAGAGGCACCAGCCGATCAGCAGCTGCAGGGCCGCCAGGCCGCCGGCCCCCACCGCAGCTGCCAATCCCGCCAGCGCCGGATCGCCCGGCAGGGCGCTGCTGCCCAGCCCCAGCCAGAACAGAGGTCCGCCGGCCAGCAGCACCTCGGCCAGCCCCCACAGCGCCGCGCCGATCAGGGCGGTGCTGGCCCGTGTTGGATCCAGGGCCCGCATCAGGCCACTCCAGAGGCTCACCAGCAGCCCCCCGAGCAGACCGATCAGCAGCCAGAGCGTCAGGCACAGGGGCAGGCTGAGCGGCAGCGGCACGCCGATCCAGTCGAGCGGATGCAGCCACAGCAGCCAGCGATGGCTGAGCAGCACCGCGGCCGTTCCCCACAATCCCGCCTCAACGGCAAGCAGCCGGCGCGCTCGGCGGACGGTGTGGCTGGCCCAAGCCGCGGCGGTGGGCACGGCTGTTGTGGCGGTGACAGCTGTTGTGGCGGTGACGGCTGTTGGTGCGATGACGGCTGTTGCTGCGGTTGCAGCAGTTGGTGCGGTTCCAGCTGTTAGGGCGGTGACAGCTGTTGCGGGGATGACGGCTGTCGCCGGGACCAATGCTGTCGTTGCGACCAAGCCTGTCGTTTCGACTGATGCTGTCCCTCGGACGGAGGCTGTCGCTCGGGCTGAGGGTGGCGCCGGAGACAGCGTCAGGCCCCAGAGCAGCGCCAGGGCGGGCCAGAGCAGCGGCGGCAGCCCCAGGGGCGGCAGCGCCAGGCCCGCCAGCAACCCTGCGGCGATCGCAACGCAGCGTCGATGCAGTCGGTCATTGCCCATGGCCCCGGCGCGGCGGAAGCGCCAATCTCGTTGCACAGGCTCCCGCGTCATCGTCTCCGGGGCATCCCGGCCGGCTCCCCTGGGCCCGGTCCGGGACCATTCGCCTGCGGGGTCCCGTCTCCGTCGGCGCTCTCCGTCGGCTGGCTTCGCCGGGGTTCCCCCTGGCGCCATCCGGGCCGGGGTAGCCCCTCCGGGCCCTGCGGGCTCCTGCCCGCGGCGTCCCCGTTCCGCGGAGTCTCGATCATTTGCTGCTGGAGGACACGGTCACCATGGATCAGAGCAATCTGCTGCAGATGCTGCTGCTGCGCGGTCTCGGCACCACCTCGCTGGTGTCCGATCGCCTGCGCTGGGTCAGTCAGGAATGGGTGAGCAGCGGGCGGTTGGATCCCCGTCACGCCTCCGCCCTGGTCGACGACGTGCTCAAGGCGCTGCGGGGCGAGAGCCCGGAACTGGAGCAACAGGCCGAACGGCAGCTGGAGCGCAACCGCGACGATCTGCTCGCTGATCTCGGCCTGGCGCGTCAGCGGGAGGTGGATGAGCTGCGCGGTCGTCTCGATCGCCTCGAGCGGATGCTGCGCCAGCGTGGCGCTGGCGAGGAGGGGCCGATGCCGGGCGTTTCCCACAGCGATCTGCCGCCCGACTGAGGCCTACCTCTCCCCCCGGTGGCCTGCGGGCGCCTGGAACGGCTCGGCTTGGCCCGATCCAGATGGGATCAGGGTTGCTTCAGATGATCGCGATGGGGCTCCAGGCCCCGATGGTCTGGAGGCAGCGGGCCTCTGCGCCGCTCCGTGCCGCAGGCGCCGCTGCCGCTGGCCCCCCTGCCAGAATCCGCTGATCGCTTCCGGTGGCATGCGCGACATCCTGATCAGCTCAGTGGTCTGCCTGACCTGTCTGCTTGTGGCCTTCATCAGTCAGCTGGTGGCTCCCAGCCCGGTGCTGCCGAGCGCCCAGGCCGCCGCGGAGCCTGCAGCCCTGCAGACCGCCGTGGCCCCGGCCGCGATCACCACAGCGGCGTTCACCACGGCCGATCTGAAAGCCCCCGGACGGATGCGTGCGGCCGCGCCTGCTGTGGCGGCCCCGCTCGAGCTCGATCCCAACGATCCCAACCCCACCCTGTTCACCATGGCCCCCAGCAGCTCCTCTCCCGCCGGCGGTTCCGCCAGCGACCCTGATGCCACCCTCGCCGCTGGGGCCGCTGATCTGGGGGGAGCGCTGCAGGCGGCTCCTGAGATCGTCACCGCCAGCGGCCTGCGGATCACCGAGCTGGAGGTGGGCACTGGCGCTGAGGCCGTCAGCGGCCAGACGGTGAGCGTCAATTACCGCGGCACCCTCATGAACGGCAAGGAGTTCGACAGCAGCTACGGCCGCGGTCCGTTCAGCTTCCCCCTCGGTGGTGGTCGCGTCATCCGCGGCTGGGATGAAGGTGTGGCCGGCATGAAGGTGGGCGGCAAGCGCAAGCTGGTGATTCCCCCCGATCTGGCCTACGGCGAGCGCGGCGCCGGTGGTGTGATTCCCCCCAATGCCACGCTGATCTTCGAGGTGGAGCTGCTGCAGGTCGGTCGCTGAGCGGCGCCCAACCACTCCCCTGGCCTTCTGACGGGGCCTCAGGTACGGGTAGCCGCCCGGATCTGGGGCCCTTCCCTATCTGCCGGCAGGGATCCCACCCCGGCTGCCTCCTCGGCGCGACCTTCACACAATGAAGTGATCGTTAAGATGGCGCTGTCCGGGTCGATGGGGCCGCCCGGCGATTGCACCAGCCGCCCTGGCGGCCGCGATCGCCATCCCCCTCGCATCCAGCTTTCTTCCCTTCGTTGCTCCCCCATGGCACATCAGCTGCCCGCTCTGCCCTACGCCCTCGACGCGCTCGAGCCCCACATCACCCGCCAGACCCTCGAGTTCCATCACGGCAAGCACCACAACGCCTACGTCACCAACCTGAACAACCTGGTGGCCGGCACCGAGCTGGAGGGCAAGAGCCTGGAGGAGACGATCACCGCTGTGGCCGGTGATGCCAGCAAGGCCGGTGTGTTCAACAATGCCGCTCAGGTGTGGAACCACAGCTTCTACTGGCAGTGCATCAAGCCCAATGGTGGCGGCAGCCCCACCGGCGCCCTGCTCGACAGGATCAACGCTGATTTCGGCAGCTTCGACGCCTTTGTGGAGCAGTTCAAGGCCGCCGGCGCCACCCAGTTCGGCAGCGGCTGGGCCTGGCTGGTGCTTGATGGCGGCACCCTCAAGGTGACCAAGACCGCCAATGCCGATCTGCCCCTGGCTCACGGCCAGAAGGCTCTGCTCACCATGGATGTGTGGGAGCACGCCTACTACCTCGACTATCAGAATCGCCGCCCCGATTACATCAGCACCTTCCTTGACAAGCTGGTGAACTGGGATTTCGTCGCTGCCAATCTGGCTGCCGCCTGATCCGTGCCCAGCCGCGCTGCTGCGCACCCTGGCCTCCGCTGCGGCGGGGGCTTTTTTGTTGGGCAGCTTCTGGAGGTTCGATCCGCCGCGGGCCGGCTGTCTTCCGGCTGCAGCCCTCACGGCTCGCGGCTGGTCGGGTTGAGGAGCCGGCTCAGGGAGGCTGCGGCGGCCCGCTCCGAGATGACGACCGGGATCACAACCGGGATCGCCTGCGCCCCCCTGTTGCATCGCGATGAGATCGAGTCACCGTGCCGCGGCCAGCGTGCCGTGGCCAGCGTGCGCCGCTCATCGCAGCAGCCAGCATGGAGCGTGACCCTTGGCCCGATCGTCATGCCTCGCACCAGTGTGGCCCTGTTCCTGAGCACCCTCACCCTCACCGCCGGCACCGCCGCCTGCAGCCCTTCCGCCGCTCCCGACCGCAAGGACGCTGAGACCCCGAAGCAGGAACTGGGAGCGCCGGCCAATCCGTCCGCACCAGCCTCCACGGAGGAGGGGGAAGGAGGCGAAGGGGGCGAAGGGGGCGAAGGGGGCGAAGGCTGAGGCGGGCCGGCGGCGGCCTGAGCTCGCTGGTCGGCGTTGTGGCGCTCGTGCTGGTCCTGGCGGATCCTGCGGGACTCCCGGGAGCGTTCTCGATCGGCGGCGGCTTCCCCGCCGGTTGTCCTCGCTGGCGGCTCGCACTCAGGCCGGCCGCGACGGTCTATGGTCTGTGCTTACGGCGTCAGCGCACGGGACTTTCCCGGAGACACCAGACCAGAGACATTCAGCTCCCTGGCATCCCCCCTCAGGCAGCCGCCTCTCAGCCATCCACACCGGAGAGATCCCTCAGCGGATCCCCAGGCTGACGGCCTGAGTTCGAGACCTGATTGGGTTGCCCAGCTGGGCTGCCCGGCTCGGCCGCGCCTCCCCCCTCGATCGATCTCCTTTCCCCCGGCCCACCCCTGACAGCGGTGGATCTCAGGGGGTGACGATCCAGGGCAGCGCCTCCGATCCCTGTTCTCGAGTGCCCCTGGCATCCCAGGGCTCGGGGCGGGTCCGAAGTCCCCACGCCGCGTTCAGTCGCCCCACCCTGTCCCTTCGGACCGGGAAGCGGGCTCCTACGGATCCTGAAGATCTGTCTGTCTGAAAGCCTGCTCCCCATCTGGCATCCGGGGAGCAGGTGGTGCGCGATCCATATCCCCTGTTTGTTTGATCACGATGTCCAAATCCCACCTTCTGGCGCTGCGTCACGTCGCCGCCACCTTGGCCCTCGGCGCTGGCGCCGCGCCCCACTGTCTGCTGCGGGCCCGCCCCCAGCGTCCCTCGGCGCCCCAGACGGCTCCCACCTGGGAGGAGATCCTCGGCGAGCGCTGAAGGCCCTGGGCTGCCTCGGTGCAGCACTCGCTCACCGCTACCGGCGGGCGCCGGTCAGCACCGCCTCCGGCGCGATCCACATCGCATCGCCATAGGAGAAGAAGCGGTAACCCTGCGCCTTCGCCTCCTCGTAGAGCGCCAGCAGCCGCTGCCGCCCGATCAGGGCGCTCACCAGCAGCAGCAGTGAACTTTTCGGCAGGTGGAAGTTGGTGAGCAGGCCCTGCACCACCGCGAAGCGATGGCCCGGCTGGATCACCAGATTCACCGCCCCGCTGTGGGGCCTGAGTTCACCGCCATGCAGCGCCGCCACCGCCTCGAGCGTGCGCACGCTGGTGGTGCCCACGGCGATCACGCGGCCACCGCGGGCCCGGCAGGCCTGCACCGCCGCCACCGCCTCGGGCCGCACCTGCACCCATTCGCTGTGCAGCTCCAGGTCGCGCAGGTCCTCCTGGTCCACCGGCCGGAAGGTGCCCAGGCCCACATGCAGCGTCACCGCCGCGATCGGCACGCCCCGCTCCCGCAGCCTCTCGAGCAGCTCATCGCTGAGGTGCAGGCCGGCGGTGGGGGCTGCCACCGAACCCGGTCGCTCGGCATAGCGGGTCTGATAGCGCTCCTCGTCGGAGGCATCGTGCTCGTGGATGTAGGGCGGCAGCGGCATCTCGCCATAGCGGGCCAGCAGCGCCTCAATCGCCTCCGGGCTGGTGCATTCCGGCGGAAAGCGCACCACCCGCCCGCCGGTCTCGCCATCGGCGGCCATGACCTGCAGCGCCAGCGGCGGCTGGCCGGGATGCTCCAGCTGCACCACATCACCCGGCCGCAGACGCTTGGCGGGTCGGGCCAGGCAGAGCCAGTCGCTGGGGTCGAAGCTTCTCCGGTTGGCCTCTGCGGCAGCTCCCTCGGCGGCAGCCCCCTCAGCGTTGGCGACCTCGGGCTTCAGGCCCGTCAGCGCGGCAGGCTCCAGCACCAGCAGCTCCACGGCGCCGCCGGTGGCGCGGCGGGCCCGCAGGCGGGCCTTGAGCACGCGCGTGTCGTTGACCACCAGCAGATCGCCGGGGCGTAGCTCCTCGGCCAGGTCCCAGACCGTGCGGTGGCGGCAGGGACCGTGCTGGGCGAGAGCGTGCACAGGCGCCAGCGCATCTGATGTTGCAGTGGCCGCAGCGGTACAGCTGCAGGGCAACACCGGGGCGGAGCCGCCCTGCAGCACGGCGGTGGCGTCTGCCCTGGGCGCCGCCGGATCCACCACCAGCAACCTGGCGGCATGGCGTGGCTCGACCGGCCGCTGGGCGATGAACCCGTCCGGCAGCGCGTAGTCGTAGCTGGAGAGGAGCAGGTCGAGGGGATCGGCAGGAACGCCGGCCGGGTTCTCCTCGATCACGGCAGTGGCCAGCGGCAACAACGGGTCCTTGGACATCGCGGGCGGGGTGGAGAGCAGGGTCGCGGTGGCTGCCCGCGGTGGCAGCGCGGCACCATAACCAGCCATCCTCAGCGCTGCAGGGTGCGCGGGGCCTGGCTCCAGGCTCAGGCTCGACGCATTCCGGGCAGCCAGCAGCTGTGCCGTCGTTCAGAGGTGCGGCACAGGGGAAGACCCTTCTGCTCCCTGCGCAGTCCTCAGAGACCTCTACAGATGAAGGTCCCGCCGGATCCCAAGGTCCCGGCGGGGCGCTGTCGTTGCTGCGGCTCTCTCAAGAGGCAGCTCGGCCTTCAGAGCGCCAGGCTTTCGGGATTGGTCTCGATCAGCTGGGCCAGATCCTTGAGGAAGGCCGCCGCATGGGCGCCGTAGATGGTGCGGTGATCACAGGTGAGGTTGACCTGCATCTGGTTGGCCACCCGGATCGAGCCGTCCTTGCCGGCCACCACCGTGGGCCGTGAGGCGGCCACCGCCAGGATGGCGCCGGTGCCCGGCGGCAGGATCGCATCGAAGCGATCGACGCCGAACATCCCCAGGTTGGAGAGGGTGAAGGTGCCGGTGCTGTATTCCTCCGGCTTGAGCTGCTTGCTGCGGGCGCGGGCCACCAGATCGGCCCAGCTGCGGGCCAGGGAATAAATATCCGTCTTGTCGGCGGCCGCCAGCACCGGTGTGATCAGGCCGCCGTCCTCCATGGCCACGGCCACGGCCACATTCACGGCGGCCGGGTAGGCCATGGCGCTGCCATCGGCGCTGGTGGCGGCGTTCACCTGCGGGTGGCGGGCCAGGGTGACAGCCACCGCCTTGGCCAGCAGGGCCGTCATCGTGACGCCCTTGCTCTTCACCTGCTTGTAGAAGGCGTCGAGCTTGGTGGTGGTGATCGTGTAGCCCACCCGGAAGCAGGGCACCTCCAGGCTGGCCAGCATGTTGCGGTTGACCGCGTTCTGCAGCGTGTTGAAGCTCACGCTCTCGCCCGGGCGGCCGAAGGCCTCACCGGCGGGGGCCGGAGCGGG
>JBJTQH010000096.1:0-12014 GCA_046075505.1 Cyanobium sp. | reverse complement strand
GGTAGCGGCGCAGGGAGGCGTTGCGGCGGCCGGCCTCCAGGATCGGGCCCCAGAGCAGATAGAGCAGGAACACCACCCCCACCACCAGCATCACCGGGGCAAAGCGGCTGTTCATCGACAGCCGGTCGCTGATCAACAGCGAGATCACCCCACCGATCACCGCGATCAGCAGCCGTTGCAGCAGCTTGCGGGGATCACCGCTGCAGGCGGTGAACTGGGGACCGGTGGCCACCGCCGGGATCAGGCGGGAGCGCTCGCTGTCGGACACCGGGATCAACATCACACCCTCCCTCGCCCCGAGCGACGATCAGCCTGCACAGCGCTCACAGCAGCCGTTCCAGGCCGTACACCAGCCCCTCGAGCTGACGCACGCGCCGGATCGTGCGCAGCACACCGGGCATGTAGGCGCTGCGATCGATCGTGTCGTGCCGCAGCGTGTAGGTCTCCCCCGGGGCTCCGAACATCACCTCCTGATGGGCCACCAGACCGGGCAGGCGGATCGAATGCAGCCGCAGGCCGCTGTCGCGCTGTCCGCCACGGCAGCCGGCCAGGGTCTCGTGCTCCTCCACCTGGGGCGGGTTGAACGCCTTGCCCAGCTCCTCGATCAGCTCCGCTGTCTTGATGCAGGTGCCGCTGGGGGCATCGGCCTTGCGGTTGTGATGCAGTTCCGTGAGCTCAACGAAGTCGTAGAAGCGGGCTGCCGCCGCCGCTGCCTGCTGCAGCAGCACCATGCCCACCGAGAAATTGGGAATCACGGCGCCACCGATGCTCGCCTTCTGGGCAAACACCGCCAGATCGGCCAGCTGCTCGGGGCTGAGCCCGGTGGTGCCGATCACCGGATGCACGCCGTAGGCGATGGCACCGCGGCAGTGCTCGTACACCACCGAGGGGTGGGTGAAATCCACGAGCACCGCCCCACCACCGGGGCCATCGCTGCGCACCGCCTGGCTGGCCTGGCAGAGGCACCCCTCGAAATCAGCGGTGATTGCCACCTCCAGCGCCCCGAGGCCGAGGGCCTCGCCCACGTCCTCCCCTTCGCGGCCCGGTGTCGTGTCGATCGCCCCCACCAGAACGGTGTCAGGCGCTGCGCTGACCGCCTGGATCACCTCGGCGCCCATGCGACCCAGGGCACCGGCCACCACCACCGGGATGGGCCGCGCCGGGGCCGGGACACTGGAATCGGCGGACATGACAGATCGAGGACAGTGGGCCGAGCCTATGGGCTGCCGCTGCGCCTTGCCCAGGACGGGGCAGACGGGGCCGCAGCCAGCACCGGGGTCGGGGCCGAATCCCGTCGCGCTGACCGGCTTCACTTCGTAGGCTCCTGATCACCACACCCACTTCCATTCGCATGTTCACGCAGGTCCGTTCCGCCAGCCGCCGGGTGAGCCCTGCTCCCGGAGGTCGCAGCGACCGCGCCGTGATGAAGGCGGTGTACGTGGTGCTCGAGCCTCAGTACCAGAACGCCCTCACCCAGGCCGCCACCTCGCTCAACGAACAGAACGGCCCGCTGGCGGTGGACCTGTGCGGCTATCTGATCGAGGAGCTGCGCGATCCCCAGAATTACGCCGACTTCTGCTCCGATGTGGCGGATGCTGATGTCTTCATCGCCTCACTGATCTTCATCGAGGATCTCGCCCAGAAGGTGGTCGAGGCCGTGGCGCCCCACCGCGACCGGCTCAAGGCGGCGGTGGTGTTCCCCTCGATGCCGGAGGTGATGCGGCTCAACAAGCTGGGCAGCTTCTCGATGGCCCAGCTGGGACAGAGCAAGTCGGCGATCGCCGGCTTCATGAAAAAGCGCAAGGAGGCCGGTGGCGCCGGTTTCCAGGACGCGATGTTGAAGCTGCTCAACACGCTGCCCACCGTCCTCAAGTATCTGCCGGTGGAGAAGGCGCAGGATGCGCGCTCGTTCATGCTCAGTTTCCAGTACTGGCTGGGTGGAACACCGGACAACCTGCGCAACTTCCTGTTGATGCTGGCGGATAAATATGTGTTCCCCCGCGTCAAGGGGGCTGAGGCCGGCGAGCGCCCTGAGCTGCAGGTGGCCGACCCGGTGGTGTTTCCCGATCTCGGCATCTGGCATCCGCTCGCCCCTTCGATGTTCGAGGACATCAAGGAATATCTGAACTGGACTGCCAGCCGGCAGGATCTCTCCGAGCAGGCGCGCCAGGGCCCGGTGATCGGCCTGGTGCTGCAGCGCAGCCACATCGTCACCGGTGATGAGGCCCACTATGTGGCGGTGATCCAGGAACTGGAATATCGCGGCGCCACGGTGATCCCGGTGTTCTGCGGCGGCCTCGATTTCACCAGGCCGGTGAATGCCTTCTTCTACGACCCGCTCAATCCCGATGTGCCGCTGGTGGATGGGGTGGTGAGCCTCACCGGCTTTGCCCTGGTGGGTGGCCCCGCCCGCCAGGACCACCCCAAGGCGAACGAGGTGCTGAAGCAACTGAATCGCCCCTACATGGTGGCGCTGCCACTGGTGTTCCAGACCACCCAGGAATGGGAGGAGAGCGATCTGGGCCTGCATCCGGTGCAGGTGGCCCTGCAGATCGCCATCCCCGAGCTCGATGGCGCGATCGAGCCGATCGTGCTCTCCGGCCGCGACGACGCCACCGGCAAGGCCCACACCCTGCAGGACCGGGTCGAGGCGATCGCCGAGCGCTCGATCCGCTGGGCTTCGCTGCGGATCAAGCCGCGGGCGCAGAAGAAGCTGGCGATCACCGTGTTCAGCTTCCCCCCCGACAAGGGCAATGTCGGCACCGCCGCCTACCTCGATGTGTTCGGCTCGATCCATCGGGTGATGGAGGAGATGCGTGCCAAGGGCTACGACGTCAGCGATCTGCCGCGCACGCCCAAGGCGCTGATGGAGGCGGTGCTCAAGGATCCTGAGGCAATGGAGGGCTCCCCGGAGCTGGCGATCGCCCACCGCATGAGCGTCGAGGAGTACGAGCGCCTCACCCCCTATTCCGAGCGGCTGGAGGAGAACTGGGGCAAGCCCCCCGGCAACCTGAATTCCGACGGCACCAACCTGCTGATCTACGGCCGCCACTTCGGCAATGTGTTCGTGGGCGTGCAGCCCACCTTCGGCTACGAGGGCGATCCGATGCGTCTGCTCTATTCGCGCAGCGCCAGCCCCCACCACAGCTTCGCCGCTTACTACACCTATCTCGAGAAGATCTGGGGCGCCGATGCGGTGCTGCACTTCGGCACCCACGGCTCGCTGGAGTTCATGCCCGGCAAGCAGATGGGCATGAGCGACACCTGCTATCCCGATTCGTTGATCGGCGCCCTGCCGAATCTCTATTACTACGCCGCCAACAATCCCTCCGAAGCCACGATCGCCAAGCGGCGCGGCTATGCCGAGACGATCAGCTACCTCACCCCACCAGCTGAAAATGCCGGCCTCTACAAGGGCCTCAAGGAGCTGGGTGAACTGGTGGGCAGCTATCAGCAGCTGCGCGAAGGCTCCAGGGGCGTGCAGATCGTCAACGCCGTGGTGGAAACGGCACGCCAGTGCAATCTCGACAAGGATGTGACCCTGCCCGAGGTCGATGCCTCCGAGCTTGATCTCGATGGGCGCGACGGTGTGGTGGGCGCCGTCTACCGGCAGCTGATGGAGATTGAGAGCCGGCTGCTGCCCTGCGGCCTGCACACGATCGGCAAGCCGCCCACCGCCGAGGAGGCGATCGCCACCCTGGTGAACATCGCGGCGCTGGAGCGGGACGAGGATGGCCTGCGCTCGCTGCCGGCCCTGCTGGCTGAAAGCCGCGGCCGCACGATCGCCGATGTCTACAAAGGCAACGATGAGGGTGTGCTCGCCGATGTGGAGCTGAACCGCGTCATCACCGAAGCCTGCCGCGCGGCAGTGGGGGCGATGGTCCAGGACGTTACCGGTAGCGATGGCCGCGTCACCCTGCGGCGCAACTTCGGCTGGCTGTTCGCACTGCTGGAGCGCTTCGGTTTCAAGCTGCCCAGCCCCTGGCTGAGCGCCTGCCGGGCCGCGGGCTTCCCTGAAGTGGATCAGGCGGAACTCGACAAACTGTTCGGCTATCTGCAGTTCTGTCTGGAGCAGATCTGTGCCGATCTCGAGATGCAGAGCCTGCTGCGGGCCCTCGATGGTGAATACGTGCTGCCCGGCCCCGGTGGCGATCCGATCCGCAACCCCGGTGTGCTGCCGAGCGGCAAGAACCTGCATGCCCTCGATCCCCAGGCGATTCCCACCAAGGCGGCGATCGCGGCAGCCAAGGGCGTGGTCGACAAGTTGATCGAACGGCAGAAGCAGGAACAGGGCGCCTGGCCGGAAACGATCGCCTGCGTGCTCTGGGGCACCGACAACATCAAGACCTATGGCGAATCGCTGGCCCAGATCCTCTGGTTCATCGGCGTCAAGCCCGTGCCCGATTCCCTGGGCCGCGTCAATAAACTGGAGCTGATCTCCCTGGAAGAGCTGGGCCGGCCCCGCATCGATGTGGTAGTGAACTGCAGCGGTGTGTTCCGCGACCTGTTCATCAACCAAATGGCTCTGATCGATCAGGGCGTCAAGATGGCCGCCGAGGCTGATGAGCCCCTGGAGATGAACTTCGTGCGTAAGCACGCCCAGGAACAGGCCGCCAAGGAGGGGATCTCCCTGCGCGATGCCGCTACCCGCGTTTTCTCGAACGCCAGCGGCAGCTACAGCTCCAACGTCAACCTGGCGGTGGAGAACAGCAGCTGGGAGGAGGAGAACGAGCTGCAGGAGATGTATCTCTCCCGCAAAACCTTCGCCTTCAATGCCGATAATCCCGGTGAGATGAACCAGAAGCGGGAAGTGTTTGAAGCGGTGATGAAGACCGCGGATGTCACTTTCCAGAACCTGGATTCGGCCGAAATCTCACTCACCGATGTCAGTCACTACTTCGATTCCGATCCCACCAAGCTGATCGCTTTCCTGCGCGACGATGGCAAGGCACCGGCGAGCTACATCGCCGATACCACCACCGCCAATGCCCAGGTGCGCTCCCTGAGCGAAACGATCCGCCTGGATTCGCGCACCAAGCTGCTCAATCCCAAGTGGTATGAGGGCATGCTCAATTCCGGCTATGAAGGGGTGCGGGAAGTGGCCAAGCGGCTCAACTTCACCCTCGGCTGGAGTGCCACCAGCGGTGCCGTTGATAACTTCGTCTACGAGGAGGCCAACGACACCTTCATCAATGACCCCGAGATGCGTCAGCGACTGATGGAGCTCAACCCCCACAGCTTCCGCCGCATCGTCGGCACCCTGCTGGAGGTCAATGGCCGCGGCTACTGGGAAACCTCCGCCGAGAACATCCAGCAGCTGCAGGAGATCTACCAGCAGATCGAAGATCGCATCGAGGGCGTCAGCGAGGGCTGATCTTCCAGGGGCCAAGGGGTTCATGGCAGGCCTTTTCCCGCCTGCCTGTAGCCTCCCATCTGATTCAAGCTCGCCTGGTTCTCGCCTGGTTGAAGTGCCGCTGGTTCAAGATCACGCAATCAGCGCCCCATTTCAGCCGGCCAGCGACGCCACCTGAACGGTTCCGCTGGTTGGTGGCGGCCTGATTTGGACTATCCATTCGCTTGCGCAACCGTTGCTGCCGCTCAGGCGTCAGCCATCAGGCGTCAGCCGTCCCCGCAGCACCGCCGCTGTCATCCGCATGGTCTGCGCGATCGGAGCGACATCGTGCACCCGCAGCACCGCCGCTCCCGCCGCCACCGCCAGGCTGGCCACTGCGGCCGTACCCCACAGGCGCGCCCGCGGCCGCGGCTGCGCCAGCACCTCGCCGATGAAGCGCTTGCGCGAGGGACCCACCAGCAGCGGATAACCCTCGGCCGCCAGCTCCCCCAGTTGGCGCAGCAGCAGCAGGTTCTGATCGGTTGTCTTGGCGAAGCCCAGGCCCGGATCCCAGAGCAGCTGCTCGCGCCGCACCCCCGCCGTCAGGGCCATCGCGGTGGCCGCCAGCAATTCAGCGCGCACCTCCGCCAGCAGATCGTCGTACACCGCCTCGGCATCCATCGTCTGGCTGGTGCCACGGCTGTGCATTAGCACATAGGGGCAGCCGCAGCGGGCGATCAACGGCAGCATCGCCGCATCGCGCCGGCTTCCCCCCGGCACCTCGGGGCTGACATTGGCGCCGCGCACATCATTGATCCAATCGGCCCCTGCCGCCAGGGCCGCTTCGGCGACGGCGGCATCGAAGGTGTCGATCGACAGTGTCAGGCCGGGATCGGTATCCCGCAGGGCCACCAGGGCCCGCAGCGGTGGCAGCAGACGCCTCAGCTCCTCGGCCGTGCCCACCATCGCAGCGCCGGGACGGGTGCTCTGGGCTCCGAGATCAAGCATATCGGCGCCGGCGGTCCGCATCCGGCGGGCCTGGCGCAGCACCGCCTCCACGCTGCACAGGCGCCCGCCATCGCTGAACGAATCGGGGGTGAGATTGAGCACCCCCATCACCAGCGGCCGCTGGCCCCAGCGGAAGCCGGGTTCCCCCCGCAGCAGCAGCGTCATGGCAGACGGCGGAACAGAACGGCCTCGTCGCCGTCAGGCTGCGACCGGCACCTGGTAGTTGGCGATCCGGGCGAAGCTTTGGGGATCGAGCGAAGCGCCACCCACGAGCACCCCATCGATTTCGTGCTGGGCCATCAGCGCATCGATCGTGGCCGGATTCACCGATCCGCCGTACTGCACGATCACATCGGGATTGCCCACCCAGCCGCGGATCAGACCGCAGATGCGGTTGGCTTCCTCAGCGGCGCAGGTCTTGCCGGTGCCGATCGCCCAGATCGGTTCGTAGGCCACGATCAGCCGCAGCGGATCGACGCCTTCCAGACCCTGTTCGATCTGGCGATGGATCACCCGCTCGGTTTCGCGCGACTCGCGCTGATCGAGGCTCTCACCGACGCACACGATCGGAATCAGCCCGAAGCGCTGGGCTGTGCGGGCGCGCAGATTGATCTGTTCGTCGGTTTCGCTGTAGTACTTGCGCGGCTCACTGTGGCCCACGATCGCGTGGCTCACCCCATGCTCCACCAGCATCGGTGCTGACACCATGCCGGTGTAGGCACCGCTCTCCTCCCAGTGCACGTTCTGGGCGGCGATCGCCACACCGGCGCCATCGAGATGGCGGCACAGGGTAGGAATGGCCGTGAAGGGCGGGGCGAGCACCAGCTGCCGATCGTCGGGCAGATCGGCGATCAACGGGCGGAAGACAGCGGCAAACTCCCGCGTCTGCGCGCAGGTCATGTGCATCTTCCAGTTGCCGGCGATCACGGACTTGCGCACCCGCAGCTCCTCATTCAACGACGTTGCAGCCAAGTTAAGCGTTGGCCGGCCCCCCACCCGCTCCCCGGAGCGCCGGGGTGACCAGCAGTTCACGGCCATCGAGGGCGACGGCATCCCCGTTGTGCAACCGGCGGCCGCGGCGGGTCTCGATCAGACCGTTCACCCGCACGTCGCCGCGCTGGATGCGCTGCTTGGCCTCTCCGCCGGTGGCCACCAGTCCCTGCCACTTGAGGAACTGATCGAGCTTCATCTCCTGCATCCTCGCTGCTGCATCGGGCATGGCACCGTTCCGGCATCTGCACGCCATCGTGCCGGGGCTTACCCCGGCCACGACCGGTGCGATCCGCGGCATCACCGCGTCCGGTCCAGGCAGGTCGCCGGCGATGCCATGCCTGCAGCTGCCCTCCCGGCCGATCCGCACGGGCCTCGGCGACAGGGCCAGGGACGGGGCGTAAGGTTCGGGCATGTTCGCCCCCTCACCGGCCGGCTTCCGCAGGCTGCTTCCCCTGCTGCGGCCCTACCGGCGACGCCTGTTCGCCGGAGCCCTGTGCACGGTTGTGTTCGTGGGCTGTTTCCCGGTGCTCGCCTGGCTGGCGGGCCGCTTGATTCCGGCGATCGGCGCCGGTGACCTGCCCCGGGTGCTGCAGGCCGTGATCGCCGCCCTGGCGGTGTTCCTGCTGCAGAAGACGGCCCAGTTCGGGCAGGACACGCTGCTGGCCGGCCCGGCCCTGCAGGTGAGCCAGGAGCTGCGCCGTCGCCTGTTTGCCCGCCTGCAGCAACTCGATTTCGCAGCGCTCGAGAAACTCTCCGCCGGCGACCTCACCTATCGCCTCACCGAAGACGCCGACCGGGTCGGTGAGGTGATCTACAAAACGATTCAGGACACCACCCCCAGCCTGCTGCAGCTGCTGGTGGTGCTCGGCTACATGCTCTGGCTCGACTGGCCGCTGGCGCTGGCCACCCTGCTGCTGGCCCCGGTGGTGGCGCTGCTGGTGAGCGCCTTCGGGGCGCGGGTGATGGCCGCCGCCGAACGCAGCCAGAAGCAGGTGAGCGACCTGGCCTCCCTGCTGGGCGAAGCGATCGCCGGATTGCCGCTGGTGCGTGCCTATGCGGCGGAACCCTGGCTGCAGGAGCGGTTTGATCAGGAGGTGGATCGGCATCGGCGGGCCCGCTATCGCTCGATGCAACTGCTGGCGATGCAGCACCCGGTGGTGGGGTTCATCGAAGTCTTCGGGATCCTGGCGGTCCTGGTGATCGGTGCGGTGCGCATTCAGGCCGGTGGTCTGGATGCACAGGGCTTCGCCACCTTCATGACGGCGCTGTTGATGCTGATCGATCCGATCTCGCACCTCACCACCAATTTCAATGAGTTCCAGCAGGGGCAGGCGTCGCTGCGGCGCCTGCGGGCGATCGAGGCGGAACCGGTGGAGGCGCCCGACCGGCCCGGGGTCAGCCCCCTGCAGCGGGTGAGCGGTGCGCTGGTGCTCGAGGGCGTCAGCTTCGGGTACGACCCGGCCCAACCGGTGCTCCGCAACCTTGATCTGCAGATCGCACCAGGTCAGATGGTTGCTCTGGTGGGTCCCTCCGGAGCCGGCAAGAGCACCCTGTTCGCGTTGCTGCTGCGTTTCCATATCGCCCAGCAGGGTCGGGTGTTGCTCGATGGCTGCGATGTGGCGGATCTGCGCCGCCAGGACCTGCGCCGGGCCGTGGCGATGGTGCCCCAGCAGAGCCGGGTGTTCTCCGGAACGGTGGCCGAGGCGATCGCCTTCGGACGCCCGGCCAGCCGCGGGCAGATCGAGGCCGCCGCGGCCCTGGCCAATGCGGCCGGGTTCATTGAAGCCCTGCCCCACGGCTACGACAGCCGCATCGAGGAACGGGGCAGCAATTTTTCCGGTGGGCAGTTGCAGCGCCTGGCCATCGCCCGCGCCGTGCTCGGCGATCCCGCCGTGCTGCTGCTCGATGAAGCGACCAGCGCCCTGGATGCGGAAGCCGAGGAGGCGGTGCAGCGGGGGCTGGAGCAGGCGATGCGGCAACGCACGGTGCTGGTGATCGCCCATCGCCTGGCGACGGTGAAGCAGGCGGATCGCATCTTGGTGCTGGAAGCCGGCCGCATCGTCGAACAGGGCAGTCATCGTCAGCTGATGGCCCGCGGCGGGCGCTACCGCGATCTGTGTGAGCGACAGTTCATCGAGATGACAACAGCGGAGCCTTAAGCGGGAACTGCCCCTATGGTGGGGGCGCCTGATTGCCTCACCGTTGGAAACTCCAGCTCAGCAGCCCCCTGTTCTCACCTTCGAGGGCAAGCGCTACGACCTCAACTCTCTGCCTGATGACATCAAGGAACTGGTGCGCGGCATGCAGGTGGCCGATGCCCAGCTCCGCCTCCATGAAGACACCCTCAAGATCCTGGCGATTGGCCGTCAGTCGATGGCCATGCAGCTGAATGATCGCCTCCAGTCCGTGGAAGCGCTTCCGGACTGAGCCATCTGTTCAGGGATCCTTCTCGCCTTGAGCTGGAAAGGGACCGTCTGCCCAAGAGGCAGCGGTCCCTTTCTCGTCATCAAGAGCGATTCGGTGTCAAATCCGGTCCGATCGATCCCAGCCCACTGGAAGGCAATCCATCAGGAAAGCAACCCTGCGGGCACGGCTTCTCACTGGAACAGGGAGTTGAGCAGGGTGCCGAGCGCCGATCCGATCGCCTGGCCCGTCGTGGCGGTGGGCTGGCGGGTGGCACCGATGAGGGTGGTCACCAGTGTATAGCCGCCGAAGCGGAAGATTCCGGTGTTGCCATGATCGACAAACGTGACCGGCCAGGTGCTGCCGAAGCCATCACGGATGAGATAACCAGTTCCCTGCTGGGCGAATTCAAAGCGATTGCCATTCTGCAAACGCACCTCGTAGCGGTTCTGGCCATTGATCAACACCCGCTTCATCAGGCAGGGGCCATCGAACACCGCGTCACTGCCACGGCTGACACTGCACAGACCGCGATCGCGAGACACCTGGCCGGGAGTCGGGCCCGGAACCGGAGGCGCCATGCCGAACAGCTGGCGGGTCAGGCTGTAGGACACGTTGCGCATGCTCCAGCCATCGTCGTAACAGGTGCGGCGGGCGATCACGCACGCCTGCCCACTGCTGAGCCTGAAATCCGGCCGGTTGCCCGTGGCCGCCATGCTGGCCGAGAGGGCAGCGGCAGCGATCGGCCCATAGCTATCACGGGTGATAGCGATCGAGGGGCCGAGACTGTCGTAGCAGATGCGAGCCGGGCTGTCGCAGATCACCCCAGGCCTGGGGAAGAGCACGGTGGAGGACTGAGCCAGAGCCGGCGACAGGGTGAGGCCGACAAGGCCGACGGCAGCCAGAGACCCAACGGGGAGGCGAAAAGCCATGACGCTGCAAAGGGGACCTGCAGACCCTAGTCAGTTGCGGCGACACCGTCCAGAACAGACAGGCGCTTCGGCACAAGCGCAGGAGGGAAGCGGAGCCAGCAACCGGTGGCCCAGAAGTCAAACTATGGCGACCGATTGCAGTCACAAACGCCACCATCAAATCGGCAAGGCACTCCCCAGCAGCGGTATCAGATTCAGATCCAGCCTGGAAGGGAAAGAAGCACGGTGGCGTGGATCAGAAAAGGGAAAAGATCAGGGCTCGAGACACGCATGGTCTGGGAATGGAGTCATGCAGAGCAGGCTCAGATCCTGATCCGGAGCCGAACCAGGCGCCCTTCCTGGCTCAGGGGCCCTGGACATAAGGTTGTGCCGTTTCGATTGGAACCCAGAGCACCTGCAGACCGGCAGCGATCGCATCCCGGCGCAGGGCATGGCTGGAGGACAGGCTGATGCGCACCTCGCCGGAACAGACGAGATCCCAGGTGCTGGCTTCAAAGTGGGTCTGAATCCAGAGCAGGCCCAACACCGTCTTAGGCAGGAGCCGGCAGCCCCCCTGGATCTCAGAGAGCACCAGGTCCTGAGCCGAGGGCGAGGGGGCGAAACGCTCCACAGGGATGACCAAACAAAAACCTCCTCACCATTGCAGGGGAAGAGGCTGAAACCAAGCGTAGCGATCACAACCGTTTGGAGCGGTGCTCTGCTGATTGCTGCTCCTGTCAGGGGTGATCATCTGAGGGGCCCGGGCGGTGGCCTGCCTTCAGAGAGGAGGCTTTCACGGTGGGGAGGCGCAAAGGCTCAGCCGGGCCAGGGCAGCGGCGCCACCGCCCGAGGGGAGAAGGGGCCGGCGCCTCAGGCGCGACGCACCTGATCGGCCGCCTCAGCAGCACGGTGGTGATACACGTGGCCGCGGTAGTGGAGTTCCACCTCGGTGTCCGGCACGGCGGCCTCGTGGCAGAGGGGAGCCTCAAAGTGCTGACCGCGGTAGATGTGCTCCACCGGGGCGCTGCTGGGCTGCTCATGGCGGCTGTTGTCGTAGGCGACGCCGCGGTACTGAAGTCTGGTCATGGCGGGTAGGGCCTCGAAGGCGATTGGGGGATCCGCTTCGTGGGAAGGAGCGTTGCTTCGCCCTGCGGTGAGCTACTTCCAGTGAGTCGGGCACATGGCCGGGCGGTGAAGCGGGCCCCCGCAGGCGACTCAGTCAACGTTTCTTGATTACCCAGCTCGCTCCGCGAACGGCAAGCCACGGGGCTAGACTGGTACGCAAATGCCAGTCCGGTCATGGCTCGTAGCGCGATCCAGTTCCAGAAAGGTCTCTCCCTGCCTGAGTTCCAGCGGCTCTACGGCAC
>JBJTQH010000095.1:0-6789 GCA_046075505.1 Cyanobium sp. | reverse complement strand
TCACCATGGAGCTGGGTATGGGATGCCACGAGAGATTGGCTTGGTGTGATAACCCCAGCCTCTCACGGCTCCCTGCCCACCCAATGACCTGAGACTCGTTCTGCCGCAGCGCTTCTGGGACTTGTGTCCGTCAGTCAGGCTCCCCGCTGGCAGGGATCTGGCCTGCCTGATCGGAACCGGGAGAGAGCGGCGCGACCGGGTAGGCGGGCATCGGAAACGTGATTCTGCAGGAGTTTGGCTGACCGTCTCAGGGACACCCTCGAGGGCTCAGAGACAACCCATTGAGGGCACCAGGCCTCAGGGGCAGAGATCTTAACGACAGCGAAACGCTCTGCACTGCCAGCACCTGCACCTGCACCTGCACCTGCACCGCCCCACCGCCCCACCGTCGCGCCGTCGCGCCGTCGCGCATGAAGACACGGCAAGCCCCTGGGAGGGCCGCACGGTCTTCCCCTCGGACGGACCCCGTGCTGACGGGACTTGCATGGCGGCCACTGGAACCGGCGGGCCAGTGCTTCCAGCGCCAGCGGCCATGCATTCCGGACCACCCGCCCTGATCAGCGAGACTGGCCGCCACGACAGAACAGGACCACTCCATGGTTGCCAGCGGCACGGATGCCAGCGGCAGGAATGCCAGCGCAGGGGCCTCCAACGCACAGAGCGCCAGCGCCACTCCGGCCAGCGGCCGTGCCGCCACTCCGGCCAGCGGCCGTGCCGCCAGCGATGCCGCCGCCCGCGCCTTCCCGCTGGCGGCGATCACCGGCCACGGCACCCTCAAGCTGGCCCTGCTGCTGGCGGCCGTGGATCCGGGCCTCGGCGGTGTGGTGATCGCCGGCGGCCGCGGCACCGGCAAGTCGGTGCTGGCCCGCGGCCTGCATGCGCTGCTGCCGCCGATCGATGTGCTCGATCTCGGCGCCCCTGCCCCCGGTCAGCCGGCGCCGGCCGGTCTCAACCTCGATCCCGGCCGCCCGGAGGAGTGGGATGCACCCACCCGCACCCGGCTGGTGGCGCTGGGGGCTGATCCGAGCGGAGCCGATCCGGGTGCCCTTCTGCCCACCCGCGTCATCCCGGCCCCGTTCGTGCAGGTGCCCCTGGGCATCACCGAAGACCGGCTGGTGGGCTCGGTGGATGTCACCGCTTCCCTGGAGGCCGGTGCAGCGGTGTTTCAGCCGGGCTTGCTGGCCGAGGCCCATCGCGGCGTGCTCTATGTCGATGAGCTCAACCTGTTCGATGACGGCATCACCAACCTGCTGCTGGCCGCTGTCGGCAGCGGCGAAAACCGGATCGAGCGCGAGGGGCTGAGCCTCGCCCATCCCTGCCGTTGCCTGCTGATCGCCACCTATAACCCGGAGGAGGGGGCGGTGCGCGATCACCTGCTCGATCGCTTCGCCATCTGCCTGAGCGCCAACCAGGTGCTGGAGCTGGAGCAGCGGGTGGCGATCAGCCGCAGCGCCATCGATCACGCCGAAGCCAGCGAGGCCTTCCGGGGGCGCTGGCAGGAGGAGAGCGACGCCCTGGCCACCCAGCTGCTGCTGGCGCGGCAGTGGCTGCCGGATGTACGGATCAGCCGCGAGCAGATCGCCTATCTGGTCAAGGAGGCGATCCGCGGCGGTGTGGAGGGGCATCGCAGCGAGCTCTATGCGGTGCGTGTCGCCCGCGCCCATGCCGCCCTGAGCGGCCGCGAGCGGGTGGAGGCCGACGACCTGCAGGTGGCGGTGCGACTGGTGATCGCGCCACGGGCACTGCAGCTGCCGCCCCCCGATCCCGATCGACCCCTGGAACCACCACCGCCGCCACCGCCCCAGGGCGAGCAGCCGCCGGAGGAGGAGCCGGAGCCCGATCAGCCCGATGACAACGACAGCGACGAGCCGGAGGAGGAACCGGAGGACGACACTCCCGAGGATCAGGCGCCCCCTTCGATCCCGGAGGAGTTCCTGCTCGATCCGGAGGCCACCGCGATCGATCCCGATCTGCTGCTTTTCAATGCCGGCAAGGCCAAAACGGGAGGCAGCGGCAGCCGCGCCGTGGTGCTCAGCGACTCCCGCGGCCGCTATGTCAAACCGATGCTGCCGCGGGGGCCGGTGCGGCGCATCGCCGTCGATGCCACCCTGCGGGCGGCGGCAGCCCACCAGAAGAGCCGGCGCGAGCGGCAGCCGCACCGCAAGGTGATCGTGGAGGACGGCGACCTGCGCGCCAAGCTGCTGCAGCGCAAGGCGGGCGCCCTGGTGATCTTTCTGGTCGATGCCAGTGGGTCGATGGCGCTGAACCGGATGCAGAGCGCCAAGGGAGCCGTGATCCGGCTGCTGAGCGAGGCCTACGAGAACCGCGATGAGGTGGCGCTGATCCCGTTCCGCGGCGAGGCGGCCGAGGTGCTGCTGCCGCCCACCCGCTCGATCACCGCCGCCCGCCGCCGGCTGGAGTCGATGCCCTGCGGCGGCGGTTCACCGCTGGCCCATGGGCTCACCCAGGCGGCACGGGTGGGGGCCAACGCCCTGGTCAGCGGCGATCTGGGCCAGGTGGTGGTGGTGGCGATCACCGATGGCCGCGGCAATGTGCCCCTGAGCCGCTCCCTGGGCCAGCCGCCGCTGGAGGGGGAGGAGCCGGTGGATCTGCGCGAGGAGGTGAAAGGGGTGGCCGCCAAATACCGGGCCCTGGGGATCAAGCTGCTGGTGATCGACACCGAGCGCAAGTTCATCGGCAGCGGCATGGGCAAGGAACTGGCGGAGGCGGCCGGTGGTCGCTACGTGCAGCTGCCCAAGGCCAGCGATCAGGCGATCGCGTCGATCGCCCTTGAAGCGATCAACGGGATCTGACAACGCTGGACGCCCTGGCATGGGTGAGAATCGCGCCATGCCCCACCACGCCGATCGCCCCACCAAGCTCTGCGCCTGCTGCGGCCGGCCGTTCCAGTGGCGGCGCAAGTGGAAGCAGGTGTGGGAGGAGGTGCGCTACTGCTCGGATCGCTGCCGCAACGAGGCGCGCCGGCCGGCCCAGCGGCGGTTGCGGCAGCAGGAGGGGCAGAGCTGAGGCCAGACTCCGCGCCGCCGGCCCCACCCTGCCGGGGGCTTCCTAGAATCCGCCGCCACTAGGCCCGGCCCTTTTCCCATGACCCAGCTGGAGACGCGCACCGAGCCGATGGTGGTCAACTTCGGCCCCCATCACCCCTCGATGCACGGGGTGCTGCGGCTGGTGGTCACCCTCGATGGCGAGGACGTGGTGGACTGCGAGCCGGTGATCGGTTATCTCCACCGCGGCATGGAGAAGATCGCCGAGAACCGCACCAGCGTCATGTACGTGCCGTATGTGAGCCGCATGGATTATGCGGCTGGCATGTTCTATGAGGCGATCGTGGTCAACGCGCCCGAGCGGCTGGCCAACATCCAGGTGCCGAAGCGCGCCAGCTACATCCGCGTGCTGATGCTGGAGCTGAACCGGATCGCCAATCACCTGCTCTGGCTTGGCCCCTTCCTGGCGGATGTGGGAGCGCAGACGCCGTTCTTCTACATCTTCCGCGAGCGAGAGATGATCTACGACCTGTGGGAAGCGGCCACCGGTCAGCGGCTGATCAACAACAACTATTTCCGCATCGGCGGCGTGGCCGTCGACCTGCCCTACGGCTGGCTGGAGAAGTGCAAAGACTTCTGCGACTGGTTCGGCCCAAAGATCGATGAATACGAGAAGCTGATCACCAACAACCCGATCTTCCGCAAGCGCATCGAGGGCCTGGGCGCGATCACGCGCGAGCAGGCGATCAACTGGAGCCTGTCGGGGCCGATGCTGCGCGCCTCCGGTGTGGCCTGGGATCTGCGCAAAGTGGATCACTACGAGTGCTACGACGACTTCGACTGGAACATCGCCTGGGAAAGCGAAGGCGATTGCTACGCCCGTTATCGGGTGCGCTTGCAGGAGATGCGTGAATCGCTCAAGATCCTGCGCCAGGCGATCGCGATGATCCCCGGCGGCCCCACCGAGAATCTGGAGGCGCGTCGCATCGCCGAGGGCAAGGGCAGTGAGTGGTCGGGTTTCGACTATCAGTACATCGCCAAGAAGGTGGCTCCCACCTTCAAGATCCCCAGCGGCGAGCTCTACACCCGGCTCGAATCGGGTAAAGGCGAGATCGGTGTGTTCATCCAGGGCAACGACGACGTCACCCCCTGGCGCTTCAAGATCCGGGCAGCGGATCTGAACAATCTCCAGATCCTGCCCCACATCCTCAAGGGCAACAAGGTGGCCGACATCATGGCC
Source organism: Cyanobium sp. (assembly GCA_046075505.1). Lineage (GTDB taxonomy): Bacteria > Cyanobacteriota > Cyanobacteriia > PCC-6307 > Cyanobiaceae > Cyanobium. The sequence continues at coordinate 2,544 of JBJTQH010000095.1, read as the reverse complement.
ATCCTCGGTTCGATCGATGTGATCATGGGTTCGGTGGATCGCTGATCCTTCCCCTTGGCAGCAGCGCCCGGTTGCGCCATGAGCCCGGCAGGGAATCCCCGCCAGAGTCGCGGGAGCACAGGCCCCCTGGCTGGGCTCGATCCGGGTCGCAGCAAATGCGGCCTGGTGCTCACCGATCCGCACCGGCGCCAGATCCGCCAGGCGCTGGTGCTGGCACCGGAGGCCGCCTGGGAGCAGCTGCGCCTGTGGCAGCAGCAGCAGCAGCTGGCCGCGGTGGTGCTCGGCGATGGCACCGGCTCGGCGGCCTGGCAGCGACGGCTCCGCCCCCTGCTGCCGGTGCAGCTCGTCGATGAGCGTGGCAGCACCCTGGCGGCGCGGCAGCGTTACTGGCAGCTGGAACCCGCCCGAGGCTGGCGGCGACTACTGCCCCGCGGTCTGCGACAGCCACCACGCGACTGGGATGACGTGGTGGCCCAGCTGCTGCTCGAGCGCTGGCTCGGCCACCCGTTGCAGCGGCAGTCGCCTGAACCGCCCCACTCGTGATCCGGCCGCGGCTTGCAGGGGGTCAGCGAGCACCGGCAGGCCTCAGAAGCTGGCGCGCACGGTGAAGCCATAGTCGCCGCCGGGCTCCAGCTGGTAATCGGCCCGCAGCAGAAAACGCAGCAGCGCGTCCTGAATCAGGGCGCGGCCGAGGGAGGGTTCGACCCGCAGTTCACCGCGATCGAAGGCCCAGCAGAACTGCCACTGAAAGCCACCGGCACTCACCTCGCCCTCAAGCACGGCGGGGCGGAAACTGCGGCGCAGCACCCGCAGGTGCGCATGGGTGGAGGGCAGGCGAGCCATCGCCTCAGGATGCCTGGGCGGCAGCGCGGAAACTGTTCAGGTGGTTGCCGGCCCGCTCCAGACCGAGGCGCCGGATCAGATCAAGGCCCGCCAGCACCTCCTGCAGCACCTGGTCGAGCACCGGCTTCTCCTCCGGGCGGAAGCGGCCGAGCACATGGGACACGGTGCGTTCCTTACGCTCCTGGGGATCGCTGGCCGGGGCGCCGATGCCGATGCGCAGGCGCGCAAAGTCCTGGCTGCCGAGATGGGCGATCGTGCTGCGCAGGCCGTTGTGCCCCCCGGCACTGCCGGAGGCTCGCAACCGCAGACGGCCGAGCGGCAGGTCCATGTCATCAACGATCACCAGCATCTGATCCGGCTGCAGCCGGAACCAATCGAGCGTGGCGCGGATCGAGCGACCGCTCTCATTCATATAAGTCTGGGGCTTGAGCAGGCGCAGCCGCTGCAAACCCTGGCCCACCTCCGCCAGTTCACCCTGAAGGCGAGCCTGGGAGCGGAAGGAGCCACCGGCGTCAGCCACGAGCCGGTCGAGCACCAGAAAGCCCACGTTGTGGCGGGTGTCGACATAGCGATCACCGGGATTGCCCAGCCCGACCAGCAGCTGCAGATCCACAGACAGCCTGCCGACTCAGGCCGACGGGGTGGCCGTCGGCGCGGCAGCATCGGAGGCCGCTGCAGCCGGCTCAGAGGGCACGACCACAGGGGCCGGCTCCGCTGCAGGGCTGACAACAGCCGAAGCCAGGGGCGCCGCGGCCGGGGTGAGGGCTGCGGGCTCCTGCTGAGACTCCGCTCCGGCATCGGAGGGGGTGGCGATCGCGTTGCGGAATTCCTGCTCGAACTCCTGGGAGGCCGATTGGAAACCGCGCAGCGTGCGCCCGAGGGTCTTGCCGAGTTCAGGCAGCCGACGGGGCCCGAACACCAGAAGGGCGATGGCGGCAATCACCGCCATCTCCGGCAGACCGATACCGAAGACGTTCATGAAGGGGAAAGGGTGGCGGGGCGATCAGCCGACGCCGTTCCAGTTGACGTTGATGCCCTCGAGCAGCAGGGACTTGTTGTACAGCTGCAGGATCACCAGCAGGAACACCAGGAAGAGGGCCATGAAGATGCCCATCACCGGCGTGGTGCCCCAACCGGGAACCACCTTGCCGTATTCGGAGTTGAGCGGGCGCAGGATGTCTCCCAGGCGGGTGCGTTGTGCCATGGCCGATCGAAGCTCTCAGGCTTGAGGTCGTGGCGGCCAGTGTAAGGGCGCTGACGGCCTCACCGGATGAGGGTGTGGGGAGTTGTGATGCTGCGCCCCAGGCCACGGCCGTCAACCGGGGCGGCCGGCACAGCCGCGAGGCGCCGAGCGCCGACGGTGACGGGCGGATCGGGGCGCCGCCGCCGGATTGCCGCCCCCGGATTGCCGCGGTGGGGCGGCACACCAGCGGCCGCCGCGGCCACACCGGGCCGGCCGGGCCTTCAGACTCCTGCACAACCCGACCCCTGCTCCCGATGGAACCCTCCAGCACCTCACCGGCCCTGTCGGTGGCGATCGCGGTGCTCACCGTGTTGCTTGGCCTCACCGGCTTCGGCATCTACACCGCCTTCGGGCCGCCGTCCCGGGGGCTCACCGATCCCTTCGACGATCACGACGACTGAGCCTCCGGGCGGCTGAGGATCCGGCCCACCTGCGCCACCCTTGCGTCAACCCCCCCC
>JBJTQH010000094.1:0-8383 GCA_046075505.1 Cyanobium sp. | reverse complement strand
AAGCCTGGGTTGCCCATCACCGCGGTGGGGTGATGCCGTCATTGCTGCCAGATCCCTGAAGCGGCCGTAATCAGACACGGTGACTGTACTCGCTTGGTGATAAGCGCATGGGGATGCTGGTGCTTGGCGATGCGTCTCGCCTCCTGAACGCTTACAACGGGTCATCGATCGCGATGTCTTCCTTGAAGTTCAGATCCACCGAGAGATCGACGATGGCGCCATCCTGGTGATCCAGGCCATAGCCGGGGATCCGGAAGGAAAAACTCTGGTCGTAATCAATCCCCCGGCGCCCCGGCGTTGCCGTGACCTCACTGCTGCGCGGGAAGCCCACCAGCGAAGACCCCTGCGACACATCCAGATCCACCGTGAGCGAATCAACGACCTCATCGAGGTGATACTCGACACCAAAGTTGGTCGGGATCGTCTCGCTGAGCAGGGCCGTGGCCAGATTCTTATTCAGGATTTCCCAGAAATCACCCTCATTGGGAAAATTAACGAGATAATCCTTGATGAAATTAACGATAGAAACAAATTCCGGATACTCAAACGGGTCATCGATCGCGATGTCTTCCTTGAAGTTCAGATCCACCGTCAGATCGACGATGGCGCCATCCTGGTGATCGAGGCCATAACCGGGAATCCGAAAGGAGAAGCTCTGGTCGTAGTCGATCCCCCCGCGTCCCGGCTTGCCGGTGACCGTGCTGCTGCGCGGAAAGCCCACCAGCGAAGACCCCTGCGACACATCCAGATCCACCGTGAGCGAATCAACAACCTCATCGAGGTGGTATTCGACGCCGAAGGTGGTGGGAATCGTCTCGGTGAGCAGGGCTGTCACCAGGTTCTTATTGACGATCTCCCAGAAGTCACCTTTATTGGGATAATTAACAAGATAATTCTTGATAAAGTTGACAACGGAAACAAATTCGGGATAGGCGAAGGGATCGCTGGCACCAACATTATCCTTGAAGTCGAGGTTGATCGCCAGATCAACAATCGCGCCATCCTGATGATCCAGCCCGTAGCCAGGAATGCGAAAACGGAAGCTTTCCTGGGGGATTTCGAGGGCTTTTTTTGTTCATGGCTGTGCAATAATGGTGTGCTGTCGGATTGCATTACAGCAGCACACTGAGGGATGATGAATCAAACCGGAGTGTAAGGGGAAACACCGCGTTCAGCAACGCTTCATTGTCCGCGTGGATACACAATGCAGCTGGGTGGCCCAAAGCTGCCCTGTGAAAGGCGCCCAGCTCAGCCGCGGCAGCGCCCATGAAAAAGCGCCCCACGAGGGGGCGCGGGCAGGCCGTTGCAGACCTGCCGGCAGCGATCGGGGCCGGATCAGCTCACTTGCCGATGCGGCTCACAGCAGCGCGAGCCTGGCTGAGAATCGAACCTTTCAGCGGCACATAACCGAGATCATCGGCCTGGTTCTGAGAGGCCGAACTGAGCAGATAGTTCATGGCGCGCTGAATCGCCGGTGCCTTGGCACCGTTGCCCTTCTGGTAAGCCAGAATCCAGGTGAGAGTGGAAATCGGATAGCTGTCGGTTCCGGCGGGATTCGCATCCTCACCGGCCAGCATGCTGTTGAGTTGGATGTTGTTCAGTGCGGCGGCACCGCCTCGCAGGTTCGGCATCACAAAGCGACCGGCCTTGTTCTGCAGGGCGGCGGCCTTGATCGGACCCTTCACAAACGCCTGGTTCAGATAACCGATCGATCCAGGCGTGTTGGTGATGACGCCAGCCACCCCTTCGTTGCCCTTGCCGCCCACTCCCACAGGCCAGTTGACGCTCTTGCCCTCACCCACCTTGCTCTTCCAGGCCGGCGAGAAAGCGGAGAGCGAATTGGTGAAGGCGAAGGTGGTGCCGGAGCCATCAGAGCGATGCACCACCGTGATCGGGCCCCGACCGCACTTCAGCTGATCCCAGGTTTTGATCACACCCAGGAAAATCTCGGCAGCCTGTTTCTGGGTGAGGCGCAGACCCTGGCAGTCAGACTTGTTGTAGCCGAGGGCAATCGTGCCACCCACGGCGGGGAATTGCACGACACCGCGGCTCACCTTGGCTGCCTCGGCGGGCTTGATCGGCTCATCGGTGGCGCCGAAATCAACCGTGCCGGCCACGAACTGGCGCACGCCCGCACCGGATCCCACCGACTGGTAATTGACGCGGATGCCCTGGGAGGCGGCACCGGCGAAGGCCCGCTGATAGAAGGGCGCCGGGAAGGTGGCGCCAGCCCCGTTGAGGGTGACGTTGGCCAGGGCGGCAACGGTGGTGGTGGTCACCGCGGCGCCCCCCAGCAGCGAGCCGCCGAGGAGAAAGGCCTTCTTCGCGAAGGTCATGGAGGGGACTGGGTTGGGTCCCTCCCTGGCTAGCCAGCGGCGCCCCCCCGGGTCGTTATGGCCCGTTTAAGAGTGCGTCAAGATCCGCGCAGGTCGCCGCAGATCGGGCCCCTGCGGCTTGCTGACAACGGCGGCAGGGCGGCATCCACCATCGGCTTCGCCCTGGCGGCCTGGGGGGCGTGGCGCCCCTGAGGCGGCTGCAGATCAGGGAGCAGCAGACTGCGGCGCGAGGCTGCAACGCTGCAATCGCAGCTCACCGCGCTGCTCCAGCGTGCGGCAGCTCAGCCCCTTCGCCTCGGCCTCCTGGCGGCCCAGCAACCAGACCGTGCCCGCCGCGGGCAGCTGACGCCGCCGCACCGAGTGCAGCTGCCGGCCGGCATACCAGTTGAGGCTGGGGCGCTGACCCTGCCGCCAGAGCAGCAGCGGCTGGCCCGCACCCAGAACCTGCTGGCGCTGCAGCAGGGCGAGGCCATCGCCCACCGGCCAGCTTTCATTCAGCTCCCACAGCCACAGCGGTGAGGCCAGCAGCAGCGCCAGGGCCAGGCCATGGCCCAGCACCAGCACCACCAGGCCGCGGCGGCGCCTCGCAGCGCGGGCGCTCCCCAGGGCCCATCCCCCCAGCAGCCAGGCCGAGCCGAGCAGCACCAGACTCGGCGCCAGGGTGCGCAACGGCGCCAGCGCCGGATCCACAGCCGCCGGGGTGAACCATGGCCCCAGCAGGCCGGCCGCCAGCAGCAGCAGCCCCAGCAGGCTCCAGAAGCGGGGCAAGGCGATCAGAACCGCCGCCCCCGCCGGTGTCGGCGTCGCTGCGAACGGCACCGGCAGTGCGGCGGGCCCTGCCGGCCGCGGCGAGACCGGACGCTGCACCAGCCAGGCGAGCGCCGGCGCGCAGGTGAGCGCAAAGGCCGGCCAGAGCAGCAGGCTGTACCAGGGCAGCTGGGTGCGCAGCGGCAGCACGATCGCCGAGCTGAGCAGGGTCAACCCCAGACACCAGTAGCCGCCGCGGCTGCGTCGCTGCCCCCAGGCCAGAGCCAGGGCAAACGGCCAGAGCGGCAGCCAGGGCCAGCCCCCCTGCAGGATCTGCAGCAGCGGCGTGAGCACCCCGTCGCGGCCGTGCCCCTCGATCGCCTCTCCCACCCGGCCGAACCCCTGACCCAGCCACATCTGCAGGGCATCGCCGCCGCGCACCAGGGCATGGCCCCCATGCCAGGCCAGACCGGGCAGCAGGCCGAGCAGCACCCCCAGCAGCAGCCAGGCCAGCTGGCGGCGGCTCAGATCCCGCTCCAGAACCCGCAGCAGCAGCGTGCCGCCCAGCACCGGGACAGCGGTGGGCGCCTTGAGCAGCAACAGGGCGCTGGCCGCCAGGCCCACCGGCAGCGCCTGGAGGAGCAGCCGCCGCGGCGGACCGCCGCAGCCGAGCACCGCCCACCAGAGCAGCACCATCGCCACCAGCTGGCAGCCGTCGAGCATCACCAGATGCCCGAAGCGCACGATCGGCAGCAGGGTGAGGGTGATCGCACCGGTGCACAGGGCCGTAAGCCACTGGCCGGGACGCAGACGCAGCTGCACCAGGACCAGCAGCGGCACCAGCAGGGAGGTGATCAGGGAGGGCAGCAGGCGCAGCAGCCCATCCGGCGGCAGGGCACCGGCCTCCGGCCGCGCCAGGGCGCGCCAGAGATCGATCACCGCCGCCAGCAACCAGTGCAGGCCGGGGGGCTTGTTGAGATACGGATCGCCCCAGTAGGTGGGCCAGAGCCGCTCCAACCAGGGGCGTTGACTCAGCTCCAGCGCCACCCGCGCCACGATCCCCTCATCCCAGTCCCGCAGCGGCGGTCCATCGAGGCCGATCAGCGCCAGAGCCAGGGCGCCCAGCCAGAGCAACCCGAACGCCATCGCGAAACCGCCCGGCCAGGCCGGAAGCGGCGGCCGGGACGACGATGGCGCTGCCGGCCCGCCATCGCCCCCTGCACGCTGCCGATGGCGGGCCGGGGACAGGGGCCGTTGGGGCGTTGCGGTCACGGGCCGGGGGCAGGGGCTCGCCGCTGAGCCTGCCACCGCCGCTCCCGCAGCTGACCCCGGCGTTCAGAAGACCAGCGCCGGCTTCAGGAAGAGGCGGCGCCGCTGCGACCGGGGATGAAGCGACGCTCATGCTGGCCGCCGCGCAGCATCCGGTTCCAGTACAACCATGGCAGCACATTCTTCTTCACCACCCACATGCTCCAGCGCTCCTCGGTGGGATCGAGCGGGAAGGAGGGTACCGGCTGCTGCTCGTAGTTGAACTCAGCCATGATCACCTTGCCGTAACCGGTGATCAGCGGGCAGCAGCTATAGCCATCGTAGCGCGACTCCAGGGGCTGGCCATCGAGCAGCGACAGCAGATTGGCCACGAGCACCGGCGCCTGGCCGCGCACAGCAGCGGCGGTCTTGGAGTTGGGCATGCCGGAGACATCGCCCAGCGAGAAGACATTGGCGAAGCGCTTGTGCTGCAGGCTGTACTGATCCACTTCCACGAAGCCGCTGGCGGCGGCCAGGGGGCTGGAGGCCACCACCTCGGGGGCCGCCATCGGCGGGGTGACATGCAGCAGGCTGTAAGGAATCACCTCCTGGCGCGGCTCCTCTCCCTCGCCATGCACGGGGCTGGCCGGCTGCACGCGGAACACCGCTTCCCTGCTGTCGGGGCGTACCTCGGTGAGCACATGGCTGTAGCGGGCCTCGATGCCCTTGCGCTTCACCACCTCCCGCAGCGGTGCCGCATAGGTGGGCACCCCGAAGATGCCTGGGGTGGCGGTGGCATAGATCACCTTGCTGGCGGCCGCCAGGGCCGGATCACGCTTGAACACGTCATCGGCCATGTAGGCGATCTTCTGCGGCGCCCCCGGGCACTTGATCGGCATCGGTGGGCAGGTGAACACGGCATTGCCGCCCCTGAAGCTCTGGATGCACTCCCAGGTGTAGGCGACGTGCTCACGCGAATAATTGCTGCAGACGCCACCGCGACCGAGGGCTTCGCTCAGGCCCTGGATTGCCTCCCAGCACAGCCGCAGCCCGGTGGCAACGATCAGGATGTCGTAGCTGAGGGTCTGGCCGCCGCTGGTGGTGAGGCTGTTGGCCGCCGGATCAAAACCGGCCACGGCCTCGCGGATCCACTGCACCCCCTGCGGGATCAGGGAGGCCTCGGAGCGGCGCGTCTCCTCGAGGCTGAACACACCGCCACCCACCAGGGTCCAGCCCGGCTGGTAGTCGTGATGCTCGGAGGGCTCCAGCAGGGTGATCTGCAGCTGGGGCCGGGCCCGCTTCAGCTGGCTGGCCACCGTGAGCCCCGCAGCTCCGCCGCCGACGATCAGGATCGGGTGATGTGCCATGGCGCGCCTGGGTGAGGGTTGCGGTCGTTCTGCCCAGGATCTACACCCTCTTCCTCCCAGCGTCAGCCGGCCGGGCAATCCTCGGGGCAAGTGTCACGGCTTCCCGACCGCTTCCGACCATGTTCCTGACCCTGCATCAGCACGGCAACGAGGCCAGCCTGGTGGAGATCCTCGATCTACGCCAACTGGCGGATCCATTCGCGGCGGCGGTGGCGGGCCGCATCCACGGCGGTGAGGAGCTGCAGGATCCCCACCACTTCGCCAAGACGGAGCTGCGCTTCCCCTCCGGCGAGCCGCTGCCGCGCTGCTGGTGCGATCCGGGTTATCGCGGCCGGGGCCGCGGCTGAGAGCTGGGATGGCCGTACCGGTGGGCGTGGCCACGCCGGGGCGGCGCCAGCGGGAGGAGCTCAGATGAAATACATGCCCTGGGCCTGCACCAGCTGGTCGCGCTGATCGAGCAGATCCTGCAGGGTGGTGCCCTCGAGGATCGATCGACGGGCCCGATCGAGGCGCTCCTCCAGGCCGCTTAGCACCTGGAATTCCGCCGAGAAGCGCTCGCCGCCGCGGGGTGCCTCCTCCCCCTCAAGGGCGATCAGCACCTCCTGCAGCTGGATCTGGGCCGGTGGTCGGGCCAGCTGATAGCCACCGCGGGGACCGCGCAGGCTGCGCAGGATGCGGGCCCGCCGCAGGCTGGTGAGCATCTGCTCGAGGTAGCGATCCGGAATACCCTGGCGGTGTGCGATCTCTGCCACCTGCAGCACGCCCCCCTGTTCATGGATGGCGGCCAGCTCGATCAGGGAAACGATTCCGTACTGCGCTTTCGCACTGAAGGCCACAACCAAACCTGCCCGATCAGGGCGGATTGTGGCAGTGCCCCCATCCCGCTGTCCCGCCAGGCTGCCTCCATGGTGCCGCAGGTGGCGGTGCGGCCCGCTGCGCTGCCATCCAGCGACCACCGCAACTGGGCTTCCAGGCGGGCACGGCGCCGGCTCAGCCCAGCACCAGCAGATCGCCGATCAGGGGCGCCTGGTTGCCCGGCAGCGCCATCTGGGCGATCGGCAGCAGCGTGCGACTGGCGCTGCCTTCGGGGGCATAGGAGAGCAGGTTGGTGCTGGGGTTGTAGAGGATCAGGTCGTCGCGATCGAGGGGGGCGCTGCCGATGCGATACAGCTCCGCCGCCAGGGGCTGTCCGGCGCGGCTGCCGCTGAGGCCTGGGAAGCGCCTGGCATCCAGCAGCAGCGCGTCCTGGCCAGGGCTGAAGTCGTTCACCTTGTCGAGGTTGGCCTTGGAAGGCGCGGTGTCGAACAGGAAGCGATCGGCTCCGAGGCCACCGGTGAGCCGATCGCGGCCGAGCCCACCGCTGAGGGTGTTGGCGGCCTGATTGCCGATGATCGTGTCGGCGCCGGATCCACCGAAGGCCTGCTCGATCGTCACCCCCTCGGCGATCGCCAGGTTGTCGCGACCGTCATAGGTGCCCCTGGGCAGGGGGGCGTCGAACCAGCTGGGCAGATCAAGCCCGATGCGCTTCTGGGCATCGGTGAGGCGCTGGGCGATCGAACTGAAGGAGCCGGGCCGCAGATCGATGAAACAACGGAAGCTCTGATTGCGGCAATCGATCCGGTCGCGGCCGCCGGTGTCATAGATCGTTTCCAGGATCTCGGGATGGCGGCTCCAGCGGTAGGTGTCGTTGCCGCGGCGGGTGGTGGTGTTGGCACCGTAGAGCGCCTGCAATGCCTGGATATCGAGTGGCATCAGGGTGCTCGGGCTAGCTGGAATCCAGCGAAAGCTGTAATCCAGGGGATCGCCGCTGACCGTGACAATATTGGTGTTATCCGGCGCGTTATAGGACATCACAGTATAACGCTCATTATCCAGCTCACCATCCAGCAGAAAACCATCCGACGGAGCCTCGAACGGATGCTTCAGGCCGATCGCATGGGAGGTTTCATGCAACAGGGTGGCAAAGCCATCACCACCGCGCGCCAGGTTGGCATCCGTGCGCTCAATCTGCCTGTTGATCCAGACATCACCGGCGCGATCGGACTCCGTGACCGACGTGTATTTGTCACCCACAAAGGAATACCCGTATCCGGGCTGAAAGGCGAAGCCCTCCTGGCCTTGCGACTGGGATGACATGGCATACGTCATCTGGCCGATGCCCTCCACCTCGCGGAATTGCACCGCCACAACCGAGGAGATGGCGGCGAGCACCTCGCGCGTGGCCTGCCGCTCCTGCTGACTGAAGGCCCGGAAGTCTGGCGGTGTGAAATAGGGGGTGACAGTGTCAGGGAAGCTGTAGGTGAGACTGACCGCGGTGCCAAAACCGGCCGGATCATCAAGGGGGCTGCCCACCGCTTCAGGAAAGTTCCAGCGTGCCGTGATGTCGCCATTGCGCACATACAGCAGGGCATCGAGTGCATCGCGTGTTGAGGTGGTCATCACAGTCCCTGCGATTGGGTCAAAACGAGTGTCGTGAACGTGGGGCGGGCTGCAGCATTGCTGGCTGCAGCTGTGAGGGTGCAGCAGGGCCGAAGGTCAGCGGGATGTATCCGTTCAGGGGGTGGGACGAACACCAAGACCCCAGTTGCCGCAATGGGTCTACGCCTTTTCAAGATGATTTCACTTCAACCACGCAGGTGCTTTGGGGGCCCCGATGGGGGCGATTACCGCCTTCCAGGAGCCGTG
>JBJTQH010000093.1:0-10158 GCA_046075505.1 Cyanobium sp. | reverse complement strand
CTTGGGATGGCGGTCGATCACCGCGTGCATGGCGCGGTGGATGTGGAGCAGAATGCCGTTCTTGCGGCACCACTTCGCCAGACCGGTGTTGGCCGTGAAGCCACCGGTGATGTAGTCGTGCATGATGATCGGCTGCCCGAGTTCCTTGGCGAACTCGGCCCGCTCGTACATCTCCTCAGGAGTGGCGGCGGTGCAGTTCAGGTAGTGACCTTTCTTCTCGCCGGTCTCTTCCTGGGCCGAACGCACGGCTTCGGCAACGAACTCGAAGCGGTTCTGCCAACGCTGGAACGGCTGCGAGTTGATGTTCTCGTCGTCTTTGGTGAAGTCGAGACCACCGCGGAGGCACTCATACACCACACGGCCGTAGTTCTTGCCGCTCAGGCCGAGCTTCGGCTTGATGGTGCAACCCAGCAGGGGACGGCCGTACTTGTTCATCCGGTCGCGCTCGACCTGGATGCCGTTCGGGGGACCCATGCAGGTCTTGATGAAGGCCATCGGGAAGCGGATGTCTTCCAGGCGCAGGTGGCGCAGGGCCTTGAAACCGAACACGTTGCCGACCAGGGAGGTCAGAACGTTGGTGATGGAGCCTTCCTCGAACAGATCAAGGGGATAGGCGATGAAGGCATAGAAGGATTCCTTGTCGCCAGGAACGTCTTCGATGCGATAGCAACGGCCCTTGTAGAAGTCGAGATCGGTGAGGAGCTCGGACCACACGGTGGACCAGGTGCCGGTGGAGGATTCAGCGGCAACAGCGGCTGCCACCTCTTCCTTGGGCACACCTTCCTGGCCGGTGCACTTGAAGCAGGCGAGCAGGTCGGTGTCGAGGGGGACGTAATCAGGAGTCCAATACGTGTCGCGGTACTCCTTTACCCCGGCGTCGTACTTCTTAGCCATGGAGGTTCTCCGGTTGGGTCGGGTGGGGAAGTCAGAATGTCAGCGTTTCAGGCGCTGAACGCTCAGTCCTTCAGACCCTGGCCGAAGCTGCTGTTCAGAGCCGGCTCCACCTCGCGGTGCGGGCGGGCAATGATGTGGGCGGCAACCAGACCGTCACCCACGCGCTCGCAGGCATCGGCACCGGCACGGACGGCAGCGTTGACAGCACCGGTCTCACCACGCACCAGAACGGTCACGTAGCCGCCCCCGACGAACTCACGGCCGATCAGGCGCACTTCGGCGGCCTTCGTCATGGCATCAGCGGCCTCGATCGCGGGGACGAGCCCCCGGGTCTCGATCATGCCGAGGGCGATGCCCATGGTTTCGTTTGCCATTACCTGCTCCTGGAGGAGGGGGTGGAATGTTCGATGGCAACCCTGGTCTGCCGCCCGACCTCCCGTCAACCCATTTCGTGATCCGTCGCCATCAAGGTTTCCAGGAGCACCAATAAGAGGGGCTTATCCAAGCAACACAAAACGTTAGGAATGCTGCGCCTCTGGGGCTGGATCGGTCGCCGTTGCTGCTCCATGGCTGCAGCGAGGGGCTTCCTGCCCCTGTCCGCAGCCGCGCAGCGGTGGCCTCCGGGAGACCTGAGTCGCTGGCTCAGCCTGCTGCTCCCTCCCTCCTGGAACGATCAGATCGCCGCCACCGCCGCAAGCCACCGCCGCAATGGCAGCGGCGCCATGGCCAAGGACCATGGCGGAGCTTGAGCGCCACCATCGCCGGACCTCTGCCAGCCGGCACAGCAGCAGCTGCGATCAGAGAGGCTCGGCCTCGGAGACGAATCCGACACCGCCGAACAGGTCAAACAGGGGGCGGAGCACGGCACGCACCTGCTCCAGCAGCTCCGGCGCACAGAAGACGATCACGTGGGCATTGGCCCCGAGACCGCTGAAATCCATCGCCTCGGAGATCTCCCCGGCCAGGCCCATGCCGGTGACGTGGCGCATCACCGAATAGCCGGGCACCCCGGCCTGGCGCAGGGCCCTGCAGACCCGGGTGACCTCGCGCTCGCTCACGAACAGATCGATCCGTTTCATCGGGACAGCCGCGGATGGAGGGTGTGGAATGTTTGTGCCGGACCAGCAGTGAGCCTGGCGGTCATTGCGCGGGCACGAAGCGCTGAATCAGGCTCATGTAGAGAGGAATCCCCACCACCACGTTGAACGGGAACGTAAGGCCCAGGGCGGTGGAGATATACAGGCTGGGATTGGCCTTGGGAACGGTCATGCGCATCGCGGCCGGCACGGCGATATAGGAAGCACTGGCACAGAGCACCATGAACAGCAGGCTGTCGCCCTGGCTGAGATGGAGCAGCAAGGCCAGCCCGAGACCGACGGCGGCATGCAAGAGCGGAGCCAGCACAGAAAACGCGATCAGGAACGCCCCCGCCTGGCGCAGATCCCGCAACCGCTGGGCCGCGACGATGCCCATGTCAAGCAGAAAGAAGCAGAGGGCTCCATAGAAGAGCTTCACCGTGAACGGCTCCATCTTCTCCACCCCCAGCGGACTGAAGCTGGCCATCAGTGCACCGATCACCAGGCTGCCGATCAGCAGAAACACCGAACCGTTCAGAAAAGCCTCCTGCAACACCTCCTTCCAGGGGAGCGCACCACTGGGGTGGTCGGCGGAGATCTGAGCGGCCCGATCGCCAAGCTTGGCCAGCACCACACCGACGACGATCGCCGGCGATTCCATCAGGGCCAGCGCCGCCACCATGAAGCCATCGAACGGCAGCTGCAACACGTTGAGAAAACTCTGGGCCGTGATGAAGGTGACAGCACTGATCGAGCCATAGGAGGCCGCCACCGCGGCCGCATTGCTGCTGTCGAGGCGGAGCCGCAGGATCAGATAACTGCTGATCGGCACCAGCAGCGACATCAGCACCGCCGCGCCGATCGTGAGCAGCACCTGGGAACCCAGACCACTGTGGGCCAGTTCAATGCCGCCGTTGAAACCGATCGCCAGCAGCAGATAAAGGGAAAACAGCTTCGGCAGGGGTGCTGGAATCTCCAGATCGGAGCCCAGCAGGATCGCCAGAACGCCGAGGAAGAAGAACAGAACCGGTGGCGAAACCAGGTTCTGGAGAATCAGACTCGATTGCATGTCCTCCGATCCGGTCGTCCTGGCAAGCTACCCACGCAGCCCGACGGTGACCGTCAGGAGCCGCTGAAACTTGACCGGCTCTCCGGCCGAACGGGAGCGCACTCCCTAGCGTCCTGCTGAGGCAGGAACCCTGGAGCTTCCGGGGGTGGAATGTTCAACCCGTCCTGCCTCACCCCCTGTCGCCATCCCCTCCCCAGGCCAACCCTCCGACCGAGACACAACCATCGCCACCAGGGGTGGGGGCATCGGTGCCTCCGGGTCCCAATGCACCGCCCCGGGCGCCAGCCGTGGCTCAAACCTCGCCGCCACAGGTCCTGCTGCCGCGCGGCTTCAGCCGGAGTGCTTCCGCAGGAAGGCCGCCCGGAGCCACTCCCAGCTGAAAAGGCACCATCCCGATGCTGGTCGTCGGTAGGAGACAATGCTGCCGACCGCAGCGCCCGGCGTCGATGGCACGCTTCGCCCCACCCCCGCTGCAGCCCTCGGCTCCCCTGGCTCCACGACGGCGTCCGGCCCCGCTGGCCCCTGAGCAACGCCCGAGCCCAGCGCAGCTGGTGATCGCCAGCGGCAATCCCCACAAAGTGGAGGAAATCGGCCGCATGCTCGATGCCGCAGGGCTGCTGGTGATCGCCCAGCCCCAGGACCTGGAGGTGGAGGAAACCGGAGCCACCTATGCCGAGAACGCCGGGCTCAAGGCGGTGGCCGCCGCGCAGGCCACCGGCTGCTGGGCCCTGGCCGATGATTCCGGCATCGAGGTCGATGGCCTCGATGGCCGCCCCGGTCTCTATTCAGCCCGCTACGCCCCCACCGACCACGAGCGGATCCACCGCCTGCTGAAGGAACTGGGGGATTCGCTGTATCGCGGCGCCAGTTTCATCAGTGCCATGGTGCTGGCCGATCCCTCCGGCCGGATCGTGGCGGAAGCCGAGGGCCTCTGCCGCGGCCTGATCCTGCATGCCCCCGATGGCCACGGGCCGGGCTACGACCCGATCTTCCACGTGCGGGAGGCCGGCAGCAGCTATGCGCGGCTCAATGCGTATCAGAAGAGCCGCTTCGGCAGTCGCGGTCGGGCGGCCCGAGCGATCGCCCCACAGTTGCGCCGCTGCCTCGGACTGGAGTGAAGCGGTGGCGGCGCGGCGCCGGTCGGATCCATCCGCGACCCTCCAACCCCGGCATCCAATCGGGTCCTGCAGCGCAGGATGGAGCCGGCGGTGAGACGCGCCAACCTCCTCGGGATGTGCTTCGGCTGCGCCCGTCGCGATCGGTGTTCGCTCAGGATCAGCGCAGGCTCCCTGGAGCCGTGCCGCTGGCCAGCGCTTCCGCTGCGGCCGGAGCCTGGGGCAACAGGCTGCGCCGAAACCACTGTTCGCGTCGCTGGGGCCGCAGCAGATGCAGCAACGCCACCGGCAGCGCCAGCAGATCCCATGGGGCCGCTTCCTGAGGCCACAGGCCCGGGCGCCGGTAGAGCAGATCCTGCAGCAGCTCCCGCTGCCGCTCCGGCAACGGCCCGCTGCCTGCGTCGCGCGGCGTTGCCGGAACCGTGTGGCGCGGCGGCGCATCAACGGATCGCCCATCGCCCCAGACCCCCCCGAGCCGCCGGCTCCGATCCCGGCGCTGCAACCGAGGGGTCCAGGGCAACTCCAGCAGCGGCACCCCCTGCCCGCCGATCGGCAGCAGGCTGAACTGCAGGGGCTCCCCCAGGGCAGGGCCGTGCTGGAGCACCCCCCGCTGGGGCGGATCGAGCCTGAGTTCAGCTCCCTCCTCCCCGATCGCCTCCAGCCTGGCCCGCCACTGCCTTCCATCGGCAGCCCGCAGCAACACGGGCTGCTCGAGCCGGAACCAGGGGGCACCACCACCACCGGGCCGATGCCAGCAGGCCCGCAGCGACAGCAGCAGTAGCAAAGATGTGAGCAGCATCCAGGCGAGGGTGACCAGCAGCGTGACCTCGCTGAAGCCACCGCTGCCCAGGCGATGGGCCCGCAACGCCCGCAGCATCGCCAGCCCCTGCAGCAGGAGCAGCGAGATCAGGGGCCAGGCCAGGCTCCAGGCCATCGCCACCCGCGGCCGCGCGCCCTGGCTTTTGGCGGTGACCTCAAACCTCTGAGGACGTCCCAGCAGGGTGGTGAGCACGGCCCCGCAGAGCGGCAGCAGAAAGATCCAGCGGTACAGCTCCTGGACCAGAGCCGCGCGGGAGTGAACGCTCAGCCAGCGCACCAACAGCAGCTGGGCGAGCTGAAACGGCAGGCCCACCCACAGCAGCCCGGCCGCATCGATCCGCAAAGGCGCCACCCCCAGCAGAGCGATCGCCAGCGGAATCACCAACGCCAGCAGCACCTGGGGCAATACCGCCAGCCAATGGGCGATGCCCTCAAGAAATCCGAGCCGCTGCAGGGGCATGAGCCCGGCCAGCCGCAAGGGGCTGGCACCGGTGCGCAACACCTGCACCGTGCCGCCCGCCCAGCGGCCACGCTGACGGGCCATCGCCGCCACGGTGGCCGGCGCCAGACCGGCACTCAGGCGTTCTGGCAGATAGAGGTTGTCGTAACCGGCCGCAGCCAGACGGATGCCAGTGGCCAGATCCTCCGACGGGGTCTCCGTATCGAACCCACCCACCCGTTGCAGCGCCTCGCGACGCATCACAAAGCCAGTGCCGGCACAGACCACGGCCCCGAGACTCTGGCGGGTGGGCTGTACCCAGCGGTAGAAGCCCTCCTCATCCGCGTTCAGCCAGCGCTCCAGCCGCAGGTTGCGGCGCACCGGATCGGCGCTCATGTCGTGCTGCGGGGTCTGCACCAGAGCCACCCGCGGCTCCTCGAACAGGCCGACCGTGCGCTTCAGAAACGATCGCAGCGGCACCACATCGGCATCGAAGACCGCCACCAGCTCGGCATCGGTGTGGCTCAGGGCGACATTGAGGTTGCCGGCCTTGGCGTGGCGATGCTCCTGACGGGCCAGATAGCCGCAGCCGAGGCGATCACACAGCTGCCGCAGCTCCGGCCGCTGCCGATCATCCAGCAACCACACCCGGAAGGCGGGGTACTCAAGTGCCAGACAGCCCCGCAGGCAGCGCTCCACCAGGGCGAACGGCTCGCCACAGCAGGGGACCAGCACATCCACCCTCGGCACCGTCGCTCCGTTCTGCAGCCGTAGCGCAAGGGCCGCCGCCGCCTGCTCCGCCCGCGCCAGCATCGGTCGTCGCGGCAGCAGGCTGAACCAGAGCTGCAGAAATCCAACGCCGATCAACAGCGTTTCGGCGATCAGAGCCACCAGGCTGATGGTGATGGCGGCCGGACCGCTGAGGTTGAGGGTGGCGCCGCAACGCCAGATCAGATAGCGACCCGCCAGCAGGGTGAGCAGCAGTACCGCCAGCCGCTGCAGCGGCAACGGCCATGGGGTCGGCGTCTGCCCGGACCGCCATCGCGGCCGGATCCTCCCGGCGCTCTCCATAGGCCGTGCCGGCGGCATGGTCGCGCTCCCGATCGCCATCGCCCGCCATCCTGATCACCGCCTGTCCTAGGAGCGCGATGCGGCCCCCTCTGGTGTATCACCCGGCCTATTCGGCGCCGCTGCCCAGCAGCCATCGCTTCCCGATGGCCAAGTTCCGCCTGCTGCACGAGTATCTGCTCCGCCACGATCTAGCCCGCCCTGAGCAGTTCCACCAGCCGCTGCCGATCCCGCGCCGCAGCCTGGAACTGGTGCATGGGCGCCGCTACCACGAAGCCTTCTGCCGCGATCAGCTCAGCCCGGCGGCACAGCGCCGCATCGGCCTGCCGGCTACCACCCCCCTGGTGCGACGCAGCTGGCTGGCGGTGGGTGGCACCCTGCTCACCGCCCGGCTGGCCCTGACGCATGGTCTGGCCTGTCACCTGGCCGGCGGCACGCACCACGCCTTCGCCGACCACGGCAGCGGCTTCTGCATCTTCAATGATGTGGCGGTGGCCGCCAGGCAACTGCTGGCGGAGGGCGCGGTGCAGCGCCTGATGGTGGTGGACCTGGATGTGCATCAGGGTGACGGCACCGCCGCCCTGTTCGGCAGCGAGCCGCGCGTGTTCACCTTCTCGGCCCACGCCGCCTCAAACTTCCCCCTGCGCAAGGAGAACAGCGACTGCGACCTGCCCCTGGCGGACGGACTCGAGGACGAGGCCTACCTGGCAGCGGTGGGCGGCCTGCTGCCGGAGCTGCTGGAGCAGGTGCAGCCGGATCTGGTGCTCTACAACGCCGGCGTCGATCCCCACCGCGACGACCGCCTCGGGCGGCTCTGCCTCAGCGACGGTGGCCTGCTGCAGCGTGACCGGATGGTGCTCGAATTATGCCTGCGCCGCCGCATACCGGTCGCCACGGTGATCGGGGGCGGTTACGACGCCCTGCCGGCCTTGGTGGCGCGCCATGCCCTGGTGTTCCGCGCCGCCGCGGATGCAGGCCTGCTGGTTGGTCTCTGAGCTCTGAGTTCAGCCGTTGATCTGGGAGACGGCCCGCATAGCAGCAGCGGCAGCCTCCTCCACATCGCCCTCGTGACCTGCCAGGGTGAGGCGCCCGAAGGCGCCGACGGCCTTGACATCCACCACCGTGATATTAGATGCCTTCTCGGCCTCATTGGCGGCGATCAACACATAGCCGGCGGGCTCGGTTTCAAGGATGAACATGCTCATGCCCGACTGGATCATTGAACCGCGCCGGTTCTGACGGTTGATCAGAACGGCGTGATCCGGCGTGATCGCGCGAATGATCTCGGTCCAGGTGACCTCGCAGCGGCTGCGCCGGCTGACGCTGCTGCCGATCGCATCGAGCACCACATCGCCGGAATGGAGCACATTGCTCTGATCACGGTGATAGAGCGCAATCGAACCGAAGGCCCGCTCCACCACCATCTGGCCGAGGCGCACGGTGCTGGCCTTGAGGGCGATGTCGGTGACGCGGTGCACCGCCATACCAGGGGATACCTCGAGCCAAAGGCAGGCATCGCCGGGGATCGGCAGAAACCCCTGGGACACCGTGCCCATGTAGGCCGCCAGCTGGGGCTGCAGCGAATCGAGAAAGACGTAGGTGCGCAGCTCGATCGACTGCACGTGGCTGTTCTGGCGCGACAGCCGTCGACCCTCACTGTCAGTGGTGATCACACAGCTGGCACCATCGCCGCTGCTGCGGCCGACGATCGAACCGATTTCGGTACCGGTGACGCGAAGGGCCGAGCGCCGGCGGGTGATCGCCCGGTCGTCGGTGCTGAGGCTGCTGGAGCGGGTGATCCTGGATTCCATCACGGCGTCGGGCGCCACCTCCTGCAGGGAACAACACCCGCTCCGGCGACCTCCACGGGCGGGAGGGTCAACGGCTGGGACGTTTCCGTCGGAAGCGCTCGAAGGCAGGGATGGGTATCCCCGACGAACGCTCCCTGGTCGCCCCCTGGGGAGCGGCGACCGGAAAGTGGCGGGATCCTAACGCCGACGGCGCCACGCCCCCCGCCAGCACGTCCCCCGCTCCCTGGCGCCGGTGATGATCCCGAACACTTGTAACGCCTTCCGCCGCCGCCGCATTCCGCCTCGCTAGCCCTTAGGCACTTTCAGCGGGAGAGATCAGCCCATGGTCGTGTCCGTCCCCGACGCGACAGCCCAGACACCGGAGCTGCTGCGTCAAAGCGGTCAGCGGGAGGTGTTCTGCGGCCTGACCTCCATCGTGTGGCTGCACCGACGCATGCCCGATGCCTTCTTCCTGGTGGTGGGCTCGCGCACCTGCGCCCACCTGATCCAGAGCGCCGCCGGCGTGATGATCTTCGCGGAGCCGCGCTTCGGCACCGCGATCCTGGGGGAGAGGGATCTGGCCGGCCTGGCCGATGCCAACGATGAGCTTGACCGGCTCGTGCGCGACCTGCTGGAGCGCCGCCCCGAGATCCGCACCCTGTTCCTGGTGGGCTCCTGCCCCAGCGAGGTGATCAAGCTGGATCTCTCCCGCGCCGCCGAGCGGCTGAGCGAGCAGTTCCTCGGCCGGGTGCGGGTGCTCAATTACTCCGGCAGCGGCATCGAAACCACCTTCACCCAGGGGGAGGACCAGGCCCTGCAGGCGTTGCTGCCGCTGATGCCCAGCAGCGACGAGCCCCAGCTGCTGATCGCCGGCACCCTGGCCGATGGAGTGGAGGACCGCTTCGGGGCCCTGTTCGCCCGCATGGGCATCCCCGTGGTGCGCAGCCTGCCGCCGCGTCGCTCCACTGAACTGCCACCGGTGGGTCCGAACACCCGCCTGCTGCTGGCGCAACCGTTCCTGAGCGGCACCGCCCGGGCCCTGATCCATCGGGGTGCCCAGCTGATCCGCGCCCCTTATCCCTTTGGTGTGGAGGGCAGCCGCGACTGGATGGCGGCCGCAGCGGCCGCCTTCGGCATCGATCCGGCCGTGGTGGCCTCGGTGCTCGATCCCCTGGTGGAACGGGGACGCCGGGCGGTGGCGCCGCATCGGGAGGTGCTGGCGGGCAAGCGCCTGTTCCTGATGCCCGATTCCCAGATGGAGATCCCCCTGGCCCGCTTCCTGTCGCGCGAGTGCGGCATGGAACTGGTGGAGGTGGGCACCCCGTATCACGACCGCCAGCTGATGGAGGTGGAACAGGCGCTGCTGCCGGCCGGCACCCAGCTGAGCGAAGGCCAGGACGTGGAGAAGCAGCTGGAGCGCATCCGCGCCGCCCGGCCCGATCTGGTCGTCTGCGGCCTCGGCCTGGCCAACCCGCTGGAAGCGGAAGGCATCGCCACCAAATGGTCGATCGAACTGGTGTTCAGCCCCATCCACGGCTGTGACCAGGCCGGCGACCTGGCTGAACTGTTCGCCCGCCCCCTGCGCCGCCGCGAGCTGCTCCACTTCGCCTGAGGGGCGCTCAGGTGGTGAGCAGGACCCGCTGCCCACACGACACCAGGGGCTGAGGCCTCCCGATCCGCCCCTGACGTCTTCGATCCCCCCTTGGCCCCCGCAATCACCCCCCTTCTGACATACCCCCTGCTGCTGTAACCAACCTCTCTTTGGCTTCAACCGTGGGTCTTTCCCCCCTCCCCTCAGGTGCTCACGCCGGCTGCTCCACCAGGGCAGCCGGCGTGAGCACCTGAAAAAAAGGTATCCGTTCAGGGGGTGGGACGAACACCAAGACCC
>JBJTQH010000092.1:0-18777 GCA_046075505.1 Cyanobium sp. | reverse complement strand
CACCGCGCCTTTTGGACACAGCGGCATGGGGTGGTTTGGAGCCTGCCCCTGCAGGCCGGCTCCGGGAGGCCACACTCCCATCCTTGGTGTAGTTGCGTCAGTGTTCATGATGAACGTTTGACTCGTGGCACAAGCAGCCGGCGGCTTTCGAATATCCACGCCGCCGGCTGCCCGCCTGGTTCCACTTCACCGGTCCGCTCGTCGATCCCTCCAGCCGCGCGCCCCTGCCGTTCCCCTGGGAGCGCCTGAGCGGCCAGCCGTTGGTCTATGCCTCGCTGGGCACGATCCAGAACCGGCAGCTGGGGATGTTCGCCACGATCGCCGCCGCCTGCGCCGACCTCGATGTGCAGCTGGTGATCGCCCTGGGTGGCGGCAGCCGGCCCGAGGAGCTGCCACCGCTGCCGGGTTCCCCTCTGGTGGTGGCCGAGGCGCCGCAGCTGGAACTGCTGGCGCGGGCGGCGCTCACGATCACCCATGCCGGCATGAACACGGTGCTGGAATCGCTCAGTCAGGGGGTGCCGATGGTGGCGATCCCGATCGCCAACGACCAGCCCGGCGTGGCCGCCCGCGTCGCCTGGAGCGGCTGCGGGGTGGTGCTGCCTCTGAAGCGCCTGTCGGTGCTGCCTCTGCGCCGGGCGATCGAGCAGGTGCTCCGCGACGACGGCTGCCGTCACAATGCCCGGCGGCTGCAGGCGGCGATCCAGACCTGCGGCGGCGTGGCCCGGGCTGCCGACATCGTCGAGCAGGCGATCGCCACAGGCCAGCCGGTGCTCTGAGCCGGTGTCCTGAGGCGGTGTCCTGAGGCGGTGCTGTGAGGCGGTCGGTGCACTGAGGGGGTGCACCTGGGTGCCTCGCTGATCGGTGCCCGCCTGAGCCAGGGCCCGCCTGAGCCAGGGCCGCCCGCTCAAGCCTCACCTTGTCAGGATCCACCTGATCGAGCCCCAGCCGGGAGAGGCTCGCCTGATGGGGGCCGGCCGCCTCAGGGGCCCGGCAGCTCCTGGCGCGGTTCCTCCTCCCGCCAGTCCTCGGCGCTGAGCGGCTGGCCCAGCAGCCGTTTCTCGGCGCGGCGGATGGCGCGGGGATGGCTGAGCAGGTGCCGTTCCTCCAGCTGCAGCAGCGCGGCCGGCCGGTACTCCGCAGCGCTGCGGGGTGGTTCCAGCCATTGGAAGCGGCGCTGCGGGGCCACCTGACGGCATAGGGCGATGAACTGTTGCCGCAGCTGCCAGCGCACCGGCCCGCGGGCCATGGCGGCATAGAACTCCGCCCGGGGAGCCCGGCCGCCGGAGCGGGGCTGGGGTCCATCGCCCCCCTGCAGCCGCGCCGCATCGGGATTCCAGCGGGGGCGGCAGCGCCCCGGGGTGGTGGTGTCGGGATCAAGCCAGAGGTGCAGGCCCTGCCCCGCCGGGCGGGTCACCACCGCCAGACCGTCGTGGGGTTGATGGCGCGGCAGCGGGACGATGCGGCCGCTGGGGCGCTGCTCCGCCGGCGTGCAGGCCATCAGCAGCAGGGCCAGGCCGAGGTGCAGCCCTGGCCGAGCGGGGCGAAGCGGCCGGCCACTCGCCCCGTCCAATGAGCCGTCCCACGCGCCGCTCCACAATCCGCCCAGCCACCGTTCAGACAGGCGCCAGCGTGCTGCAGGCGGGACGGGATGCAACACGGAGGTTCCGCAGGCCTCGCCATGATCCCCCGCTTCCGATCCGCCGGCCCTGCTCCCGCTGGGCTCAATCTGTCGTCATTCCGGCACCGGAGCGGTCCCTGCCGCGGCGGCCTCCGCGGCACGCTCGGCCTCAGCCCCAACCGCAACCCCGCTCCTTTCGCCCGCCGGACCCTCCGGAAGGTTCAGCACGCACGTTCGGGAATCCTTACCTCGGCGTTAAGGTGGCGCCATGCAAGTCCCCCCCTTCAGCCTCGGAGAGCAACTGCGGCAGCTCGGTGAGGACCTCGACACCGCCGTGCTCGAGGTGTTGCGCAGCGGTCAGTACATCGGGGGACCGCTGATCGCCCGCTTCGAGGCCGCCTTCGCCGCGGCCTGTGGTGTGCCCCATGCGATCGGCTGCAACAGCGGCACCGATGCCCTGATCCTGGCCCTGCGCGGCCTGGGCATCGGTCCGGGCGATGAGGTGGTCACCAGCGCCTTCAGTTTCTTCGCCACGGCGGAGGCGATCAGCGCTGTCGGGGCCACGCCGGTGTTCGTCGATGTCGACCCGGCCACCTATCTGATTGCGCTCGAGCAGATCGAGGCGGCGATCACCCCCGCCACCCGCGCCCTGATGCCGGTGCATCTGTTCGGCCGGGCGGTGGACATGGAGCGCATCGCTGCCCTGGCGGCGGCCCATGGCCTGAAGGTGATCGAGGATTGCGCCCAGGCGACCGGCGCCAGCTGGAACGGCCGGCCGGTGGGCAGCTGGGGTGATGCCGGTTGCTACAGCTTCTTCCCCACCAAGAATCTCGGTGCCGCCGGTGATGGTGGTGCGGTGGTGTGTCGCGATCCGGAGCTGGCGCAGCGGGTGCGCGAGCTGGCGGTGCATGGGATGCCGCGGCGTTACCTGCATACCGCTCTCGGTTACAACAGCCGCCTCGATGCGCTGCAGGCGGCTGTGCTCGCGGTGAAGCTGCCCCATCTGGAGCGCTGGGTGGAGGCCCGCCGCACCATCGCCGCTCGCTATCTGCAGGAGCTGGCCGATCTGGAGGGCATCCAGCTGCCTAGTGCCGACGGTTGCCCGGGCCACAGCTGGAATCAATTCGTGGTGCGGGTGCCCGCCTGCCCCAAGGGTGAAGCGGCCTGCGCCGGCTCCTGCAACCCCTCAGCCGACAGCGCCCGCTTTGCGATGCCGGAGGCCTGCTGCCGCGACTGGTTGCAGGAGCAGCTGCGCCAGGCCGGCGTGAACACGATCATCTACTACCCGATCCCGATCCATCGCCAGCCGGCCTATGCCGCCCTCGATTACGGCCCGGGGTCGCTGCCGGTCACCGAGCGCCTCTGCGCCGAAGTGCTCAGCCTGCCGATCTTCCCGGAGCTGAGCGAAGAGCAGCAGCAGCACGTGGTGGAGACGCTGCAGCAGGTGGTGGGGACCGCCAGCCGATCGGCAGCCCTGGTGGGCTGAGGCCCTCAGCCCCCCTCGGGGCCGGCGCCTGGGCGGTCCGGCCGGTAGAACGCAGGTTGGCCGCTCCCGCCACCCTTTCCTCGATGGCTTCCGATTCCCTCTCCAGCCCCGGGACCCCCCAGACCGGCACCGCACCGGTCGTGCCCTCCGATGGCGGCGCGGGCGACAGCCCCGATTCACAGACCGTCAGCGACAACTCCGGGCAGGACGCCGACGGCCGCACGGATCGCGAAGCGCCGGAGACCCGAGAAGCGCCGGAGGATGGTGAGGCGCCGGCGGATCGTGGCCGCGGGCTCGCATCGGTGCCGGTGCGCTACGAGCACAGCCGTGCGTTGCCGGAGCTGCTGGAGCGCCTGGAGCTCTCGATCCTGCTCTCCACCTATCAGGCCGGCCGGGTGGTGAGCCTCGGCAGCCACAACGGCGCCCTGCAGGTGGGCTTCTCCCGCTTCGATCAGGCGATGGGGTTGTGCCGCACCCCGTCCGGTCTGGCGGTCGGCAGCCGTGATGCCGTCTGGACCCTGCCCGCCAGCCGTGAGATCGCACCGCGCCTGGCGCCGGAAGGCGAACACGACATCGCCTTCCTGGCCCGCTCCTGCCACCACAGCGGTCCGCTGATGGGCCACGACCTGGCCTGGTGCGGCGATCGCCTCTGGATGGTGAACACGCTGTTCAACGGCCTGGTGACGCTGGAGGCGCCCTGGAGCTTCGTGCCGCGCTGGAAGCCGCCTTTCATCTCGGCGTGGGCGCCGGGGGATCGCTGCCACCTCAATGGTCTGGCGATCGCTGAGGACGGCAGCGCGCCGCTGTGGGCGACGGCCCTGGCGGAGAGCGACAGCGAGAACGGCTGGCGCGAACACAAGGTCGATGGCGGCTGCCTGCTGCATGTGCCCAGCGGCGAGGTGGTGCTGCGGGGCCTGTCGATGCCCCATTCGCCCCGCCTCTATCGCGGCCTGCTCTATGTGCTCGATTCCGGCCATGGCTCCCTGCTGGCCTTCGATCCGCTCACCGGCCAGCAGCGGACCGTCGCTGTGCTGCCGGGGTTCACGCGCGGCCTCGACTGCTTCGCCGGCCATGCCTTCATCGGTCTGTCGCGCATCCGCGAAACGGCGGTGTTCGGTGGTCTGCCGCTGCAGGAGCGCGACCAGGAGCTGCGCTGTGGGGTGGCGATCGTCGATCTGAGCAACGGGGCGATCGTCGCCATGCTCTGGTTCCATTCCGGTGTCGAGGAGGTGTTTTCGGTGGCGGTGCTGCCGGGGTATCGCAACCCGGTGCTGATCGGTCCCGACACCCGCACCGATGACACCCAGACCGTCTGGATGGTGCCGCCGCTGCCCGGCGAGAGTCCCGGGTCGGTCTGAGCGGCGGCAGCCCGGCCGCGGCGGCCTGTCAGCGGCCCGCCTCCTGTGGTGTCCGGGATCGGGCCGGGTGCCGTGCCCCCGGATCCGGACCCGCTCCATCGGCCGGATGCTGCTAGCGGCATGATTCCGGTCAAACTGGAATCTGAGGCTCCACCGGCATGGTCCGTCCCACCCTGGTCAAGGATCTGGCCCGCGGTCCGGCCGGCTCCAGCCTCGAGCAGTTCACCGCCGGCCGCGACCGCCTCTCTTTCATTCGCCGCGACATCCGCACCGGTGGCCAGGAGCTGTGGCGGAGCGAAGGCACGGCCGGCAGCACCCGCCTGGTGCGCGATCTGGGCAGCGGCAGCTATGGGGCGCACGCGTTCGTCACCCTGGGCGACACCCTGTTCTTCGTGGCGCATCAGAGCGACACCGGCTTCGAGCTGTGGCGATCCGACGGCACCCGTCGCGGCACCAGGCTGGTCAGGGACATCTGGCCCGGTGCGATCGGATCGCAGCCCGCCAGCCTGGCGGTGCTGGGGGAGCGCCTGTATTTCAGCGCCGACGACGGCAGCAGCGGCCGCGAGCTGTGGAGCAGCGATGGCACCGCCCGCGGCACGCGCCGGGTCGCTGATCTGGCCCCTGGCTTCGGCGGGTCCGGGCCCAGCCAGCTGACCGCCGTCGGCAGCACCCTGTTTTTTGCGGCGGTCGACATCGCCAATCAGGAGGGCAGCAGCGGTGTGGAGCAGTGGCGTTCCGACGGCACCGCCGCGGGCACCCGTCTGGTGAAGGACATCAACCCCACGGGCGATGCCTTCGGGCCGCGCTCCTCCTACCCCCGCGATTTCACGGTTCTGGGGAGCACGCTGCTGTTCACGGCCGTCGATGCCAGCAGCGGGCGGGAGCTGTGGCGCAGCGATGGCACCGCCGAGGGCACGCAGCGGGTGGCCGATCTGCGGCCGGGGCTCGGCATCGGTTCCGAGCCCGCCAATCTCACCCCCCTGGGGGATCGCCTGCTGTTCACGGCCTTCGATGCCGATGCCACCCCCACGCTCTGGCTGGGCGACGGCACGGTCGCTTCCCCCCGCCGCCTGATCCCGCTCACCCAGGCCGCAGGCTTCACGGCGGTGGGCGACACCGCCTTCTTCGTCAATGAGGACCGCGCCCATGGCCGCGAGCTGTGGCGCAGCGACGGCAGCCGCCGCGGTACCCGGCTGCTCAAGGATCTCAATCTGCGCCAGGGTTATCTTTCGCCGGAAAGCTCCAATCCCACCAACCTCACCGCCTTCGGCGACAGCCTGCTGTTCACGGTCGCGGCGGTGAGCGGCGATGGGATCAGCCAGGGCCAGGAGCTGTGGCGCAGCGACGGCACACCGGCGGGCACGGTGCAGGTGGTGGATCTAAGGCCGGGCGAGTCCGGCTCCGCACCCGAGAGGCTCACGGTGGTGGGGGAGAGGCTGTTCTTCACCGCCGACGACGGCCGCCGCGGCCGCGAGCTCTGGAGCCTGGATGTGGCGGCCGTGCTGCAGCCGCCGCGACGTGCCGGCCGCCCTGGCGCCGCCATGGGGAACCGCCGCAGCGATCCGCTCACCGGTCTGGGCCGCTCGGCAGCCGCGCCGACCGGCCATCGCCCCCGTTCCCGCCGGGTGGCGCTGCCGGACCCCCGCCGCGCCGATGGCAGCCCTGGCGTCGATCCGTTGCCGCTCCCCGGCCTGGCCGGCGAGGCGGGCGCCGCCGCGACCGGCCCCAACCCGCAGGGCTTCGGGTGGCCCCCGGCGGGTTTCGATGGGGCGATGGTGCCGCAGGCCCGGTCGCTGTTCACCCCCGCGGCAGGGATGCATACAGGGCCTTGAAGCGGGCCTGCTGCTGCTTGTGGTTCACCAGCGGCGGCGGGTAACCGCGCCGCTCAATCGGGGCGATCTGGCCGCTGATCAGATCACGGCTGTTCACGTGGCGCAGCTCTGGCAGCCAGGTGCGGATGTGGTCCGCTTCCGGATCGAACTTCTGGGCCTGGGTGGCCGGATTGAAGATGCGCAGCGGCTTGGGATCCATGCCGCTGCTGGCGCTCCATTGCCAGCCGCCGTTGTTGGCGGCTAGATCACCATCCACCAGGCGCGCCATGAAGGCGCGTTCGCCCAGGCGCCAGTCGCAGATCAGATCCTTCACCAGAAATGAGGCCACGATCATGCGGCAGCGGTTGTGCATCCAGCCGCTTTCATTCAGCTGACGCATCGCTGCATCGATGATCGGCATGCCGGTGAGGCCTTCGCGCCAGGCCTGCAGATGCCGGTCGTCGTTTTCCCAGGGGAAGTGATGCCACTGGGGGCGATAGGGCCCCTCGGCCAGTTGCGGGAAATGGAACAGCGCCTGCTGGTAGAACTCGCGCCAGGCCAGCTCCTGCTCCCAGACCTCGATCGAGGCGAGTGCTTCCTCACCACCGCCCAGGTCGAGCAGCTCGCTGCGGACCTGCTGGGCGGCAGCCCAGGCCTGGCGAGGGCTGAGGGTACCGAACCTGAGGGCGGCACTGAGGCCGGAGGTGCCCGCTTCGCCGGGGAGATTGCGCCCCTCGCCATAGCGGCCGATGGCGCCACGGACCTGGCAGAAGGCCGCCAGCTGCTCGCGGGCGGCGGCCTCGCCGGGGCGGCAGGGGCAGAGGGCTGCGCCGTCGAAACCGTGCCTCAGCCCCACCGCGGTCAGGGTTGTGGCCTCCTCTAGCGAAGCCAGCTGCGGTAGATCGGGCGGCAGGGTGGTGGCGCCATCGCTGAGGCTGTCCTGCAGAGCCGTGGGCGCGGGCAGCGGCTCCAGGCCACCCGTTGCCGCCGATCCCAGGGGGGTCATCGCTTCCAGCCGCCGCCGCCAGCTGCGCCAGTAGGGCCCGTAGACGCGATAGGGATCGCCGGCACCGGTGCGCAGCGCCTCGGGGTCCACCAGCAGCTGATCCCAGCCTGTCTTCACGGTCAGCCCTGCGGCCTGCAGCGCAGCGGTCACCCGTTGGTCGCGGTCGCGGCTGTAGGGCTCCACATCCAGATTCCAGGCCACCGCCTCAGCCCCCAGGGCCATGGCCAGCCGCGGCAGCAACACGGCCGGATCGCCGTGCAGAAACAGCAGACGGCTACCGGCCGCCCGCCAGGAGCGCTGCAGTTCCCGCAGGCTCTCGAGCAGGAACCACAGCCGCGCCGGGGCCAGATCGGGGGCCTGCAGCAGGGCGGGATCGAGCACGAACACGCCGGTCACCGCCGGTGTGGCAGCGGCGGCCGCGGCCACGGCGCGGTTGTCGCTCAGGCGCAGATCGCGGCGATGCCAGACCAGCCAGCGCGGAGATCGGCTCACAGCCCCAGCAGCTGCTTGGCGCGCAGCCAGGCGGTGACGCTCTTGCCGTCGAGGTATTCATCCCCGCTGGCCAGGGCGGCATCGAGCGCCGCCGGCGTCATCCGCACCACCTCCAGATCCTCATCGTCATCGCCGGCCGGCGGGGCGTCCAGGGGGGTGAGCTCACGGGCCAGGAACAGGTGGATCACCTCGTCGGAGTAACCCGGGCAGGGCAGCATCGCGCCGAGTGCATCCCAGCGGGCGGCCTGGTAGCCGGCTTCCTCCTGCAGTTCGCGCTGCATCGTGCTGAGCGGATCCTCGCCGTCATCCAGGGTGCCGGCCGGAAATTCCAGCAGCCGGGTGGCCACCGCGAAGCGGTACTGGCGCAGCAGCACCACCCGGCCGTCCTCGAGCAGCGGCACCGCCAGGGAGGCACCGGGATGGCGGATGATTCCGAAGGAGCCCTGCACCCCCATCGGCAGCTTGATCCGGTTCACCTCGAAGCGCAGCTTGCGCACCGACAGACTGTCGAGGGTCTCCAGATGCCGCGAGGGCTCAGGGGCAGGCAGCGGCGCCATCGCAGACAGGCAAAGCAGTGGCAGCCAGCTTGGCGCAGCGGCGGTCGCTGGGCCGGGTCCGCTGAGCCTGCGGAGCGCTGCCGCCCCTGGCCTGGGCCCCGCTCCGGTCGCCGCACGCCAGCTGGAAAGGTCTGCCGATCGGGGCCTGAGATCCGGCGGAGCTCAAACCCAGGGCCCCAGACAATGTGCCGATTCAGGGTTCCTGGCGCGTGGTCTGCAGCTCCGCCAGGGCCTGTTCCAGGTGGGCGATGCTCTTGCCTTGCTCCAGAATGATCGTCAGCAACATCGATAACAGGGATCCATAGTCCTGCCGATCCTTTTCTGGGCTGTCCTGTTGCCCCTCCTGCTGGACATTCTGATTGTCGTCCCGATGGTTCTGAGCGCTGCCATCGGTTGCGCCTTGTTCCCGCGCAGCCAGCAGCGGTTGGTGGTGTTTGCTCATCAGGCTGTTCATCCGTGCGATGTCCTCGGAGAGCAGGGCTTCCGCCGCATCGAGAAGCTGCGCGTCGGGGTGGAGGTCGCTCAGGTCGATCAGCTGGTGGTTGCTGTCCTGAAGGTGATACCGGCGGATGATTTCCTCCGCTTCCCTGGGGGGAACCGGATGGGGGCTCTGGTTGTTGAACAGGGCAAAAAAGGTCAGCAGGGACCTGTTCGGTGATGGATTGGAGCGCCGGCCGCTCGTGGCAACGATGGCGGAGGCCTGCGCTGGCAGGAGGGCGAGAAAGCATTGCAGTACGTCGCCGATTGAATCGTAATTGATCAACTGAAAGCGTTCCTGAAGCTGTGAATCCCAGGTCGAGATCTTGCGCCCATAGCTCAGGAAGTCGACGTTCCGCTGCGTCCAGCCTTCAAAGGACTGGATCGGGCCGCGATAGGTCTTGTGCTTGATCCCCCATTGCTTGTAGGCGGAATCAATGTAGGCGCGGTGGTTGCGGGCAAAACAGACCACCTTGAGGTCAAGGACGTAGTCTGCTGACAGGCTCTTGATGACTGGCAGATAAACCTGCGGCCGCTCGTAGATCGATTCATTGCTCCAGATGACGACGCCATCTTCTGGGAGCCCTTCAATCGCTGCCCGCAGCGCCTCGTTCAGCTGCTTCCTGGCCTCATCCGGCTTGGTCCGCTGCAGGATTCCAATGCCATACTGGGTTTGCCAGGCAAATAGTGGTGCTGGCGCCGCGCGCTCAAGATTCAGTCCCCAATAGAACATGTGATGGGCACGCAGTTCCTCTGCGTGTCTGCCCAGCGCCGCTTGAATGGCGGTGGATCCCGTTTTCCCGGTGCCGATGTGAATGATGAGTTGGCGAGGCATCGGCGATATCAAGTGCGGGAGATCCATGCTAACTCAACCCCAGTTGACATCTCAGAATCAGGAGTCATTGCCGGGGCTCCGGCTGCAGGGGCCTGGCCGCGACGATTGGGGACGCATGGGCTGAACCGGTGCTATAAACGACACATATGCCCTTCCAGGCCATGTCCCTCCCCTCCGACGACTCGCTTGCGCTGGCCCGTGATCTGGGTTCCCTGCGGGGAAGCCGCCTGATCTCCGATACCATCGCCTCCTCTGATCCCGCTGATTTTTATCGATTCACGCTTGCCAGTGCCAGTCAGTTCTCGCTGACTCTCGGCGGAATCTCGGCCGGATCCGATCTTGATGTGCAGCTGCTGGATTCCTCTGGTCGCCTGATCGCCTTGGGAACTAATGGTGGCCGTATCGATGAGTTCATCAGTCGTAGCCTGGCGGCTGGCACCTACTTTATCCGCGTTTTTCATGCGGGTGGATCGCCCACGTCCACCTACAACCTCTCGTTGAATGTCGTCGCCCCTTCCCGGAGTTTGCTCGATATCAGTCCGCAGGACAACTCCACGGCGACGGCCATCGATCTGGGTGTGCTCACCTCTGGAATCAATATCTCCGATGCGGTGTCATCCTCCGATTCGGATGACTACTACAAGTTCACCCTGGCCAGTGCCGCCACCTTCTCGCTGAGCCTGAGCGGGATCACGGCTGATACCGATGTCGATGTGCAGCTGCTCGATGCCGCTGGTTCCCTGATCACCTCCAGCAGCAATGGCAGCAATACCAGCGAATCGATCACACGCAGCCTCACGGCCGGCAGTTATTACGTGCGCGTGCTGCGCTACAGCGGATCGGTCACCTCAAACTACAACCTCTCGCTGAGCGCCACCGGTGCCGCCGGTACAGGCGGTCTGAGCACAGGCGACAATTCGCTGGCGACAGCGAGCGATCTCGGCATTCTGAGCTCGGCGATCAACATCTCCGATGCGGTGGCGTCTTCCGATACGGATGACTACTACAAGTTCACCCT
This sequence comes from Cyanobium sp., assembly GCA_046075505.1. Lineage (GTDB taxonomy): Bacteria > Cyanobacteriota > Cyanobacteriia > PCC-6307 > Cyanobiaceae > Cyanobium. The sequence goes on along the minus strand of JBJTQH010000092.1, from coordinate 8,119 downwards.
GGCCAGTGCCGCCACCTTCTCGCTGAGCCTGAGCGGGATCACGGCCAACACCGATGTCGATGTGCAGCTGCTCGATGCCGCCGGTTCCCTGATCACCTCCAGCAGCAATGGCAGCAATACCAGCGAATCGATCACACGCAGCCTCACGGCCGGCAGTTATTACGTGCGCGTGCTGCGCTACAGCGGATCGGTCACCTCGAACTACAACCTGTCGCTGAGTGCCACCGGTGCGGCCGGTACAGGCGGTCTGAGCACGGCCGATAACTCCCTGGCCGGGGCTCGCGATCTTGGTGCCCTCACTGCTGCAGTCACGATCTCTGATGCGGTGGCCTCCTCTGATACAGATGACTACTACAAGTTCACCCTCCCCAGTACCAGTAACTTCTCGCTGAGCCTCAGCGGGATCACAGCCAACACCGATACCGATGTGCAGTTGCTCGATGCTGCCGGTTCATTGATCACCTCCAGCACTAATAGCGCTAATGCCAATGAGTCGATCAGCCGCAGTCTCGCGGCTGGCACGTATTACGTGCGCGTGCTTCGCTATAGTGGATCGGCAACATCCAGCTATACTCTTGCCCTCAATGCCACCGGATCGGCGGGGGGTGGAGGTGTCAGCACAGGGGATAACACGTTGGCGACAGCTGCCGACCTGGGCTCCTTGACCGCAGCGATCAATGCGTCCGATTCCGTGTCTTCCACTGATACGGATGATTACTATAAGTTCACCCTCCCTGTTGCCAGCAACTTTGCCCTCAGTCTCACGGGCATCACCGCTGGTACAGACACCGATGTCCAGCTTCTGAATGCGGCGGGTTCGCTGATCAACTCCAGCGCCAATGGCGGTAATGCCAATGAAGCGATCAGCCAGAGCCTGGCCGCCGGCACCTATTACGCTCGCGTATTCCGCTATAGCGGTTCAACAACATCAAGCTATAATCTCAGTCTCAATGCCACCGCGGCTGCGCCGACGGGAGCGCTGGATGGAGCGGGTAACACCTATGCTGCTGCCAGGAATCTTGGCACCATCGCTACGACGGCGACGTTTAACGATCGGATCACAGCTGCCGACCAGCTTGATATCCTTAAATGGCGGGTGGAGACCACGGGCTCCTATGCGATTCGCCTCGACCAGATCTCTTCTGATCTTGAGGTGGAGATTACAACGGCCGACGGCACCGTGGTTTCCAGTGGCCTCAACTCCGGGGTGACGCCGGAAGCCTTCAGCGTGCAGCTTGCTGCCGGACAGGATTATTACGCCAAGATTTATCCTTTCCGCCGTCTCTCTGAGTCCAGTTACAGCTTCTCGATCAATCGCGCCGGTTCCAGCTCGGCGCCGGGTTCAACCGGTGGCACCGAGACTTCGCGGCTCAACTGGAACATCATGGTTTATATCGCAGGCGATAACGATCTGGCCCAGTTTGTTCGTGGTGACATCAATGAGATTGAGCGGGTGACGCACAACGGCTTTGCAGTCACGGGTCTGGTGGATCTCAATCAGTCCTACCTGGCTTCTTCCCTGGCCGCAACCGAGCGGTTCACGGGCACCAGGAGAGGCGTGTTCTCGTCGTCTGATAACTCCGATACCGTGATCAGTCTGACGACATCGAACGGCAGCTTCACCAATCCCGGTAACCTGAACACCGGCAATGGTCAGACCCTGGCTGACTTCATTCAGTACGCCATGACAACGCGTCCGGCCGAAAACTATGCCCTGGTCATCTGGGATCATGGTGGCTATGCCAATGGCAGCAATGAAGTCGCCTACGACGAGTCGTCGGCCTATGACAGCCTCAGCCTGGCGGAGGTGCGCCAGGCGATTGTCAGCAGCGGCATCAACACAGGTGCGCGCCGGCTCGATGCTGTCTTCTGGGATGCCTGCCAGATGGCCAGTATTGAAAACTTCTGGAACCTGCGGGATCAGGCCGATGTTGTGGTGGCTTCCCAGCTCAATATTCCTGGCAACGGTTACAACTACGACCTCTGGCTCAGGCAGCTTTCCGCCAACGTGAGTGCCACCAACGGCTACCAGCTTGCCTCCCAGGCCGTGACCGCCTATCAGCAGGAATACGCCACGGAACCCGGGACGACCCTCTCGGCGGTGCGCACCGATCGTCTCACCGGAATCCAGACGGCCATCACCAATCTGCGCACATCGATCACCGCGGGTTCCAGCGAGGCCAATGCGATTTCCTCGATCGCCCAGGGCCTGCAACGGCTGGAGGGGAGTGTCAGCCGTGACCTGCGCGCCTTCGCTGCCGGTATTGCTGCGTCGGCCAATGCGGCCATCGATCAGGAGACGCGCACGGCGGCGACGGCGCTGGCCACGGCCGTGTCCAATGCCGTCGTGGCGAACTATTCTTCCGTCCCCAATCTTGCCGGCCTGAGCGCCTATATGCCAGCCGGCACCCAGGCGATCGCCCCCGGTTACACCACGGGCAACACCTCCCCCAACTACCTGTTCGCGGGCCAGACGCAATGGCCCGACATGCTCACGATTATCTGAGCTGCGGCGTCACGCTGGTTTTCGTGTTGCGGCCCCTCGCCCGTCCGGGGGGCCATCCACCTGTGCCGTCATCGGGGCAGCCAGTTCGCAGCAGTCAGTTCGCGGCAGCCAGTCAGCTCGAGGCCGATGTATAGAACCGCAGCGCAAAGCGCCAGAACAGTCGGCAGGCCACCAGGCTCAGCCCCGCCACCAGCAGGGCCAGGGCGATCCAGCTGGGTGTCGCCCGCCCCAGGATCGTCTCGGCCGGCACGGTGGTCAGGAAGGCCACCGGCAGCACCAGGGTGAACAGCAGCCTCAGGCCGGGCGGATAGGCACTGAGCGGGAAGCGGCCGGCGGTGAGCGCCGCGCGCAGCACTTCGGTGGCATTCCAGGTTTTCACAAACCAGATGCTGGTGGTGGCCAGCAGAAACCAGAGGGAATACAGAATCGCGATCCCCGCCAGCAGCATCAGCGGCACCAGCAGGATCCCCTGCAGCCCCGGTTCAGCGCCGGCCCGTGGCGCGGCCCACAGGATCAGCCCCAGCCCCAGCGCCATCTCCCCCAGGCCTGCAGGCGCCAGTGTGCGCAGCGACAGCCAGAACTGTGCATCAATCGGCTTGAGCAAGACGAAATCGAGCGTGCCTTCGCGCACATGCGTGACGATTGCCCCCAGATTCGGCCGCAGCCAGGTGCTCGCCACCCCATCGAGCAGCGTGTAAAGGCCTTGCACCACCAGCGCCGCTTCCCAGTTCCAGCCCCCCAGGCGCTGCGCGGTCTCATCGGAGCCGCCGCCAGCGGCGGGGCCATAGAACAGTGACAGCAGAAACACGCTGCCGGCCAGGTTGGCGGCCATCGCCAGCAGTTCGATCCAGGTGTTGGCCTGGTATTCCAGCTGGCTGGCCAGGGCGGTGCCCCAGAAGCGTCGCAGGGTGAGCCCATGGCGCCACAGGGGGCGATCGGGCCCTGTCGGTGTGCGTCCCCGGCGCGGCGCGGCCCCCGGGAGGATCGCTGCGGGCGGCATCGGCTCCGCCCCCTGGCCGTCGCTGTCCATCCCGTTCTCAGCCCCGCAGCTCGACTGTCGCATCAGCGGCTCGCATCAGCCCCCCATGGCGGTGTAACGCCTGACACCGGCACGCCAGCACAGCAGCACCAGCGGCAGCAGCAGCGCGATCCAGAACAGCTGGGCCTGGAAGCCGGCAGCGGCCTGCACCGGCAGACCGGCCAGCAGCCGCGCCGGAAAATCGATCAACCAGGGGAAGGGTGTGCGCCAGGCCCAGGAGCGCAGCGGTTCCGGGAAGGCCTGCAGCGGTGCCAGCAATCCCGACAGGAACAGATAGGGCACGAACAGCAGCCGCTCCAGCGCACTGGCCTTCTCGCTCCAGAAGCACAGCGCCGCGATCAGGCTCTGCAGCAGAAAGGCGATCGCAAACGCCAGCAGGGTGGCCAGCCACGCCTGTAGGAAGACGAGCGGTGATGGCAGCCAGAAGGCAGCTGGGTTCAGCAGGAAGAACACCGCCGCGATTGCGGCCGCGAAGGGCAGCCGCGTCAGCTGTTCGGCCAGATGGGCGGCCAGATAACGCCAGAGTGGATGCAGCGGCTGCAGCAGATAGGGCGACAGCCGCCCCAGCAGGGCGTCTTCCTCAAAGGCGAACACCACCCACACCACCGAGAACTGACGCACCAGAAAGGCGCTGAGGAAATACCGGCCCAGCCCCTCACCGCCCAGGCCCAGAGCGGCGCCGGCCGGTGCCTGTCTCCAGATCGCCAGCATCAGAAAGGGCATCAGGCCGGAGAGGGCCCACAGGGCGATCTCGGCCCGGTATTCGAGCATCAGGGCGTACTGGCTGACGAGCAGGGCCCGCGCCACCGCCGGTCGCGGCCACCACCAGCGGCGGCGATCCCTGCGGGCCGATCGCTGCGCCGGCAGGGAGGCAGGGGGGCGTTGCGGCTCCAGGGTCATGCTTCCCCCCGGCGGAACAGGTCGCCGATCAGCTCCTCGATCGGCGGATCACTCACCTCCAGATCCCGCACCGCAAAGCGGGCCAGCAGCTGGGCCACCACCTCGGTGAGCCGCTGCCGTTCCACCAGCAGCCGCACGGCGCAGCCTTCGCAGGCCTCCACCTCGCCGTAGGGGAGGAAGATCGCCGCGGGCTGCGGCTCCTGCAGTTCCAGACGCACCAGCCGGCAGGGAGCCAGACGTGCCGCCAGCGCCTCGAGCGGTCCGTCGTGGAACAGGGCACCTTGATGGATCAGCAGCACCCGTGGGCAGAGGGCTGTGATATCGGCCATGTAATGGCTGGTGAGCAGCACGGTGGCGCCGCTGCGCCGGTTGTAATCGGCCAGGAAGGCGCGCACCCGCATCTGGGCATTGACATCCAGCCCCAGGGTGGGTTCATCGAGAAACAGCACCGAAGGCTCGTGCAGCAGAGCCGCCAGCAGTTCCGCCTTCATCCGTTGCCCCAGCGACAGCTTGCGCACCGGGCGGGTGAGCTCCTCCCCCAGTTCCAGCATGGTCGCCAGCTCCTCGATGCGGCGCCGCGCCGCCCGATCGCCCAGGCCATAGACCGCGGCATTCACCAACAACGAATCGAGCGGTGGCAGATCCCAGAGCAGCTGCTGCTTTTGCCCCATCACCATGGTGATCTGACGCAGGAAAGCCGCCTGGCGGCGCTGCGGTGTGTAGCCGGCCACCTGCGCCCGGCCGCTGCTGGGATGGATCAGGCCGCACAGCATCTTGAGGGTGGTGGTCTTGCCGGCGCCGTTGGCCCCCAGAAAGCCCACCATCTCGCCGGGCTGGATCGTGAAGCTCAGATCCTGCACCGCATGCACCTCGCGGTGGCGTCGCTGCACGAAGTGGCGCAGGGTGCCGGCCAGCCCCGGTCGCTTGTCGGCCACCCGGTAGGTCTTGCCCAGACCCTGCACCGCGATGATCGCCCCGTCGGAAGCGGCGTCCGCGGCTGCAGCTGGGGTGGGTGTCCGCGATGGGGCCTGCGGCATGGGAGGGCAGCGTCACTCAGCCATCGTTCCAGCCTGGCGGCTGCGCTGCCGCAGTGGTGGCGATGGGGAGATCGGCCAGCCCCATCCCAGACAGGCATCAGACCAGTGCGGGTGCCGAATCCGCCTCATTCGCGACAGATGCGCTACCTTTCTACGCCAGCATCAAGGCCCGTGCCTTCCTGGGGGCATACCGGAAAACCTGTTTCGCCCACGGTCTTCTCCGGAAGGCCTATCCCGGAAGGTCTTCTTCTCCGGAAGGTCTTTTCCGGTATCTGAGACTCCCTCTTCTGGTCATGATTGAAATCGATCACCTGCGGGTCGCAGATTTCTATGCCTGGTTGGGATGCCAGAAGCTCGTTGCCAGTCAGCTGGGGTGTAATCAGTCCACGGTGAGTCGTTGCGCCAGGCAGGCGAAGCGTCTGGCTGCCACCGTCAGCCCATTGGATGAGGCCGACTTTCTATGTCTGGAGCGTCGCGTGCATCAGGCCTGGCGCTTCGCGAAGGGCTCTGATCTGCGCTTGCATGCCTACCGCTGGAGCAATCATCTGCTGCGGCGGCAGGTGCCTGCATCCTGGCGGATCAACCCCGCCGAGGTGTCGGTCACCTCGTCCAGCCCGTTGCAGTTGCTGCAGGAGTCTGTGATCGATGCTCTGCTGGCTCCCTGGCCGGTGATCGCTGACCTCGACAGCGAGCGCTTCGCGGCCATTCCTGTGTACTGTTCGCCTATGCTGCTACTGGCCCCTGGCGACAGCGCTCTGGCCCTTGAGACGGGTGTGAGCAGCTCTGAGATCGCCGACTTCTCGCAGCTGGGGCGGCTCAGTTTTGTGCCGCCGCAGGCGGTCGAATGCAGCCAAAAGCTTGATGCGCAGTTCTTCGGGCCTCCCCATCGGCCAGAGAATGGCGCGTTGGCACGGGCGGATCGGGCTGACGAGGTGGGGCGGCGGCGATCGCTGCGTGAGCCCAGTCTGCCGGAGCGCTACTGGGGAACGCCGCTGACGCCATTGTTGTGTCCGGATCTGGTGGCCCTGCCCTATTCGATGCCGATCAGCTACGGCGAATTTCTGGTCTGCCTGCGGTGTTGGCTTGAGCACGGCGAGATGGCCCATCTGTTCGAGGCGATTCGCCATGCCCTGGCGTTCCAGCGCCGTGCCGGACATGGACTTGAGGCGCTGGTGATCGCCTGAGTTCGCCTGAGTTCGCCGTTGTGTCGGAGCCGAACGGCAGGCTCGCTGGCTCCGTCCGCCTCCCCGAGCGGCCCCGCGGCTTTGTGGCTTTGTGGCTGTGGGTGGCGTGGCGTGGTGGCGTGGGATGGCCCTGTCAGCCCGGCACACCCGCCTTAGCCTTCACCATCCGCTCCGCCGCTGCACCATGGCCCGACGGCAACGATCCGCTGCCGGATTCGCCGCTGCCTCAGAGCGTCAGCGCAGCACCGGCGGCGGTGCTGCCTCCGGTTCCTCCCAGAGGGGAGCGGCTGCCGGCTCCGGTTCCCGTGGTGCGGATCCAGCCACCGAGGCGTTCGGGCGTCATGGGGAGACTGCCGCGCGGGCGGCGGCTCCGGAGCAGCAGCTGGTGGAGAAGCTGCGGCGCATTGAGGCCCTCTATGCCCGTGCCGGCAGCGAGGGGGAACGGGTGGCGGCGGAGCGGGCCCGCGATCGCATCCAGGCCCGTCTTGAGCAGCTCGCCGGGGAGGAGCCGCCGGTGGAGTATCGCTTTTCGCTGGCGGATCAGTGGTCGCGGCATCTGTTCATTGCGCTGCTGCGCCGCTACGGCATCGCCCCCTATCGCTATCGCGGTCAGCGGCGCACCACCGTGATGGCGCGCCTCAGCCGCAGCTTCGTGAACGACACCCTCTGGCCGGAATTCCAGGAGCTGCAGAGCACGCTGGCGGCCTACTTCGATGCGCTCACGGCGCGGGTGATCGAACAGGCCCTGGAGGTGAAGGCCGGCGAGGCGGAGGAACGCAGTGGAGAGCCGGCGGCGGCGCCCCAGCTGGCCCCACTGGAGCACCAGGGAACGCTGTTGTAGGGAGCCGGGCCGGGCCCGGGCCCCTCCGCTTCAGCCCAGATCCGCCAGCAGCTGACGCGCCAGCGTTGCCAGGGCCTCGGCCAGCTTGGCGCGGGACCCCACGCTGCTTGCCATGGCAGGAATCAGGGACCATGCCGCTGGCCCATCCGCAAGGCTGAACGGCCGTGGCGCCAAGCCTTGACAACGGCAATCGGATCCATCTGAGGAAGCTCGGGAAAACGGGTCAGCGGCTCAGCCTCCTCCTTGTCGCCACTGGGATCTCTGAGCCCTGACCGGCCGAGCGGCGATGTTTTCCAGAGGCTCCACACCTGTTAAACAATTGAGGACGATTTGTTTCAACAAAATTTAAGAAATCTGAATGTAAAGTATCTTCTCGATTGTGAGCATTTGCTTTTGTTTCATCACCTCCTGGGGCAGGATCAAATGGCGTGATTAATAAAAAGATTAATTCAGACTCTTCAATCTCAATCCCTTTAAAAACTGAATTAATTTTACTATTAAACTCACCACCCTCACTCACTTTAATTTTTTTAAGATCCTCACCTGCCAAATCTAAAAAAGCTATTTTTAATTTTGGAAATTGTTTAGGATTGGCGCTAAATTTTGATGGAG
>JBJTQH010000091.1:0-25871 GCA_046075505.1 Cyanobium sp. | reverse complement strand
CAGGCCGCCGTCCTCCATGGCCACGGCCACCGCCACGTTCACCGCCGCCGGGAAGGCCATGGCGCTGCCATCAGCGCTGGTGGCGGCATTCACCTGGGGATGCCGGGCCAGCACCACACCCACCGCCTTGGCCAGCAGGGCGGTCATGGTGACGCCCTTGCCCTTCACCTGCTTGTAGAAGGCGTCGAGCTTGGTGGTGGTGATCGTGTAGCCCACCCGGAAGCAGGGCACCTCCAGGCTGGCGATCATGTTGCGGTTGACCGCGTTCTGCAGCGTGTTGAACGCCACCGCTTCGCCGGCCCGCCCGAAGGCCTGACCGGCGGGGGAGGGGCTGGCAGCGGCAGCCGCGGCGGTGCCATGGCCGGTTGCCGGGGCGGGCGCCACGGCGGGACCGCTGCCCTCGGCGACGCGAGGCAGGCTCACCGGCTGACCGGTGGCACGTTGGACGTCTTCGGCCTGGATGCGGCCGTGGGGACCGCTGCCGGTCACGCTCTCCAGGGCCACCCCGAGCTGGGCCGCCAGCTTGCGGGCGCGAGGGCTGGCGATGATGCGGCCATCGGCGCGCGCGGCTGCCGGGGCAGGCGACGCCACAGGGGTTGGGGCCGGTGCGGCGGCCACAGGGGCGGGTGCGACCACCGGAGCCGGCGCCGCCACGGGTGCAGGGGCGGCGGGGGCCGGAGCCGCAGCAGGGGCTGCCGGTGCGGCAGCGGCGCCACCGCCACCGGCGGGATGACGGGCCGCCACCTCAGCGATCTCGGCCTCGCTCTCGACGATCAGACCGATGGTTTCACCCACCGGAGCGGTGCCGCCGGCTGGCATCAGCACCGCCGCCAGATAGCCCTCGTTGAACGACTCCACGTCCATATCGGCCTTGTCGGACTCAACCACGAGCACCGACTCGCCCCGTTCGACCCGGTCACCGGGCTTCTTGAGCCACTCCACGACCTTGCCCTCGGTCATGGTGGAGCTGAGGGCGGGCATGAAAATTTCGTGGGTGGCCAACAGACAGTCCCGCGAGGTGCCGGGATCTTACCGAGCCACCCCCGCCGCTCCTGTTCGGGCCGTTCAGGGGGCGTCGATCGCTTCGATCACGCCGTCGCGCACCAGGATCGAGGCCTGCAGCTTCTGCACCAGGTTGTCGCCCACCGTCACGTCGATGCTGCTCTCCAGCTGGCCCTGCTCGACCACCGCGTCGAACTCCAGATCCCGCACCTGCCGCTGCTGATCGAGCAGCTGCCGCTTCTGCTCCTCCAGCTCGGCCCGCTTGGCGGCCACCTGCTGCTGCACCGAGGCCACCTGCTCCTGCACGCGCGGATCGAGCGGGTTGGCGCTCTGGCGGCGGATCTGGTCGATCACCTGCTGTCCCTCCTGCTCCAGCTGGCTCAGCTGCAGATCGAGGTTGGCGATTGCATTGGCGAGCTCCCGCTCCGCCTCCTCCTTCCAGCGTGGGGTGACCACAGCTCGCACCGTGATCGTGCGTTTGATCGTCAGGGTGCTGGCGTCGGCCATGGGGTGTGAAAAGCAGACCACAGGGTGTCAGCCGGCCTGATCGCGGTCAACCGGCTGCGTCGCCATACAGACCGGCGATCGCTGTGGCATCCCGTTCGGCGATGCGATCGCGCCGCTGCTTGAGGGTCTGGGTGAGCAGTCCGTTCTCGATCGTGAACGGTTCCACCAGGGCCACGCCCGCCAGCCGTTCGTCCGGCCTGGAGCCGGGCCGGGCGGCCAGATCGCGGTTGAAGCGGCGCGTCAGGGCCCGCAGCAGGGCGGGCTCTACGGCGGGAAGGGAAGCGGAGGGCTCCACCGCCGGCGGCGTGAGACCTTCGGCGATCGCGAAGGCGCTGAGGGCCTCCGGTCGGGGCACCAGCAGCGCACCGAGCTGGCGGCGGTCCTGGCCCACCAGCATCACCTGCTCCACCAGCGGGCTCTCGAGCAGCACCTCCTCCAGCGGCCCCGGTTCGATGTTCTCGCCGTTGCTGAGCACGATCGTGTCCTTGGCGCGGCCGGTGAGCACCAGCGAGCCGTCGCCGAGCAGCCGGCCGAGATCGCCAGTGTCGAACCAGCCCTGGCCATCGAGCACGCGGGCGGTGGCCTCCGGCTTGCCGAAGTACCCCGCCATCACCTGCGGCCCACGGGCCAGCACCAGGCCCCGCTCGCCCGGCGGCAGCGGCTCACGGCTGTGGGGATCGACGATGCGGATCGCGGTGCCGGGCAGGGGCTGGCCGGCGCTGCCGCGGCGGTTGCGCCAGGCGCGCCGGCAGGTGAGCACCGGACTGGTTTCGGTGAGGCCGTAGCCCACCAGCAGTTCGATGCCGATCGCCTCGAAGAAACCATCCACATGCAGGGCCAGGGCACCGCCGCCGCTGATCGCTCGGCGCAGGGCACCCCCCACCAGCTGTTGGCGCACCTTCGGCCAGAGCAGGGCCGCGGCCAGGCGATGCAGCGGCCAGCGCAGCAGGGCCGTGGCGGCCGCCTGCAGGCGACGGGGCAACGGTTCGGGGGTGAGGGTGAGATCGGAGGCGGTGCGGCGGGCCAGGGACCAGGCGCGGCTGTTGGCCAGGGCCCGCTCCAGCAGGCGGCGGCGGGAGGTCGGCATCGCCGCCAGGGCCTCCTCGAAGCCGGCCATCAGCGCTTCCCACAGCCGCGGCACGCTGATCAGGTACTGGGGGCGCACCTTCTGCAGATCGGCGCGCAACTGCCGCAGGGTGGTGTAGGTCTGGCGGCAGCCGCGCGAGAACAGGAAGTATTCGGCGCTGCGCTCGTAGGCATGCCAGATCGGCAGCACGCTCAGCACCCGTTCGCCCGGTTGCGGCTGCACGGCCACCCCCAGGGTGCGCAGTTGATGCAGCAGGTTGGCGTGGCTGAGGGGAACCCCCTTGGGGGTGCCGGTGGTGCCGGAGGTATAGAGCAGGGTCGCCAGCCGCTCCGGGCCGCTGCGGGGCTGGGGAGGCTGCGGGGCGGAGCGGCCGCACTCCAGCAGCTGCGACCAGCTCAGCAGCGGCGCGGCAGCATCGGGGGCCGTGGTGCCGGCGCTGCCTGTGCTGCCGGTCACCTCGGTGTCGTCTTCCAGCAGAACGATGAAGCGCAGCCCGGCGCAGGACGCGGCCTCGAGGTCCAGGCGTTGCAGCAGCTCCCGCGACTCCACCACCAGGCCCACGGCGCCGCAGGCGGACAGGATGTAGCGCAGCTCCTCGGCCGGTGCCGTGGCACCGCGCACGGCATCGGCCGCACCGGTTCGCATCAGGCCCTGATCGGCGATCAGCCAGCGGGGCCCGTTTTCGGCGAACAGGGCCACCACATCGCCTTCCACCACCCCGAGGGCCGCGAAGCCGGCGGCCGCCTCGGCGATCGCCGCGGCCAGCTGCCGGTAGGAGAGGGTCTGCGCCGGCCGGGCATGGGGGGCCTCCACCGCGATGGCGTCGCCATGGCGTTCCGCCAGCTGGGGCCAGAGCTGGTCCAGCCCGTGCAGGGAACTCCAGTCGGGGGCGGCGGCCAGGGCCTGCCGGTCAGCGGCGCTGGCCTCCCAGGGCAGGGAGGCGGGGGACGGCGCAGAGGACGGCATGGAGAGGGCACGGCGGCGCGCCCATGGTTATCACCTTTATGCGGTGGAACGGCGAATCACAGCCGCACAGGCGGAGCGAATCGACGAGCGGCGCCACCGGTTCGCCGAGCAGGAGGGGCGAGCTCCTGCCGAGCCTGAGCGCGTTTGCGGCGATCCGCGCCCTCAGCCCGGCCAGCCCGGCAGGGCCTCCTCGGGGCGCGGTGGTCGCAGCGCCAGGGCGAACTGCTGGGCCACCAGGGACAGCAGCAGGGGCGCCAGATCGGCGGCGCGCAGATTCGGCCGCCAGTCGGCCAGGCGCCCCACCGGCAGGCCGTGCAGGCCGCAGGGCACGATCGCGCCGAACCCCTCCAGCGGGATCTCGACATTGAGGGCGAGGCCGTGCAGGCTGATCCAGCGGCGGGCCCCCACGCCGATCGCCGCCAGCTTGCGCCCCTCCAGCCAGACGCCGGTGCGGCCGGCGACACGTTCGCCCGACAGCCCGAGGGTGGCGAGCAGATCGATCACCACCTGCTCCAGGCTGCGCATGTAGAGGTGCAGGTCGGCGCCATGGCGACGCAGATCGAGCACCGGGTAGAGCACCAGCTGGCCCGGGGCGTGGTGGGTGACCTCCCCGCCGCGATCGATGCGGTACAGAGGCAGGGGCGGATCGGCGGGATCGAAGCGCAGGTGCTCCAGGCTGGCGCCACGCCCGAGGGTGTAGCAGGGCTCGTGCTGCAGCAGCAGCACCGCCGGCGCAGCGCCGGGATCGTCCAGCAGCCGCTGCTGCAGCTGGTGCTGCCAGCCCCAGGCCTGCCGATAGGGGACGGGGCGGCGGGCTTCAAAAAGAATTGCGTGCGTGGTGGTGGGCATGGTGGCGCCTTCCTAGCCTGGATTCACCCGGGGGGAGCCTCGATCGAGCCCCTCCCCGCCGGTGGCTTTCATTGCCAGGTAAACCCGATGAAACTGCTCATCCACGGCCGTAATCTCGATGTCACCCCCGCGATCCGTGATTACACGGAAACCAAGATCAGCCGGGCGATCAACCACTTCGAAGACATGGTCAAGGAGGCGGACGTCCATCTTTCGGTAGCCCGTAATCCGCGCGTGCCTCAGCAGATCGTCGAAGTCACGATGTTCGCCAATGGCACGGTGATCCGGGCGCAGGAGCGCAGCGAGAATCTCTATGCCAGCATCGATCTGGTGGCCAACAAGCTGAGCCGTCAGCTCAATCGCTACAAGGATCGCCTGCATGAGCGCAGCCATGGTCCGGTGCATCGCTCCGCCCGTGATGAGGAGCGCGGTGCCGCTCACCTGCCTCCCCCCGGCACCCCGATCACCGAAGGTCTGGAGGCGGCGGTGCCCCATCGCGGCGTGCGTCGCAAGTATTTCGCCATGCCGGCGATGGACCTGGATGAGGCCCTGCATCATCTCGAGATGGTGGATCACGACTTCTACGTCTTCCGCGACAGCAGCAGCGGCGAGATCCAGGTGGTCTATCGCCGTAACCACGGCGGCTTCGGGGTCATCCAGGCCCGCGACAACTGAGCCGCTCCGTCGTGGCGGCTGTCCGTTCCGATCCGGCGCCAGTGGATCTGGCGCCCCAGGATCTCGCCCCCCTGATCGATCACGCCCTGCTCGATCCGCATCGCCATGCCGAGGCCGTGCAGGAGTGCTGCGATCAGGCACGGCACTTCGGCTTCGCCGGCGTCTGCCTGCCCTCCAGCCGGGTGGCCCTGGCGCGCCATCGCCTGCCCCCCGGCGATCCGGTGCGGCTGATCGCTGTCGTCGGCTTCCCGTTCGGGGCGGTGCCGGCGGCGATCAAGCGGGCCGAGGCGGAGGCGGCCGTCGAGGCCGGTGCCGATGAACTCGATGTGGTGCCCGATTTCGGAGCTCTCGCCGATGGCGACAGCACCGCAGTGCACGACGACCTGGCGGCGATCACCGAGCTGGGGGTGCCGGTGAAGGTGATCGTTGAGGTGGGGCGGCTGGAGCCCCAGGCCCTGGAGCTGCTGGTGGAGGTCAGCCTCGATGCCGGCGCCCGCTGGCTGAAGAGCGGCAGTGGTTTCGGGGCGGCGGTCACCCCGGAGCAGGTGCGACACCTGTGCGCCCTCACCCGGGGTCGGGCGGGGGTGAAGGCCGCTGGCGGCATCGCCCGCCTCGATCAGGCGATCGCCTTGGTGGAGGCCGGGGCCACCCGGCTGGGCACCAGCCGCGGCGTCGCCTTGCTGCAGGCCCTGCGCCGGCCTGGCAACGGCGGTCTTCAGGTCTGAGGCTGGTCGCTGCGGTGCCGTTCGCTGCGATGGTGCCGACCTCGAACCGCCCGGCCCCCAACCGCCAGGCAGCCCCCGCTGCTGCAGCCTGGGCGCCTTCCGCTCTTCGCGCGGTCATCCCCTGTGAGCGACAGCACCCTGGAGGGCCTGGTCCTCTCCGTCCGCCCCCTGGGGGAGAACGACCGCCTGCTCACCCTGCTCAGCGAGGTGGAGGGAATCACACGGCTGGCGGTGCCGGGAGCCCGCAGGCCACGCAGCAGCCTGGCGGCGGCGGTGCCCCTGGCCCATCTGCGTCTGCAGGTGGGTGGCCGGGGCGGTCTGCGGCGGGTGCGGCAACTGCAGCTGCTGCGCAATTACAGCGCCCTGGCCCAGCGGCTGGAGACGCTCGCCGGCGCCCAGGCCCTGGCGGAGCTGTGCCTGGTGATGGTGCCGGAGCAGGGGCCCACCGCCGGCATTCTGGCCGATCTGCTGCTGATGCTCGGCCGGCTGGAGGGCGTGGTGCGGGAGTGCAGCGACCGCCGCGAGGCGCTGGCGATCAGCGTGCAGGGCAGCGTCCATCTGCTCGCCCTGGCCGGTTACGCCCTGCCGCTGCAGATCTGCTGTCGCACTGGCATGCCCCTGCAGCCGCCGCTCGGGGACTGGCAGTGGGCCGCCAGCTTTCTGCCGGCTGAGGGCATCGCGATCGGCATCTGCAGCGGTGCCCGGATGGTGCTCAACGCCTCGGAGCTGGCCCTGCTGCAGCGGCTGCCGCGGCCGATGCTGCCGCTGCGCCCGAACGGCGAACTGCTGGGGCCTGAGGCGGTGTGGCTGCGCCTGCTCGCCCTGATCGAGCTCTGGTGCCGCGAGCACCTCGGCCGCAGCCCGCGGGCCTTCAGACTGCTGCGCAGCGGCTTTGAGACCATGCCCCCCTACCTTGCGTCGCCGCGATGAGCCGGGAACAGGTGGCGGGTGAAGCCCGCACCGGTCTGGCGGCGGTGCTGGCCCTGCCGGATTTCCGCTGGCTCTGGATCGGCCAGATCTTTTCCCAGCTGGCCGACAAGTTCTACATCGTGTTGATGGTGTATGTGATCGCCCAGACCTGGGTGACCGCCACACCGGCTGCCAATCCCGCCCTGGCTGAGGCCGCCAGCGCCATGCGGCTGGAGGTGCCGGAAAACCGGGCCCAGATGATCACGCTGCTGGCCACCGGCATCTACGTGGCCAACACCGTGCCGGCGATGGTGCTGGGCACCGTGGCCGGCGTCTGGGCTGATCGCTGGCCGAAGCGGGCCGTGATGGTGGCTTCCAATGGCCTGCGGGCGTTCATGGTGCTGCTGGCGCCGCTCTGCCTGCTGGAGGGCCCCACCTGGCTGGGACTGAGCTGGGGCTACTGGGGGCTGGTGCTGATGACCCTGCTGGAGTCGGTGCTCACCCAGTTCTTTGCGCCGGCGGAGCAGGCGGCGATCCCGATGCTGGTGCCGTCCCACCAGCTGCTGGCTGCCAATTCGCTGTATCAGGCCACCAGCATGGCGGCCACGATCGTGGGCTTCGCCCTCGGTGATCCCGTGCTGCGCCTGTTGCAGCGCGCCCTGGCGGCGATCGGGATCAATGGCGGCGAGTTTCTGCTGCTGCCCCTTTGCTATGGCGCCGCCGCCGCCGCCATCGCGGCGATCCGGCTCGAGGAGGCCCCCCGCCCGCCCCGTGATCAGAGCCTCTGGCAGGAGGTGATCGAAGGGATGCAGGTGCTGCGCGAACGGCCCAGCGTGCGCGGCGCCATGCTGCAGCTGGTGCTGCTCTACAGCCTGCTGGCGGCGCTGTACGTGCTGGCGATCAGCCTGGCGGCCACGATCAACGGGCTTGGCCCCACCGGCTTCGGCACGTTGCTGGCGATGAGCGGCCTGGGCCTGGCGATCGGCGCCGTGCTGATGGCTCAGCTGGGGGATCGCTTCAACCGTCGGCTGCTGGGCTGCACCGGCCTCGGGCTAATCGCCTGCTGCCTGGTGCTGCTCGGCCAGTGCCGCGGCCACCTCGGGCTCACCCTGGCGCTCTGCGGTCTGCTCGGGCTCGGGGCGGCGCTGCTGGCCATCCCCGCCCAGACCACGATCCAGGAGGACACGCCGGAGGATCAGCGCGGCCGGGTGTTCGGGCTGCAGAACAACCTGATCAACATCGCCCTCAGCCTGCCGCTGGTGCTCGCCGGCGCCCTGGTGAGCCGCTACGGGTTGTTGCCGGTGCTGTGGGTGCTGGCGGCGGTGGCGCTGCTGGCGGCCCTGAGTGAGCGCCCCTGGCAGCGGGGCTGAAGCGGCCGCATCGCGCCGGCGGAAGCGGCAGGGGCGGCACGACGCTCTGCGGCAGGCCGGCAGCAGAGGGGGAGGCCGATCGAGCGGCACTGCTAGTTTCCCTTGTCCAAGACGTCCGTCTCCGGTGGCTCACATTGCCTGGCTGGGCAAGAAATCCCCGTTCTGCGGCAACGTCACCTACGGGTTGAGTACCACCGAGGCACTCAGGCAGCGCGGTCATCAGGTCAGCTTCATTCATTTCGACACCCCCGCCGCTCCCCTGATCCGGCCGGATGGGGAACCGCTGGTGCCGGCCGATCCCGCCGGCCCTGCCGGCAACCCGGAGGTGACCCTGCCCTACCTGGTCAAATCGCAGGTGTACACGATCCCCTCGCCGGGGGCCCAACGGGAGCTGCGTGAATCGCTGGAGCGGCTGCAGCCGGATCTGGTGCATGCCAGCCTCACCCTGTCGCCGCTCGATTTCCGGCTGCCGGATCTGTGCCAGCAGCTGGGGTTGCCGCTGGTCGCCACCTTTCATCCCGCCTTCGATGCCGGTCTGCGCAACCTCGCCGGTGGCACCCAGCAGCTCACTTATCAGCTCTATGCCCCCTCCCTGGCTCGCTTCGATCGGGTGATCGTCTTCTCGGAGCTGCAGGCGGAGGTGCTGGCGCGGCTGGGGGTGCCCCAGAACCGTCTGGCGGTGATTCCCAATGGCGTGGATCCCGAGCGCTGGATCCCGGCTCCGCTTGCTTCCGTCTCCCCCCAGTTGCAGCAGCTGCAGCAGCGTTTCAGTGGCCGCCGGGTGTTTCTGTACATGGGGCGGATCGCCACCGAGAAGAACGTGGAGGCGCTGCTGCGGGCCTGGAGGCTGGTGCAGCCCGAGGGCTGCACGCTGGTGGTGGTGGGTGACGGCCCGGTGCGGCAGTCGCTGATGCAGAGCTATGGGCCGGAGCTGCAGGTGCACTGGTGGGGTTATGAGGCTGATGCGGCGATGCGGCTGGCCCTGCTGCAGCTGGCCGAGGTGTTCCTGCTGCCCTCCCTGGTGGAGGGCCTCAGCCTGGCGCTGCTGGAGGCGATGGCCAGCGGCACGGCCTGTGTCGCCACCGATGCCGGTGCCGATGGCGAAGTGCTCGAGAGTGGGGCCGGCATTGTGATCACCACCCAGGGGGTGACCACCCAGCTGCGCACCCTGCTGCCGGTGCTGCGCGATCAGCCGGTGCTCACCGCCGAGCTGGGCCGCCGCGCCCGCGCCCGCGTGCTGGAGCGCTACACCCTGGAACGCAACCTCGATGCGCTTGAGGCGCTCTATGCCGGCCTGACGCGCCAGCCCCTGGCCGCCTGAGGCGTCAGCCGCCGGCCGCAAGAGGTGCCAGTCGCCAGCTGCAGCCGGCCGGAACCCTGCTGCAGCTCCGCCGCACTTGCTGCGTTGCTGCCGGTCCATGGCTTCCGGTCCATGGCTTCCGCTCAGTCGCTCTCGCTCAGTCGGGCTTGTTCAGTAGCGCTCCGGCCGCGGCAGGGTCCAGGTGGGGCGATGGCCGGCGGCCTGCAGGGCGGCAGCGCGTTGTTCGAGCCGTTGGCGATCGAGCCGCCAGAGCCGATACAGCCCTGCCTGGGCCAGCTCCTGAGGCTCCAGCCCCCGCCAGAACGGTGCGGCGGCCGTGCCGCGATCGATCACGACCAGGGCCGTGGGCCGCCGGCTCGCCGGGGCGGGAGCCATGCCGGGGCGATCCTCGCGGCGCAGCCGATCGGCCAGGTTGAGCAGCCCCTCGGGTTCGATGCCCTCGTAGATCACCACCCGCCGGCTGTAGAAGTGCAGCGAGGGCTTGAGGATGCCCACCATCGCCAGCGGTTCACCGGGGCGGGCCAGGCGCTGCACGGCCGCAGCGATCTGTCGCACTGGTAGACCCCGCAGCTGATCGCCCAGCGTCCAGCTCGGCAGCAGGGCCGCCGGCACGAAGGCCACCAGGGGAAGCTGCAGGGTCAGCAGACGCCGGGGCCCGCCGCTGCCCCGCCACAGCCAGCCGCCGAGGGCTGCTGCCCCCCAGAGCAGCGCCGCCCAGCGCAGGTGGCCGGAGGCCAGCAGCTCAGCCGGCAGGGTGGGCATCTCCGGTTCCCGGATCAGCGGCAGCCACAGGGGTGCCAGGGCAAAGGCCAGGGCCAGCAGGGCGGTGAGCGCCAGGCTGAGGGCCCAGGCCAGCTGGTCGGTTCGATCACTCCGGGGGTCGGGAGCGGCGGCGCCGTCGCCGGAGCGTGCTCTTCCCTGGCCTGCCAGAGCCACCAGCAGGGCAGCCGCCGGGGTGGCCGGCAGCCAGTAGCTGGGCAGCTTGGTGGCGGCCGCCGTGAAGAAGAGCAGCACCGCCAGCAGCCAGCAGGTGGCGAACCGGGCCAGGGAGGCTGCTGCGGGCAGGGCCTGCTGCGGTACGGGCCAGAGCAGCCACCGCCGCGGCGAGCGCTGCCAGCGCAGGGGACCGATCGCCCGTTGCAGCCCCAGCAGCAGCAGCGGTGTCAGCGGCAGGGAGGCCACCACCAGCACCGGGCCGAAATACCACCAGGGCTGCAGATGGTCGTTGACCACCGCTGAGAAGCGCTGCAGGTTGTGATAGCCGAAGAAGCTGTCCCAGAAGGCACGGCCGTCGCGCAGCAGGGCCAGCAGATACCAGGGCAGGGCCACCAGGCCGGTGAGTCCGAGGCCGGCCAGGGGGCGCAGCTGCTGCCGCAGGCGTTCGCCATCCCCCTGCAGCCCGAGGAACAGCAGCAGGGTGAGCAGCAGCAGCACCACCGCCACCGGCCCCTTGGCGAGCACGGCCAGACCCAGCAGCAGCCAGGGCCGCGACCAGCTCTGGCCGGCATCGGCGTACCGCCGCCAGCTGGCCAGGGCGCTGAGGGCCACCAGGCCGGTGAACACGGCATCGCTGACCGGGATGCGCCCCCAGAGCAACACCAGCGGCGACAGCCCGAAGGCCAGGGCGGCCGTGAGGGCGGTGAGGGCCGGTTGGCGCAGCGGGGTGTTGAGCCCGGACCGGGCGGTGTGCGCCGGGCCGGCGGCTGCCTGCGGCCAGCGCAGCAGCGTATCGGCCAGGGCGAGCATCACCGTGAGGCTGGCCAGCGCCGAGGGCAGCGCTGCAGCCCAGGTGCCGAGCGGATCCCAGCGCGACTGGCCCGGCAGCGCATAGAGCAGCCCCATCAGCCAATACACCAGGGGCGGCTTGTCGTAGCGGGGCAGACCGTTGACGTGGGGGATCAACCAGTCGCCCCGTTCCACCATGCCGCGGGCGGAGGCGGCGAACAGGGGCGGCGTTTCATCCACCAGCCCGGTCGCCCCCAGGCGCCAGACAAACAACAGGGCGCCCAGCGCCAGGGTGAGCAGCAGCACCAGCAGGCGCGTGCGGCGGGGCAGGGCGACCAAACGGCGAGAGGCGGACCCGGCGACGCTATCGCTCCCGGCCGCCGCGATCGGCGCCGCGGCGCTGCTGCCGTGGTCAGCCGCTGGGCCAGGCCGGTGGGCTTCGGTGTCATGGCTGGTGTCGCTGGCGGCAGCTCCCTGGATTGCCGTGGGCCGAAGAAGCCGCGGGACGAAGCCAACGGCCGCTCAGGGGATCAGTTGGTCGACGAGGGCGAGCTGCTGGGGCAGGCAGACGCCCTGCAGATCGAAGCGTTCCACCACGGTGTGTCGCGCTGCAGCGCGCAGGGGCCTGTGGGCCTCCGGATCGGACAGCACGGCGGCCACGGTGTAGGCCAGGGCGTCTGTGTCGAAGAAATCCACCAGCAGGCCGTTGACACCGTGCGTGATCACGTCCTGCACCGGCGGTGTGGCGGAACCGACCACCAGGGCACCGCAGCTCATCGCCTCCAGCAGGCTCCAGCTGAGCACGAACGGATAGGTGAGATACACGTGTGCCGCACTCACCCGGAACAGTTCATGCAGCACCGGATGGGGAACCTGACCGACGAAATGAATGCGGGAGAGATCGAGCCGCTCTCCGAGTTCGGCCAGCAGCGTCGCCTTCCAGCTGCCGCCTCCGGCCGGCGGCGCCCCGTAGCTGACGCCATCGCCGCCCACGATCAGCACCTGCAGCTGGGGGCGCAGCTGTTGCAGCAAGGGCAGCATGCGCAGGAACACATGGAAACCGCGGTAGGGCTCGAGGTTGCGGGCGACATAGGTGATCACCTCATCGCCGGGGCTGAAGCGCAGACCGGCCCGTTCCAGCTGGATCGAGGCCGGACCCTGCGGCGCGATTGCCCGGGTGTCGATCCCCTCGTGGATGACACTGAGTCGCTGCCGGTATTCGGGCGGCACGGTGCTGGCCTGCCAGGGGGTGGGGGCCAGTCCCCAGTCGAGATCGTGAAGGGCCAGCAGTTGTGGGGCGCGGCGCAGCCGTAGCCGGGTGCGGCGCTGCCAGTTGTCGGAGCGGAACTCGGGATCGAAATCGCTGTCGCCGCCGTTGATCTGATACACGAATTCCACCTGATGCAGCACCGGCACCGACGGCAGCAGATCCTTCACCCCGAGCAGTTCGCCCCAGCCGGGATGGCCGATCACCAGATCGGGTCTGAGCCCATCGGCCAGCAGCTGCTCCAGCAGACGCCCCACGGCTTCGGCGCGCAGGGCCTTGGTCTGCAGATCGCTGGCCCAGTCGTGGCAGCGCGGCACACCAGCGGGTGGTCGCGGGTCGTAGCGATGCAGCGGAATCCCATCCAGCGGCCGGGCGGTGGGCCCCCCGATCGCCACGACGCGATCACCGCGGCGCAGCAGGGCCGGGGCCAGATGGCGGTACTGGCCGGGGAAGTTCTGATGGATGAACAGGATGGTGCGGCTCATCGGGTGTCCTCCACTCACGGGCCAGGCGCGGCGGCCAGATTTGCATCCCCTTCCCACAGGGCGCGGCGGCGGTTGAGCAGCAGCACCGAAACCAGGGCCAGCAGCACCCCCAGCCACTGCAGCGGCCGCAGATGTTCATGCAGCAGGACCAGGCCGCAGAGCAGGGCGAACACCGGCGTCAGGAAGGTGAGAGCCATGAAGCCGGTGAGATCGCCGCGGCTGGCGAACCAGAAGAACAGTCCATAGGCCAGGGCGGAGCCGATCAGGGAGGCATAGGTCATCAGCGCCCAGTCCAGGCCGCTCCATGCAGGCAGGAACGCCAGCCAGCCGGCCCCGTCGCGCAGCACCGGGGTCAGCACCGTGGCGGCCAGAAGCGGCAGGCCGCCCAGCAGCATGTGCAGCGCGGTGACCAGCAACGGATCGCTGCGGCGGGTGGCATAGCGGCAGAGGACGGTTCCCACCGCCATGGCGGCGGCGGCGGCCAGCATCCAGCCTTCGCCGTGGCTCCAGGCGCGCCCATCGAGTACGGCGGGACCCATCAGCCACCAGTGCTGCAACACCGCCGCCGGCAGCCCCAGGCAGAGGATGCCGAGCAGGCCGAGCAACAGCCCCAGCCACCCGACCGGGTTGATCGCTTCACCGAACAGCGCCCGCGCCAGCAGCGCCACCAGCAGCGGCTGGGAGTCGATCAGCACCGAGCCCAGTCCGGCACCGGTCTGGCCCAGCCCCTGGGCGAGCAGACCCTGAAACAGGGTGCCGTCCACCAGGGCAAAGAGCAGCAGGGCGGGCCAGTCGGCCGGATCGACGTGGCTGGAGCGCCCGGGCCAGCGCGAGACGAGCAGCAGCACCAGCCCGGCCGGCAGCAGGCGCAGGCTGGCCACCAGCAGCGGCGATCCGCCGTCGAGCAGGGGACGCATCGCCGCCATGGCCGTGCCCCAGAGGGCGAAGGGCAGCACCATCAACAGCCAGCGCAGAGGGGGCAAGGGCATGGCTGGAGGGGGTGGCCGCCAGGATGCCACTTTTTAAGATCCAGCCGGACAGTCCCCCACCCGAGCAAGCCGATGCCCTGGCCCTGGCGCCGCAGGTCCCGCCGCGCACTCGCGCGGATCACCATCGAGGGAGCCATCGCCGGCGGCACCCGCAGCCGGGTGGTGAAGGCGCTGGAGCAGGTGCGCGAGCGCCAGTTCCCGGCACTGCTGCTGCGGATCGACAGCCCCGGCGGCACCGTGGGGGACAGCCAGGAGATCCATGCCGCGATCCTGCGCCTGCGCGAGTCGGGCTGCCGCGTGGTGGCCAGCTTCGGCAACATCTCCGCGTCCGGCGGCGTGTATGTGGGGGTGGCGGCTGAGAAGATCGTGGCCAACCCCGGCACGATCACCGGTTCGATCGGCGTGATCCTGCGCGGCAACGATGCCTCCCGCCTGCTGGAGCGGATCGGAGTGCGCTTCGAGACGGTGAAGAGCGGTCTCTACAAGGACATCCTCTCGCCCGATCGCGCCCTGACCGAAGCGGAGCGGCAGCTGCTGCAGGAGCTGATCGATGCCAGTTACGGCCAGTTCGTGGCGGCGGTGGCCAGCGGTCGCGGCCTGACGGAGGAGGTGGTGCGCGGTTTCGCCGACGGGCGTGTGTTCACCGGTGCCCAGGCCCAGACGCTCGGGTTGGTCGATCAGCTCGGCGATGAGGAGGCGGCGCGCTGCCTGGCCGCCGAACTGGCGGGGCTCGATCCGAGCCGCTGCCGCTCGATCACCCTGGGCAAGGCCCCCCGCCCCCTGAACCGGCTGCTGCCGGGCAGCCGCATCCTCGGCAGCCTGCAGGAGCTCCTGCAGCTGGAGCTGGCCGGCAGCGGCCAGCCGCTCTGGCTCCACCGCCCCTGAATCGATCCATGAATCCTGCTCTGGAACTGCGGGCCCTGCGGGGCGCCACCACCGCCAGCGCCAACACCGCAGAGGCGATCGGCGCGGCGGTGCAGGAGCTGATCAGGGCCCTGGTGGTCCACAACGGCCTTGCCGGTCGGGAGGCGGTGCAACTGCTCTCGATCACCTTTTCGGTCACCGCCGATCTGGATGCCTGCTTCCCGGCGGCGATCGCCCGCCGCATGCTCAACGTGGATGGCATCGCCCTGCTCGACTGCCAGCAGATGGCGGTGCAGGGGGATCTGCCCCGTTGCATCCGCCTGCTGGCCCATGCCTGGCTGGAGGCGGAGCGAACGCCGGTGCATCCCTATCTGCGCGAGGCGATTCGGTTGCGGCCGGATCGGGCGATGCCGCCGGAGCCGGTACTGCCGCCGGCCACCGGGCCCGCGGCCAGCCCGGACGCCTGCTGAGAATCCAAAGACTGCACGCACATGCACCCCATGTCTGCCTCCAAGCGCCTCCGGGCTCTGGCCGCCGGCGCCAGCCTGGCGGCCGGTGCCGCCGGTCTGTTCGGCCTCACAGCCTTTCTGGGCGGCTCCGGTGCTCCGGCCCGGGCCCAGGGCACGCCGGGACTGTTCGAGTTCCGCTGGGATAACAATAAGGATTTTCGCAAGCTCTATTACTTCATGACGGATACGGCCCGTCTGAAGCGATCGGAGTACTACCTGATCCTCAAGGCCAAAGAGCGTCGGACGGCGATGCTGAAACTCACCATCACCGTGCCCTCGTACTGGGAAGGTGAGTTCGAACCGAAGCGGATGAAGCTGTGTGTGATGCGTGAAGGTGGCATGCTGGCTCGCACCGGCTGCAAGGAAACCATTCCTGCCACGATTGAGGTGTCGCCCAATGGCAAGGCGATTGAAGTGATGCCGGAGACGCCGGTTCCTGATAACCAGACGATCGGCCTTTACATCCTCACCTTTAACCCGTTCAATGCGGGCATGTATCAGTTCAATGCCATGATTCAGCCGCCCGGTGATCTGCCGGTCTCCAGTTATGTGGGCAGCTGGCTGATCCAGATCGACCCGGGCTGATCGCTCGGCGCGGCGGGGGCTTCGGCCCCACCCCTGGCTGATAAGGTGGCCGGCTGACGCATCAGCAGGAACCGGCAGGCCATGACCAAACGCACCCTGGAAGGAACAAGCCGTAAGCGCAAGCGCGTGTCCGGTTTCCGCGTGCGCATGCGCACCCACACCGGCCGCCGGGTGATCCGCGCCCGCCGTCGTCGCGGCCGGGCCCGTCTGTCGGTCTGATCGGCTGCCGGGAGCACGTGGCTCTGCCGCAGCAGCACCGCCTTCGCGGTCCCCGCCCCTTCGATCGCATCTACCGACGGGGGCGTCGACATCAGGGTGAATGGATGGTGCTGCGCCTGATGCCGGCCCAGGCCGGGTTGCTCCCCCCCGAGCTTCGCCGCCGACCAGCCAGCGACTGGCGCTGCGGCGTGGTGGTCAGTGGCAAGGTGCATCGCCGTGCCGTTCGGCGCAATCGTCTGCGGCGCCTGCTGCACGGCGAACTGATGCGCGATCCGCCCCAGACGCCGCAACCCTTCTGGTTGTTGCTCAGCCTGCGGCCCGGCGCCGCCGAGGCGGATGAGGCCCTGTTACTGGGAGAATGCCGCCAGCTGTTGCACAAGGCAGGACTGCGTCGATGACCGAATCCAAGCAATCGAATCCAGCCGGAGCCTCCGCGGCTGCCGCTGCGCCCACGGGGGTGGCGATCGAGGAGAGCATCTGGTATGAGGGCGGTCCCGCCCGCGGCGACCTGATCGTCGGTCTGCTGCTGGGCCTGTCCGTGGTCGGCATCCCCCTGGCGGTGGGCGCGATCGTGCGGGCGCTCTGGCTGCGCTATCGCATCACCAGCCGGCGCATCGAGATCAATGGTGGCTGGCTTGGCCGCGACCGCAGCCAGGTGGTGTATAGCCAGATCCGTGAGGTGCGCTCCGTGCCCCGGGGCTGGGGCAGCTGGGGCGACATGGTGCTGGTGCTGAACGACGGCTCCAAGCTGGAGATGCGTTCGGTGCCCCGCTTCCGCGAGCTTGAGACTTACATCGAGCAGCGTCGCAGCAGCCGCGGCGCTCGCCCGGCGGCCCCCACCAGCAGCGGCTTCGCCCGACCGGCGGCCTGAGCGCCTGCGGGCGGCTCCCCGCCGCCCTGGCGGGACGGCCGCGGCGAGCCGCCGGTCCGCAGCTTCCCGATGCGGGGATCGCCACCGGCAGCCGGCCGGCCCGACGGCCACCCCCCACCGTCAGCCACACTGACATCCCCCCTCCTTCCTTCTGCACGTCTCTGCCGTGATCGGCTACATCTCCGACAACCTGCTGCTGCCGATCCTGGATTTCTTCTACGGATTGGTGCCGAGCTACGGGCTGGCGATCATCGCGCTCACGGTGGTGATCCGGCTGGCTCTGTTTCCCCTCAGCGCCGGCTCGATCCGCAGCGCCCGACGCATGCGCATCGCCCAGCCGGTGATGCAGCAACGCCAGGCGGAAATCAAGAGCCGCTATGCCAGCAATCCTCAGAAGCAGCAGGAGGAGCTCGGCAAGCTGATGAAGGAGTTCGGCAGCCCCCTGGCCGGCTGTCTGCCGCTGCTGGTGCAGATGCCGATCCTGTTCGCGCTGTTCGCCACGCTGCGGGGCAGCCCGTTTGCCGATGTGCCCTACACCTTTAACCTCAAGGTGCTTCCGGCCGATCAGATCGCCACGGTCGAGCCCCGCACCTTCAACAGCCCCAGCCACTCGATCTTCGTCACCGCCACCAACCATGTGCCGGTGATCGGCACCCTCGACAACGGCACCCGCCTCGGTGTCGGCGAAAAGCAGACCGTGCAGCTCCATACCCGCACGGGCGACAGTTTCCAGTCGGTGCTGCAGGGTGTGGACAACGGCGACAGCTTCACCCCCAGCTGGAGTGTCACCAAAGGTGATGGGGTGGTGAGCGTCGATCCCGATGGCACGATCCATGCCCTGGCTCCGGGTGATGCCACTGTCGAAGGGCGCATTCCCGGCCTGGCGGCCCGCAGCGGCTTCCTGTTCATCAAGGCTCTCGGGCAGGTGGGCTTTGTCACCGACGGCCAGGTGAACTGGGATATTGCCGTGCTGGTGGCCGCCTTCGGGGCCAGCCTGTTCGTTTCCCAGATCCTTTCGGGCATGGGCATGCCGCCCAATCCGCAGCAGAGCACGGCCAACAAGATCACGCCGGTGATGATCACGGCGATGTTCCTGTTCTTCCCCCTGCCGGCCGGTGTGCTGCTTTACATGGTGGTCGCCAACATCTTCCAGGCGGTGCAGACCTTCCTGCTCAGCCGTGAGGCCCTTCCCGACAACCTGCAGGCGATTCTCGACAAGCAGCTCTCCCAGGCTGCCGTCACCGTGTCGGCAACGGCTGGCGGCAAGGGGATCACCGATGCCAAAGGCCGTCTGCCGTTCGAGCCCAAGGGCCGCAAGTGAGATCTCTATGTCTGAGCGGTTGCGACCGATCTCCCTCGCCGAGCTGAGGCTGCTGGCCCAGGGCCGCCGTTGGCTGGTCGATCAGCCCATCGCCGGTCTGAAGAGCCTCACGGCGGTGAAAGGTGAACTGACGGCCCTGCATCACCTCACTGCCCTGGAGATCACCGCCCGGGCTGAAACGATCGTCACCCTCTGCTGCGACCGCTGTCTGCAGCATTTCAACCATGCTCTGCAGGCCGATGTGCACGAGCTGATCGAGCTCCGCCGCGATGGCCACGACAGCAGCACACCGGATGATGGCAGCGCCGTTGATCCCCTTGAGGCCGATCAGATGGTGGTCGGCTTCGATCTCGATGATCGCCTTGATCCGCTCGGCCAGTTCGATCCGGAGCGCTGGCTGTTTGAACAGCTCACGCTGCAGTTGCCGCTCGTGAATCGTTGTGGACGCGATTGCCCGGGGCCAGCCTGCTGGAGCAGTGAACCGAGCGGCATCGATCCCCGCTGGGCCGCTCTGGCGTCGCTCGGATCCGGCACCCCGGCCGCATCCGACCCTGCCGATTCCACCGCGAAGGAGGACTGACGCTGCGATGGGTGGTCTCCAACCTCTGGCGGATCAGCTCGATCTGCTCATCCGGGCGCGCACGCCGATCCTCTGGATCCGCAGTCTCGAAGAGGAGCGTCTTGAACGCTTGCTGGAGCAGGCAGCGCGCCGCCTGGGTGGGCGGTTGCTGTTGCGCTGGGACTTCATCAGTGGCCTGGAGGGGCTGCCGAATCGCCGCGGCGAAGCCGCCCGCAATCCGTTGGCGGCCACCGAGGCGTTGGCATCGGTGCCACCGGAGCAGGGAGCCATCCTGTTGCTGCGCGATTTCCATCGCTACTGCGAGGATGCCGGCGTCTGCCGCAAGCTGCGCAATCTGTCGCTCAGCTTGCCGGAGGTGCCGCACACCCTGGTGATCAGTGCGCCGGAGTGGCGCCTGCCCGCCGAACTGGAGGATTGCGTGCATGTGCTGGATCTGCCGCTGCCCACCGCCCAGGAGATCGCCGAGTTGCTGGCATCGATTGCCATGGCCGGCGGCCATCCGCTCGAACCCGGGGTGCTGGAGCAGCTGAGCAGCGCCTGTCATGGGCTGAGCGAACGGCGGGTGCGCCAGCTTGCCGCCCGCGCCCTGGCGCGCAAGGGTCGTCTGGGAGAAGCGGATCTGGTGGAGGTGCTCGAGGAGAAACGCCAGGCGATCGCCCGCAGTGAACTGTTGGAATACTGCCCCAGTGAGGCCACCCCGGCTGACATCGGCGGTCTGGAGGGTCTCAAGCACTGGCTGCAGCAGCGGCAACGGGCTTTCAGTGAAGAGGCGCAGCGCTTTGGTCTGCCCCTGCCCCGCGGTGTGCTGCTGGTGGGTCCCCAGGGGACCGGCAAGAGTCTCACGGCCAAGGTGATTGCCCACAGCTGGGGGATGCCGTTGCTGCGGTTGGATGTCGGTCGTCTGTTTGCGGGGTTGGTGGGAGCCAGTGAGGCGCGCACCCGCGAGATGATTCAGCGCGCTGAAGCGATGGCCCCCTGCGTGTTGTGGATCGATGAGATCGACAAAGGCTTCGGTTTCGCGCCGGGTGGATCCAGCGGTGCCGGAGATGGCGGCACGAGCCAGCGGGTGCTGGCCAGTGTGCTCACCTGGATGGCGGAGAAGAACAGCGCGGTCTTTGTGGTGGCCACCGCCAACAATGTGGAACGGTTGCCGGCGGAACTGCTGCGCAAGGGTCGCTTCGATGAGATCTTTCTGCTCGAGTTGCCGAGTCGCAGTGAACGGATGGCGATCCTGGATCTGCAGCTGCGTCGGCGGCGCCCGCAGCACAGCATCGCGCTTCAGGTGCTGGTGGATCGCACCGAGGGATTTTCCGGCGCCGAGCTGGAGCAGACCGTGATCGAAGCGATGCATCTGGCCTTCGGCGAGGGACGTGAACTGCTGGAAGCGGATCTGATCACGGCGGCCAGCCAGGTGGTGCCCCTCAGCCGTACGGCCCGCGAGCAACTGGAGGCGCTGCGGGCCTGGGCCGCCAGCGGTCGGGCGCGGCCCGCCTCCGGTGCCCACCGCCCTGTGCCGGCCCCCGACTGAAGCGCCGATCGTCAGGGATGGTGGGCGGGGTGGGATCCGGGCGGTCATCAGCCCGGCCTCACGATTGGAGGGCAGGGCCGAGCAGGGGGACACCCGGGTTGCCCGGAGTTCAGGGAAGGATCTCCAGCTGATGGGGCGTCTCCAGAAGCACCGGTTGGGCCGCCAGACTGCGCGATGTCAGCCGCACGCGGATGGCACGGCCCCGCAGCTCCTGGAGAACGCGAAACACCGCGCTCTGCTCCAACAGCGTGGGGGCGACCAGGAGCTGGAGCGGCCTGTGATCTGCCGTCCTCAGGGTCAGCTGGATCTGGTTGCCGTCGGGGCGAATCGCCTCGATCCACCCTTCCACCACTTCGATCCGGTCGGAGCTGGGGCAGTGCAGCTTCAGCACCCCCTGGCTGTGGTGCAGGCAGGCACTGAAGGCCCGCGCTTCGGCCACCTGTCTGGCGAAGGGGCGATAATCCGGCGCCTGCCCAGGACCGAAGTTGGCGGCAGCCTCACCACGGACCGCCGCGGGAGCAGCGAGCAGAGCGTGGTGCAGGTGATTGCGATCCAGATCCCCCAGCTGCGGCGAGAGCGCCACCAGTGAAGCGGGCAAGGGAGGGCTGCTGGTCAGAATTCTCAGGGTTGGATTGAGGGCCTGAAACCGCTGGCGATTGCCGGCCATGGCACCGACATCGGCCCTGCCACTGCGCACCTGATCGACGATTTCTGCGGTGGAGAGATCAGCAGAAATCCGGGCACTCCGCCCCCGCAACAGGCTCATCGGCACATAGTATTTGGTGGCCGAAAAGAAATCGCCAAGGGCGATATGGGTTGTTGAGGTGATGTCGTCCAGGCTTTGCAGTGAGGCGTCGTCGCGTGTGAATAGGATCGCGCGATATTCCGGTTGCTGAGGAAACATGCGCCCCACCGGCCTGTAGCCCATCGCCAGCGCTTCCATCGACACCACTGGTGAGAAACCGAGCACAACATCCCATCGTTGTTCCCTTAGATGGGCAATCGCTTCCGGGTAGGAGCGCGCCGCTTCGAGGCGCACATCAATTCTGTCGCCGCGCAAGGCCTGCCACAGCCCGGCTGGGCGCAGCCGTGCCTCAAGGTAGGGCTCCAGGGGAAAGTAGCGCTCCAATCGCCGATCGGGCGTGCCGATGATCAGCCTGCTCCGGTGGATGCGGGGGGATTGGCTGTAGTGCACCAGCCAGGCGCTGCTCCCGGCCAGCACCATGGTCACCAGCCAGAACAGCAACGACCAGGGGCTGCGACCGAGGATGAGTGCGGTGATGGCACGGCGGCGTGAGCGCTGCAGCCGCTGACGCAGCGTTGTGATGCTGCTGGCCTGATCACTGCCGATCACCCGCAGCAGTTGCTCCATGGTGTTCAGGTACGGCAGTGCCAGCGCAGCGGTGGCGAGCAGGGGATCCTCACCGTCGTGATGGGCCACCCGATTGCGGAGCTCCCGCAGACTGTCGATCTGCCAGTGGCTGATGCCCGCCAGGCGCGGGCGGAAAGTGCGATACCAATAGCAATCGGAACCGATCAGCTTCAGCAGCAGGGCCAGGTCCAGCACAGGGCCTTCCGGTCCGTAGGGGGCTTCTCCCTGCAATGCAGGCGGCGTGGCAACCATCCGCTGCACGCGTGGATGCTCAAACCAGCGGGGGCCTTCCTTCTCCTGCAGGACTGCGATCACAAACGGGCGCAGGCCATCACGCAAGGCATCCAGTGCCTCGATCAGAAGGAAAGCCACCTGCGACCCGCGTGGCCGTGTCTGCAGCTCCGGCGGGGTTTTCAGCTCAGGCACGGCGACCCCCCATGGCGGCACGGCAGGAGCGTCGGTGTTGCATGGTGCCACAGCCGATCCGGCAGCCAGCATCGCGATGCCAGCCCGGTCTGGCTGGATGGCGGTCGGCGCTGTGGCTGCGGTTGCGGCGGTTCGCAGGGGCTGCAGAACCGCCCAGGTAGCGGCTGGCTGCTCAGGTGCCGGGCGTGGGGGGCTGAGTCCAGCGTTTGTACAGCCAGACGCCACCGCCACCCCAGAGCAGGCTCCAGAGGATGAAGGTGGCCGTGGTGCCCAGCTGGCCGCCCTCCAGGGAATACACACCGGCCTGGATCAGGCCGGCATCGATCAGGGAGCCGCCGATTCCCCAGCCGAGCACCCAGGTGAACAGAAAGCCGATGGCCTGAAGATTGCTCGTCATGATAAGACTGCATCAAAGATTGTGTGGTGCTTGGCCGCAACAGGCAGCTGAGTTGAGCGCTTGCCCGCTTGCCCGGTGAGCCTTGTTGCTGTGTTCACCGCGCAGCAGGTTGGCCTGAGGCCGTGCTGCAGCGCCTCGGATGCTGGAGCGCAGTGGTGGCAGGGTCGGCACCGGTTCATGGCGTGGCGCTAAGGCTGGCATCGTTATAGCGCTGGTTCACCGTATTCCAGTTCACCAGTGACCACCAGGATTGGATGTAGTCCGCTCGGCGGTTCTGATAGCGGAGGTAATAGGCGTGTTCCCAGACATCAAGACCCAGCAGGGGTGTGCCCTGCTCGATGCCGGGTCGATCCATCAGGGGATTGTCCTGATTGGCGGTGCTGGTGATCGCCAGGCTGCCATCGGCTCTGCGGATCAGCCAGGCCCAGCCCGATCCGAATCGAGCTGCCGCTGCCTGGTTGAACTGCGACTGCATCGCCTCCAGTGATCCGAAGCCGGTCTCGATCGCCGTCAGCAGGGCCGGTGATGGGCTCCCCCCCTGGCCGACCGGAGCCATGGCGCCCCAGAACTGGCTGTGGTTCCAATGGCCGCCACCGTTGTTGCGCACCACATCCGGGAAGCGTGAGATCTGGCGCTGCAGGGCATCGAGGTCGAGTGTGTTCAGCGATGGATGGTTGCGGATCTGGGCGTTGAGGTTGGCCACGTAGGCGGCGTGATGGCGGTCGTGATGCAGCGTCATCGTGGTGGCATCGATGGCGGGCTCCAGGGCATCGGCGCCATAGGGCAGCGGCGGCAGAGAGAACTCCGCCCAGGCCGGCCCAGGGTGGATCAACCCCAGCAGCAGTGCGCTCAGCCAGGCGAGCAGAGGCCGGAGTCTGCGCTGCAACCAGCTGTGGAGGGCAGGCCTGCAGCGTGCTGGCCGGATCGGAGGGGTTGGATGCATCAGATCGCCGGGGGGTCAGCCATGGCAGACAGATTGGCGCACGGGCGGCGGTATCGACGTTGCCCCAGCCGCTGGGCCGGGTTGCGAGCGGCGGCATGGTCACGCCTGGTGTGCGATCGGCCGGTTTGGCATCGCCACAAAAAGACCAGCGGGCCCTGGGGGGCTTCGCTGGTCAGAGGAAGCAGCCGGAGTGGCCACGGGGCGACTCCAGCCGGCTGATAGAGGTCGGCGCTTAAGTGAGGGCTGGCGTGGTGCCAGCACCACCAGGGTTGCCGGCGGCATCGGTGTAGGACCCAGCAGCCGCGGTGATCGAGGCGGTGCCGCTGCTGTTGGGGGCGGGGGTGAAAGTGGCGGTGCGGGTGAGGCCCGATCCAGAGATGGACGAAAGCGTGCCGCCGGAAACGGTTACATCACCGGTGGTGCCATCCCAAGAGAAGGAGTTGCCGGGATCTTCCGAGAAGGTGAAAGTGATCGTGGCGGTCTGCCCGACGCTCAATGCAGCGCTGCTGCTGGTGATGACGAGGGTGGGCGCGAGGGTGTCGTAGGCGAGCACCGGTGTGGTGCCTGCCCCACCAGGGTTGCCGGCGGCATCGGTGTAGGACCCAGCAGCCACGGTGATCGAGGCGGTGCCGCTGCTGTTGGGTGTAGGGGTGAAGGTGGCGGTGTAGACCTTGTTGTTGGCTGTGACGAATAGATTGGTGACGCTGCCACCACTGACGACGAGATCAGCGGCTGTGAAGCCAATGGGGACTTCCGTAAATGTGAAAGTAATCGTGGCCGATTCACCGGCTTTAAAGGCGGATCGATTGCTGCTGATCTGAAGTGCTGGTGGAAGGGTGTCGTAGCCAATGGCCGGGGATGTTCCTGCATTGCCACTCGTGCCACCGGCATTGGTATAGCTGCCCGCAGCGACGGCGATGGTGGCGGTGCCGTTGCTGTTGGGTGTAGGTGTGAATGTGGCGGTGTAGACCTTGATGTCTCCTGTTACAGCCAGCCCCGTGAGCTGGCCACCGACGACAGTGATGTCACTGGCCGTAAAGCCCAATGGCACGTCGGAGAACGTGAATGTGATGATGGCGGTATCGCCAGACTTCAGAAGCGCTTTGTTGCTGGTGATCAGCAGATTGACGGCGCTGCCCGGTGTCTGATTGATGACGGCGCTATCTTTAAAAAATGCTGCTGTATCACCAGTGGATGCTTCCGTGATATTTGCAGAGCCTGATATGCTATTGAGTTTGATATAGCTCAGGGTGACGACTTGCTCCGCCTGCACCGGTTCGGCGAGGGTCAGCTGAATTGAGTTGGAATTTACGAGGGAAGCGGCTGTTACGCCGATCTTCCTTCCGTTGATAGTGACAACAAAGCGATTTTTGCTGGGTATTGTTGACGAAAGGTTGACGTCGTAGTGAAGCGTCAGCGTCGTGCCGTTGACGATGATGTCCTGAAGAACGGGTGCAGCCATGGCTTGGAGTGACGCTGACGGGTTGAGATGGAGATCGGGGAATGAAAAAGGCTAAGCCGTTGTTATCTGTTCATTGGGTCGGTTTGCTGGCGCGGCCATGGGGCTGGATGCGGCGGCGTAGGCGACGACTGAAGCGATAGGAGATGGCTGCCCCTGCGATGGGGAGCGGAGCGGGGACAGAAGCGGGAGCGGGAGCATCGACGCGAAGCTCGAGGCTGTCGGCATTAGCGCCGTTGCCCCAGGTCCAGGTGGCGGTGCCGGCAGTGAGGCCGAGATTGGCAAGATCTAAGCCAGTAAAAATGGAACTACCAGAGAGGCTGCTGTCGCTGACGTAATTTTTCGGCAGGACAAGGCGGGGGGTGCCACTGTCAATATAAATTCCGAAGAGATCCCCATTGCTGCTGGGATCCGGAGTTTCGATTAGGCCTGACACACTGCTGATGGTCGGGCTGCCTCCACTGAGGCCAGACCACAACGTGACATCACCATTAGCGAAGGCATCGGGTCCGGCGTAAATCTCTACTTCAGAGAGTAGGTTGGAATATGCTGAATCATCTGTAGGCGTAAGCAGGCCGGTCAGGTTGACTGTTCCACTGCCCAGGACGACAACATTGGGCCCTTGCTGTGAAACCTGCAGCACCAAAGCGGCTTCTGCTGGCCGTGGTTGAATCAGCGGCAGCAGCAGCGATGCCAGGAAAAGAAGGGCGTGGGGCTGACGCCAGGCTTGAGGTCTGATGCCGAAAGGAAGGGCAAGACTCATGAAACTAAAATCATAAGTAGGGCCTGCTGAGCAACCCAGATCCGCTGCGGTGCAGTTGATTCCAGCGGCTGTCTCGGGTTAGGATGGAACGCAATCAGCCGTTTCGGGCTTAGAAGAATCCTCAGGCTCCTCAATGTACGTTCTTCAGCACTCAGGT
>JBJTQH010000090.1:0-41702 GCA_046075505.1 Cyanobium sp. | reverse complement strand
AAGATGATTTCACTTCAACCACGCAGGTGCTTTGGGGGCCCCGATGGGGGCGATTACCGCCTTCCAGGAGCCGTGTGGACGCTACGAGTAGTGTCCCCTGCCTGGTCAAACGCTATATCCAGCCCCTGAACGGATACCTTTCGCCTTCAAGATGATTTCCGCCTCTTTGGCCCCTCCAGAGAGGCGGCGTTAAAAGCTGGCAAGGTGCTCGACCATGCCCTGTCGGCAATCGGCCTGCGCATCAACAGATCCAAAATGATTCTACTCGAAAAGGGCCAGTCCCCTCTGTTTAAGCTAGGGCATCAGACACTGTCCCGCAGACTGGCTGGCGGCATCGGCCGCCCACTCCTGACCGAAATGTTGCCTTTCGCTCCGATCCGGCCGCTGGCACTGCGGCTGCTGAAATACCGGTATGGATCCCAATGCTGGCCGGTTGTCGCTTGACGTGACGGCCACTAATCCCTTACCAACATTCAGCATCTGCATACCCGTTTTCAATCGGGAACGGGTCATCACCCGTGCGCTCCGCAGCTGCCTGCAACAGAACGGGAATGACTTTGAAATTGTCGTCACGGATGACCACTCTTCTGATGGAACGATCCTGGCTATCGAGGCCCTGCAGGATGCGCGAATCCGCCTGGTTCGACACCGCAGCAATCAGGGGCACGGGCCAGCGCGCAACTCCGCCATTGAGGCCGCACTGGGGAATTGGATCATCGAGCTGGACAGCGATGACGAACTGCTGCCCAACGGCCTGGATCACATCCGTGCCGCTGTGCAGGCGGCCAGCCCCGATGTGGATTGCCTTGAATTCATGTACCAGCGCGACGACGGCTGCTGCTCACCGGATCCCCCCTGGCCGATGGACGCCTGAGCTACGAGGCCCATCTCCTCCAGCTGGACCATCAGCGGCGCTACGACGCTCTGCGCTGCATGCGACGTACGGCAGCGATGCAGACGCGGTGGGGAACCTGGAAAGTGGCGGGCGCCCTGATTCGCTCCCTTGATCTGCACCACAACCACTGTTGTGTGGCCAGCAGCACCGCGGTGGGCCTGATCCACACGGACGCCGGCAATCGCATCAGCTGGCTGCGGCGCTCCCCCACCCTGGCCAGACAGGCCGGTCTCGATCTGGGGGGACGAGATGGATCGCCTGCTGGCCCGGCATGGCCCGGCCCTGAAACGTTGCGCCCCGATGACCTGGCGACGGTTCCAGAAGGTGCGCGCCTCGTATCACTTTCTGGCAGGCTGCCGCTTCTGGCAGGCTGCCGCAGGGCTGGAGTCTTCCAGACAGGGCGCTGTCTCCGACAGACACCGTTTGCCGTCGACCTGTGGCTGACGTTGCTGATCGGTCTGGTGGGTCCCCAGGCTCTCGCTGGACTCCGCAGGCTCCGCAAGCCCCCCACCTGATGACCCAGCCCCTCGACGCCCGTCGATGTCCGAATCGCTCCAGGCACTGATCCTGGCCTGCCGGCAGGCCTTCGATGCGGGGGAGTATGCCCTGGCGTTGGCGATCAGCCGCCAGCTCAGTGCGCTCGCCCCTGATCGCGCCGAATCCTGGCGGGTGCAGGCCGAAGCGCTGGTGGGGCTGGATCGCAGCAGCGAAGCTCTGCATCCTTATGCGATGGCGGTGGCGCGGGCACCCGCCGATGGGCGGCTGCGGGTGCGGCAGGCCCGGGCACTGGCCGCCTGTGGCTTGCATCAGCAGGCCGAACGCAGCTTTGCGGCGGCCGTGGCGCTGGATCCGGCGCTGCTGTCTGCCGTGCATGGGCTGATCGGCTACCGACGCCTCGATCCAGTGGATCCCTGCCTGGACACAGTGCGGGCGATCGCCGCGGGGGCGCCGGCCTCACCCGGTTCGCGCGCCTTTGCCTGCTTTCTGCTGGGCCGCATCCTCAGCGGCGCCGGCCAGGACGCCGAAGCCTTCACCTTCTACGCCGAGGCCAACAGGCTCACGCACCACAGCCTGCGTGCTTCGCCAGCGGAACGGGGACCGCAGCAGTTTCGGCAGTGGTGGCACCGGCACGGCCGGCAGGCCCTGCAGACCGATCAACGTGCCGTGGCGCCGCGGCCCTGCCCGGCTGTGCTGGTGTGCGGCCTGCCCCGCTCGGGCAAGAGCCTGGTGGAACATCTGATCAGCGGCCATCCGGAGCTCGCCGCCGGTGAGGAATTCGGGGGGCTGCTGGAGCTGGTCGATGGTTGCGTCACAGACGATGGCGCTGCGGCCGACCCCGCGGCGCGGCTGCAGGCGCTGCAGGCGACACCGGAGCGGCTGGCTGAGTGCTACAGCGAGGCTCTGCAGGCGGCCGCCAAGCCCACGGCACAGCGGCTGATCGATACCGCCCCAGGCAATCTCTGGGATCTTGGCTATCTGGCAGCGCTGCATCCTGAGGTGCCGCTGATTCTCTGCCGCCGCGATCCGCTCGATCTGGGTGTTGCGATCTTCTTCAAGAAGTTCAGCAGCGGCCATGCCTACAGCTACGACCAGGCAACCCTGGGGCGGCGGCTGGCGCTGGCTGATCACGCCATCGCCCTGTGGCCGCAGTGGCTGCCCAATCCCCTGCAGGTGGTGGAGTACGAGGAACTGGTGAGCGATCCGGAAGCGATACGCAACCGGCTGCTGCGGGGCCTCGGCTGCGATCCGGCCGCCTGCCCACCGCTGCCGTCATCGCCATCGCCGGGGGGCGGCGCGGCCACTCTGCATCCCAGCCACAGCGCCACCGGCTATGGAGCGATCCGGCCCGATCTGATCGGTGTGGGCCGCCGCTACGCCCGATGGATGCAACCGCTGCTGGAGGCCTATGACCACAGCCGCGAAGCATGGCGACGGGGTGAAGCCCAGGAGACCGGGCCGGGATGACACCAGGCTCTTGCCGCAGGGCCATCCCCTCAGACCGGCCCAGGCGAGAATCCAGGCCTCCCCCCTGCCGTGCTCCGGGCCGCACGCATGTCCCTGATCGCTGTGTTCACCACCCTGCCCAGCCGTGAGCAGGCGCTTGATCTGGCGCGTGCTCTCGTGCAGGAGGGACTCGTGGCCTGCGCCCAGATCAGTGCGATCGAAAGCGTCTATGTCTGGCAGGGTGACCTGCAGCAGGAGCCGGAATTCCGCCTGCTGCTCAAAGCCTGCGCCAGTCGCTATGACGCGATCGAGGCAGCGATCCTGGCGCGCCATCCCTACGACCTGCCGGCGATTCATGCCCAGGCGGTCGTGCGCGTGCATGAACCCTATGGCACCTGGATCCGCAGCCGCAGCGGGGCCACTGCGCCGGAATCAGGCCAGGAACCGCCGGATCCGGAGCCGCCCCTCGCAGGCTGATCGCTGTATCCCGGAAGATCCGATCCCAGGAGGTTGGAGGGCCGCAGCGCAGGCGAACTCCCCGCTGGCTCAACCGCGGGGTTTGATCAGCTGCAGCACCTGGGGGCCGACACCGCCGGCTCGGCGCTCGCAGGCAAGCGCTTCCAGAATCAGACGCGCCGAGGCACCGACATCACCATCGCTGGCAGCCTGAGACGCCTTCTGATACAGCTCGCTGGCCTGATCGAGCAGCTGCTGGCGGGGAATCGGCTCGGCCTGCACCAATGGCGGGCGACGACCGGGCGGCGTGGGGGAGGGCCTTGGAGAGGTGATGGTGGCAGTCATGGATGGAATAAGCACATCCGCAGGCAGACGATTCAGAGACACAGCGCGCCCTAGAAATGCCAGGCGCCAGACAACGACGCTCGAGACGATGGAGCGTGTCGCACAGGCCGCGTTGGCGCTTCAGGAGAGCGGCAGCCGGGCCACGGATGCATGGACTGAGCGCATGGCAACGTCACCCTTGTGGGGATCGACGCTGCATTCGTTTCCGCCTCATGGTTCCGCAACCTGATCCCGCAGCGCTGGAGCTGCAGCTGAATGCTGTGAACAGCGAGTACGCGGTCATTGTAAACAATCAACGGCCGCCATGCACATCGCCATGCTGATGTGCGCCGCTGTGATCAGCGGAGCCTGACCGCTGACACGCCCAGGCCTGGGTGCCGGCGCTCTGGCATCACGGCAGCCTGTTGCGATCCCTGGGGCCCGGGGGCCCGATCCCACCAGGCCGCGGGAACACGGCCGTCAGGCGCAGACGGTGTGAACCCGGTCCCTCCGAAGAGTGACGGCATGAACAGCCCCCCTGAAGAGTGACTGCGTGAACTGGGGTCGCTGGAGCGCACCAGTGTGGGCCGCACCCCCTCTGGAGAAGGCCGGACCGCCCCCCGGGAGGCGGTGGCGATCCGGGTTTCAGGTGCCGGGCTCTTCGCAGTTGCCACCGAGGGCTTCAATCTGATCGCGCAGCTGACGGGAACGATGCTGATCGCCGCGGGTGAGTGCCACCGCCAGCGCAAACTCCAGTTTCTCGAGCTGATGCTCCCCTTCGATCGGTGATCCACCCTGCAGATGGCAGCGAGGAGACAACGAAAGCGGGCGTGGAGCGGCGCTGGCGTGGGCGGGAAGCGGTGCCGCCGGCTGCCCCTCGGCGCCATGGCGGGACTCAGGGGACGGGCGGTGGGGGAAGGCCATGACAGTTTCTTTCCATTCTGGCGCTGTTGCCCGGCATTGAGCGATACATGCGCCGCCCCACAGGGGCTCAGGCCGCCGCCGCCTCCGGGTCAGCGGCATCCGCTGCGCAGGCCTCTCCGGGCTCCGCCAGCTCCCCTTCAGGCGGCGGGGAAGCCTGGGGGAACGGCACCAAT
Organism: Cyanobium sp.; assembly: GCA_046075505.1. Lineage (GTDB taxonomy): Bacteria > Cyanobacteriota > Cyanobacteriia > PCC-6307 > Cyanobiaceae > Cyanobium. The sequence goes on along the minus strand of JBJTQH010000090.1, from coordinate 36,986 downwards.
GTGGCTCCAGCCTCGCTGGCGCCCTCGGCAACCGGCAGAGCCTCGTGGGGGTGCGCCGCGGCAATCGGATCGATCACAACAGGCTCCGCGAGCAGCTGGCGACAGTCGGACAGCAGCCGTTCGATGTTGTCTGCGATCGGGGCCAGGCGCTCCACCTCAGCCGCATCCTCCCGGGGTGTGCTGCGCAGCGCCGCCAGCTGCACCTCCACCGATCCGAGACGCTGTTCCATCGCCACCAGTCGCTGCGAGAGGGCATGCAGCGTCTCAGCCAGGTCTTCGGTATGGCGGCTGATGCGGAACGACACCGATGGGGAGGGCATGAACGGGGATCGCAACTGTTGGCATGACAACACAGGCCGCCGCTGCCCTCAACCCCGTGGCCCCGCCTGCGGGAAGCCAGAGGTCGCACACTGGTCGGGCCTGGAGTCGATCGGCGGCATCGCTCCGCCCGGAACCGATGACCCTGTCCTGGACCCTGGTGCTCTACGGCCTGACCGGTCTGATCGGCGGTCTGCTGGCCCTGCGCACCGGCATTCCCGCGGCTCCGCTGGCCGGATCCCTGCTGGCGGCCGCGTTGGTGAGCATGAGCGGCCGTCTGCCGGTGGCGCAGTGGCCCACCGGCACCCGCACCGCCCTGGAGATCGGGATCGGCACCGTGATCGGCACCGCCCTCACCGCCGCCGCCCTGAGCGAGCTGCGGCAGCTGTGGCGGCCGGCCTTGCTGATCACCGTCTGCCTGGTGCTCAGCGGTGTCGTGGTGGGCTTGTGGTGCAGCCGGCTGCTGGGCATCGATCCGGTGGTGGCTCTGCTGGGAGCGGCACCGGGAGGAATCAGCGGCATGAGCCTGGTGGGGGCTGAATTCGGGGTCGGAGCGGCGGTGGCGGTGCTGCATGCGGTGCGGCTGATCACGGTGCTGCTGGTGCTGCCGCTGGTGGTGCGCCTGGTGCTGCCGGCCGGTGGGGCACCGCCCCCCGGCTGAGCTTCTGGCCGCGATGGGAGGCGCGGCACCGCCCCTTGAAAGCCGCGCCGGCATCGATACCTTGGGGCGGTTTGGATCCACCGTCGCTGCCACTCCATGGCTTTCCGCCTGCGTTGTTCTCGCCCCCTGTGCGCCACGGCCCTCGCCGCAGCCCTGGGCCTGGCCGCCGCAGCGGCTCTGCCCGCCCGCGCCGAACCGGAAGGGGCCGGCGGCAAGGGGGCTCAGGTGTATTGCTTCATGCGCGCCAACGGCAACAACCATGAGGTGAGCTGGAGTGCCGCCTATGCCCTGATCAAGCGCCAGAGCGCCAGCCTGTTCCGCACCTCCCCGGAGCATGCGGCGGTGATGATCACCGAGGCGGTGGTGCGCAACCCCGGCACCTATCCCGACTGCGGCCGCTGGTTGGGTGATCTCTACGTCCGCCGGCTGCCCGCCGATGGCAAGAGCAGCAGCACGCCGGAGCCCGCAACCTCCACCGTCAGCGGCGACACTGGAGCCCCGAACCGCGTTGATCGCTACGGCAACTGATCGTTCCCGCCGATGGCCTCGCCTGTGCGCCCTGGCCATTCCCCTGCTGCTCGGCCTGGTGGGCTGCGCGGAGGAACCCCTGCCGCAGCGGGGCCTCAGCGTCGATAACTGCCTCACCCGCGTGGAGCTCAAGCAGCTGGAGACGGCCCTGAAGCGCTGCGACCAGGTGGTGGAGGCCTTCCCGAAGCAGCCGCAACCCCTCAATGAGCGCTTCGTGCTGCATTCGCTGCGGGGAGATGAAGCGGCGGCCTGCCGCGACATCGCCCGGGCCGTGGTGCTCGCCCGGGCGATTCCACCCCAGCGTCTCGATCGGGTGCTGCTGCGCGAGCTGGCGATGCGCCAGGCCAGCTGTCGCGGCTGAGCTGAGGTCCGCCGGCCCGGAACGCCGCAGTGCCCGGATGATCGAGGCTGCCGCTGATCCCGGGACTGCTGCTGCACCCCGTCGCCTGCCGGTGGACTCTCGCCCTGCGGGCCACCGCCCCCGATCCGTCGCCCGGCTGCGCCGCGGCCCGTCGTGGTCTCGCTTCTGCTCCTGGCGCCGCCGCTGTTTCCCTGGGCTCGCGTCTACCAGCGGTCCAGCAGCTGCCGCACCCGTTCCGCCAGCGCCTCGGGGTGCCGCTGCCGGTCGCCCGGGGTGAGCAGCTGGGAGATCTGGGTCGCCTTGCTGGCGATCAGGCCATCCACCAGCTGATCGGCCGCCCCGAGCTGCAGCCAGTGAGAGGTGAGTGCCGCCCCCATACCGATGCGATGGCAACGATCCTCCGCCTGCTCCGCGTCGCCCGGGGTCCAGGGGCGCTCGATCAGCAGCACATGGCGGGCGCGGTGGAGGGTGTAGCCCAGGGCGGCGGTGCCGTAGGTGGCGATCAGTAGCGGCGAGGCCCCGCGCTGAAAGCGATCCACCAGTGCCTGGCGTGCCCGCACCGGCACGGCACCGGTGAGCAGCAGGGCCTGATCGCCGTCGTGGAGATGGGCCTGCAGGCGCCGGGCGGTGCTGACGAAGGCGGAGAACACCACCACGGATTCCCCCTGCTGCAGCAGGGGTTCCAGCAGCGAGGCCGCCGCCGGCAGCTTGTACTCGGAGGCGATCTGACGCAGGGCCGTCAACAGGGCCAGCATTTCGGCGTCGCGCCGCACCTCACCGCGGGCTGCCCGGCGCCGATAGTCCTCGAGCCGCTCCTGGAGGCGATGGTCGAAGCCGCGCGCCTGCTCCGGGGTCAGCTGCACCGGATGCAGCTGCCGGATCTTGGGGGGCAGATCGAGACACTGCTGCTTGCGGCGATGCAGCAGCAGGGGCCGCACCAGACGCTGCAGTTCCTCCAGGCGGGAAGCCCCCTGGCAGGACCACAGCCGCCGCCCCCCCTGCTCACGCCAGTGGCCCTGGCAGTAACGCTCCTCGAACAGGCGCTGATCCTGGGCGAGCGGATGGCCGATCGCCGCCAGCAACGGGAACAGCTGCACCGGCCGGCCGTTCTTCATCGGGGTGCCGGAGAGCAGCCAGATGGCCCGCAGGCGGGGATGGCGAGCCAGGCGCAGAAAGGCCTGGCTGCGCGCTGCCGCCAGGTTCTGGGCGAAATGGGCCTCATCGACGATCAGCACACAACCCGCCGGCGGCAGTTCGGCCGGCAGACGCGCCCAGCTGTGCAGCTCCAGCGCCAGGGCCAGGGCCGCGGCCTCCGTGCGCCAGTGGTGATGCAGACCGGCCGGTGCCAGCACCACCAGACGGCAGTCGGCGAGCCGCACCATCGCCCGTGCCGCCGCCAGAGCCGTGAGCGTCTTGCCCAGCCCCATCGCATCGGCGAGCACCGCCCCGCGGCGGGCCAGCAGCCAGCGGGCCGCCGCCCGCTGATGGGCAAACAGCCGGCGCCCATCGGGCAGCGGTGCCTCCAGGGCGGCGGCCTCCACCAGGGCGCGGTGGGGCGGCAGCGGCGGCAGCGGCTGCCGGAGCCAGGCCTGCCAGCGGGCCAGCTCAGGACTGAGGGGGAAGCGGCCGCCCAGTTCCCGCTCCAACGCAGCGGAGGCCTCCAGGGGGAACTCCCAGCAGCGACGCCGCTGCAGCCAGCGCCCGCGCGGCCGCAACGCCCGCAGCCGCGCCCAGGTGACCGCATCGAAGGGACAGACCACCTCGATCAGCCCGGAGGGTCCGAGCCGCATCTGCACCAGGGGATCGGCCAAAGGCGCCAGTGCAACCCTCGACACATTGCCATCCTGGAACCGGGGCGAAAGTGGACTCCCCCGCACAGCGCCCATGCAGGCCAGGGATGGTGTCTTCCTCGAGGATCTCTGTCCCAAGCTGCGCGCGCGCCAATGGCGACGGACGCTGCATGCGCTCACCGATCACCGCTGCCTGTACTGCGGGGCGCCTTCGGAATCGATCGATCACGTGTTTCCCCGCAGCCGCGGTGGCCTGAGCAGCGATGAGAACTGTGTGCCGGCCTGCCTCCACTGCAACGGCGACAAAGGCGATAGCGAGGTGTTCCATTGGTATCGCAGCCAGACGTTCTACGACCCGCGGCGGGCGATGGCCCTACGGGCCTGGGTGGAGGGCGATCGGCCCCTGGCCCAGCGACTGCTCTCCTGGGCGGCCCCGCAACAGGACAGCCCCGACCGCGCGGAGCGCTTCACCGCAGCGGCCGGCGGTGCCGGGACTGGCAGCGGTGAGGCCGGCCGCAGCGACCGGATGCGCAGCCGGAACAGCAGCGGTGATCCCGCTCGCCGCAGCCCTCGATCGGGCCGGCAGGAGACCGGCACGGCCACCACTGCCATCCGAGCAGACCTGAGCCAGGCAGATCTGAACCCGTCAGACCTGAACCCGGCAGGCAGTGCCCTGGCCGCCGGCGCCCCAGAAGCCCCTGATGCTGCAGGACGCCGTGACGAGCTGGCAGGCCGAGGCACGACGGCCGGCCCAGGCAGCAGGAACCGGCGCGCGGCGGAGCGGAAGGCGCGCCGCCCCGGAAGCAGCCGCCCGGAACGCGACCGGACGGGAATCGCCGCCGGGCTGGCCGGCCCGATCGCCACAGCGATCCCCCAGCCGCCCCGGGATCCACGGCCCCATCACCAGACGCGGCAGGCGGCGACACCGTTGTGGCGCTGGCAGATGGCCTCCTGATCCCAGGGGTGCTCGGGGGCGATCAGCATCGCCAGCAGCCACAGCACCATCACCAGCAGCAGCGGCCGGATGCCAGGGTTGCCCAGCCGCTGCGGCCCGAGGCGACGCACCGGAGCCAGGGACCAGGAGCGGCCCCAGGCGCCGATAGCGGAGCTGAACCCAGCACCACGGCTGGGGGCATGGCCAGGGCAGGGGCGACGGTCGAGCGGGGCGGATGCCGGTGGGGCCGGGGCGGCAGGGGAACGGGGTGTAAAGAAGGGGACAGCTGTGAACCGGCCGGAGAACGCGAACAGGGCCATGACGAATCAGACACACCAGCAGGGGGAGCAGCGGCAGCACGGGCAGCACCACCGCCCGGAGGGCCAAGGGGAAGCGACGACCGCCTCAGCCCATCCAGCTGATACTGGTGTATCCCCTCTGGCCGGGAGTGTCAAGCCCCCGGTCTCGGGGCCGGTGCTGGTGCTCGGTGGCGGCTACAGCGGTCGTCGCTTTGCGGCAGCTCTGCGGGCCAACGGCCTGCCGGTCACCCTCACCCGCCGCAGCGACATCCAGGACAGCGAGACGCCCTCCGACGATGGCTGTCGCTGGCTGCGCTTCGATCCGGCGGCCGGTGTCGTGCCCGACGCCTCCGAGCTGGCGGGCTTCGCCGCCGTGCTCGTCACGATTCCTCCCGATGCCAGCGGCCGGGATCCGGTGCTGCAGCACCTGGGGGACACCCTGCAGCAACTGGCACCACCATGGGTCGGGTACCTCTCCACCACCGGTGTCTATGGCGACAGCGGCGGGGCCTGGGTGGATGAGGACAGCCCCACCCGAGCGGGCCTGCCCCGCAGCATCGCGCGGCTGGCCTGCGAGCAGGCCTGGCGGCAGCTGAACCTGCCCCTGCAGGTGTTCCGGCTGCCGGCGATCTACGGACCGGGCCGCTCCCCCCTCGACCACCTGCGCGAGGGCACCGCCCGCCACATCCACAAACCGGGACAGGTGTTCTCCCGCATCCACGTCGACGACATCGTGGGGGCGTTGCTCCACTGCCTGGCCCTGCCGGCCGCAGACCGCCCGGACACCCTGATCCTGGCCGACCGCTGCCCCTGCCCATCCAGCGAGATGCTGGGCTATGCGGCCCATCTGCTCGGTTGCCCCCTGCCCCCTGTGCAGTCCTATGCCGCGATCGCGGCCACCCTCAGCCCGATGGCCCGCAGCTTCTGGAGTGAGAACCGTCGCGCCAGCGGCCGCCGTCTGCGGGAGCAACTGGGCTACAGCCTGCGCTATCCCACCTATCGGGAGGGTCTGCAGGCGATCCGGCTGGCGGAGGTTCAGCGCCTGTCGAACTGAAACTGACGCACCGGCTCGGGTTCGGCGAGGAACGGCAGGTTGATGTCGCGGAAGAAGCGATCCCAGTGCACCTCCACCCACTGATTGCGGAACGCCACACCGAGGACCAGCACCATGGAACCCAGCAATAGCAGTCGCAGCATCCGCCTGGACACAGAGAAGCCCCCATGGAAGCCCACAGCCGGGCGGATTGCCATCTCCCTGGGAGATCCGGCCGGCATCGGGGCGGAGGTGACCCTGGCCGCCCTGGCCCGCTGGCCGCGCTCCCTGCCGGTGGTGCTGGTGGGATGTCGCCACTGGCTGCAGCACACCTATCGCCAGCTGCGCTCCCGCCGCGCCGTGGTCGATCCGGACGACTACGAGATCCTCGACCTGCCGCTGCCCGCTCCGGTCACTCCCGGCGCGAGCGACGCCGCGGCCGGTGAGGCCAGCTTCCGCTGGCTGAGCGCCGCCACCGCCCTGGTGCAGGAGGGTCGCTGCGACGCCCTGGTGACCGCCCCGATCGCCAAGGCCAGCTGGCATGCAGCCGGTCACCTCTACCCGGGCCAGACCGAGCGGCTGGCCGAACTCTGCGACGTGGCGGCGGCCTCGATGCTGTTCACCGCCCTGACTCCATCGGGGCACTGGCGCCTGAACACGCTGCTGGCCACCACCCACATCCCCCTGGCCGCCGTGCCCTCGGCCCTCAACGGCACCCTGGTGCAGCAGAAACTGGATGTGCTGCTGGCGTTCTGCCGCCGCTTCCGCCCGCAGCCGCGGCTGGTGGTGGCCGGCCTCAATCCCCATGCCGGTGAAGCCGGACACCTGGGCCGCGAGGAGCACGACTGGTTGAACGCCTGCCTGGAGCAGTGGCGACACCGCCATCCGCAGGTGCAGCTCGAGGGCCCCCTGCCGCCGGACAGCTGCTGGCTGGAGGCCGCCGCAGCCTGGGCCGGCGCTGAGCACGGCCCGGATGGCTACCTGGCCCTTTACCACGATCAGGGTCTGATCCCGGTGAAGCTGCTGGCCTTCGATGCGGCGGTGAACACCACGCTGGGATTGCCGTTTCTGCGCACCTCCCCCGATCACGGCACCGCCTTCGCGATCGCCGGCCGTGGCATCGCCCGTGAGCAGAGCATGGCAGCGGCGATCGGCACCGCCCTGGAGCTGGGGCTGGGACGACCGCGGAGCTGAAGCGGCGCTCGCCATCGCAGCCCCGGACCTCCCGAATCGCTCGTGCCCCCCTTCGCCGTGACGTGTCACCCCCTCAAGCGGGGTCGCGCAGCCAGGGTTGTTCGGTCAGATCAGGGCTCTCCTGGTCTGCCCGGCGGAGCTGGATGGCTGGAAAGCCGGCTGCCTGGCTTCAGCAGAATGAACCGCCAGCCCAGCGCAGGACGGCCCCGGGGAGATGGTTTTGGGGCGCAGACGCGATAGCGATCAGGCCGGCTTGACGCGCATCAGCACCTGACCGAATTCCACCGGGGTGCCGTTCTCCACCAGGATTTCCACCACTTCGCCGCTGACTTCCGATTCCAGCTCGTTCATCAGCTTCATCGCCTCGAGGATGCACACCGGCTGGCCGGGGGTGACGCGGGTGCCCACTTCCACGAAAGGCGGTTCCCCCGGGGCGGGGGAGCGATAGAAGGTGCCGACCATCGGTGCCGTGATCGCCTGCAGATCGCTGCGGGCGGCAGCGGCCGGCGGTGGCGGTGCCGAGGGGGCCACAGGAGCGGCCGCAACCGGCAACGGGGCGGCCGTGGCCGGAGCTGCCATCACGGCCACCGGGGCGACCCCGGGCAGATTGCGACGCACCTCCAGACGGAAGTCATCGCCTTCGAGGCGCAGTTCCTGAATATCGCTCTCACCGAGGAGAGCCAGCAGCTGGCGGAGCTGTTCGTGATCGAGCTGCATGGCGGTTCAGGACTCGCGGCCCAGATAGCTGTCGGTGCGGGTGTCGATCTTGATCTTCTCGCCGATCGAGATGAACAGGGGCACCATCACCTGCGCACCGGTCTCGACGATGGCGGGCTTGGTGCCGCCGGTGGCGGTGTCGCCCTTGACGCCCGGGTCGGTCTGGGTGACCTCCAGGACCACGGAGTTGGGCAGTTCCACCTCCAGAGGCTTGCCGTTCCAGGAGACGACGTTCACCTCCATGCCCTCCTTGAGGTACTTGCGCTGATCTCCGATCTGCTTGGCGGTGAGGCGGGTCTCCTCGTAGGAGGCCATGTCCATGAACACGAAATCATCGCCCTCCATGTAGGTGTGCTGCAGGGTGGACTTCTCCAGCAGCGCCTGGGGGACGGTCTCGCCGGCCCGGAAGGTTTTCTCGACGACGTTGCCGCTCTGAACCGCCTTCAGCTTGGTGCGCACGAAGGCCGAGCCCTTGCCCGGCTTGACATGCAGAAACTCGACGACCCGCCAGACCTGACCATCGAGCTCGATGGTGGTCCCGGTACGAAAATCGTTGCTGGAGATCATTCCGGCGGTTCGGATCGGCGGATTGTACGTCCGGCTACCGCACCTTCCCCTCCTCCCGGGCGAGCCGCCGCCGGCTCAGCGTCCGATCGGCTGTGCCAGAGTCGCCGCCCAGGCGCAGGCAACAGAGCATGGACGGCAAGCGGGATCGCCGGGCTGCGGCGAGCGACCTCCTCGTCCTGCAGCGCGCCCCGCAGCGGTGGATTTCCCAGCTGCGGGACCTGCTGCCCTGCCATCCCCCCCGCTGGATCCGGGCCGGCCTCAGCCTGTGCCTCACCGCCCTGCTCTGGCTGCTGCCGGGCGCACCCGCCCGGGCCGCCCTGCCCCAGGGGAACGCCGTGAAGGATCCGGACGCGATCCTGCGCAATGCTCTGCCGATTCAGGCCCCGCCGCTGCAGGGTCTGCAGCGTTTGCTGGAAAGCACCAGCGATGATCTGCGCGCCAAGCGCTGGAAGCCGCTGAGCGCCACGGTGGGCCGCTGCCAGTCGCAACTCACGACCCAGCGCGACGCGATCCTGCAGCTGTTCAGCAGCAGCGATCTGCCCCAGGCCACCGCCCTGCTGGAGCAGCTGCAGGGCCAGCTGGAGCAGGTGGCCGCCGCCGCCGATGGCCGCGATCGCGACGGCTTCCTGGCCGCACGCCGCAGCGCCCTCTCCAGCATCGGCGCCGCCGAGGCGCTGCTGGTGGGCGAGTTCCCCTTCGCCATCCCCTCCGAATTCGATGCCCTGCCGCGGCTGCTGGGCCGGGCCACCCTGACGATCAGCACCAGCAAGGGCGATCTCACCGCCGTGGCCGATGGTTACAACGCACCGCTGACGGCCGGTGCCTTCGTGGATCTGGCCCAGCGCAAGTTCTACGACGACCTGCCCTTCACCCGGGCCGAGGACTTCTACGTGCTCCAGAGCGGCGATCCCAAGGGTGATGCCGTGGGCTACGTGGATCCGAAGACCGGCCAGGAGCGGCATGTGCCGCTGGAGATCCGCATCGTCGGAGATGCGGCACCGCTCTACAACGAAACCTTTGAGGATGTGGGCCGTTACAAGGCCGAACCGGTGCTGCCCTTCGCCACCTACGGCACCCTGGGCTGGGCCCACTCCGATGACCATCTCGACGACGGATCGTCGCAGTTCTTCTTCTTCCTCTACGAGGCCGAACTCACCCCGGCCGGCCTCAACCTGGTCGATGGTCGCAATGCTGCCTTCGGCTATGTGGTCGATGGCTTTGATGTGCTCGAAGAGCTCGGGGTCGACGACCGCATCCTGTCGGTGCGTGTGATCGAGGGGGCGGAGAACCTCAGGCCCCACGCCTGATGTGGTCCCGTTCCAGGAGCACCTTCCTGAGGCGGGGCCGCCCCGCGAGTGCCTGGCCGATCTGGGGGAGTGGGAGCTGATCCGGCGTCTGTCGGCGTTCGCCCCGGCCGGTCAATTCAACGATGATGCCGCCCTGCTGGCGGTCGCACCCCGCTCCGCCTCCTCACCGGTGCGGGCGGCCGACGGGGCTGGGCCAGGGTCGGTTGACGCCGCTGTCAGCCTGGTGGTCAACACCGATGTGCTGGTGGAGGGTCTTCACTTCAGCGACCGCACCACCGCCGCCGCTGATGTGGGCTGGCGGGCGGCGGCGGCCAACCTCTCCGATCTGGCGGCGATGGGTGCCACCGAGGTGCTGGGCATCACCGTGGGCCTGGTGGCACCGGCACAGACGACCTGGTCCTGGGTGGAGGGGGTCTATCAGGGGCTGAGTGAGGCGCTGCAGCACCATGGCGGCGTACTGCTCGGCGGCGACTGCAGCGGCGGGGCGCAACGGTTGCTGGCGATCACGGCTCTGGGGCGGCTGCCCGCCGGCGGTGGTGCGATCCGCCGCCGCGACGGCCGACCGGGGGATCAGCTGATCTGCACCGGCCCCCATGGCCTGAGCCGCCTGGGGCTGGCGCTGCTGCAGGGCAGCCTGGCGGGACTGGATCCCGCTCTGAGCCGACGGGCGATCGCCGCCCACCAGCGCCCCGTGCCCCGTTTCGATGCAGTGCGGGCCCTGATCGCCAGCCAGCCGACGACGGTGCCCTGGCGGGTGGGCGGCTGTGACAGCAGCGATGGTCTGGCGGCAGCGGCAGCGGCAATCGCGGCCGCCAGCGACTGCGCGGCACAGCTCGATCGGCAGCACCTGCCCCTGGATGCGGCGATGGCGACTCTGCCGGAAGCGGAAGCCTGGTGCCTGGGAGGCGGCGAGGACTTCGAGCTGGTGCTGGCCCTGGAGCCCAGCTGGGCCCAGGCGTTGCAGGCGGCCTTACCCGGTAGCCAGCGGATCGGCGAGCTGGTGGCGGGTGCGGCCGGTGCCCTGCACTGGAGCAGCGGTGAACCCTGGCCGGAGCCGCTCGGCGGCGCAGGGGGCTACCGCCATTTCGGGTGAGTGCGGCCGGGGCGGCAAGGCGACCGAAGCCGGACCACCCGATCCTGCATAACGGTTGCCGTGGCCACCTGGAGCCGCGGCCGGCCTTCCCCGGGCGGCAACCGCGCGAGGCCCTCAGCGGGCGGTGCATCCGCAGGCGTTGCCGCGCGGGCGCATCCCCCCTGGTGTGGGACCGGCTGAGGGGGTGTCTGGCCGGGGGCGTCCGCTGGCCTGGCGCGGCCCATAGGCTCCTGCGGTTGCCGCCGCGCTCCGATGCCCGATCCCTCGTTTCAGTTCGAACCGCTGGAGAAGTTCGGGGAGGGGCTGACCACCCGTCGCCCCTGGAACACCAGCGCCCTGGCGGCGGTGGAACGCATCAACGGCCGGGTGGCGATGCTGGGTTTCGCCGCGGCACTGCTCGGCGAATGGCTGAGCGGCCAGGGCCCGGCCGGCCAGGTTCTGGCGTTGGTGCGTTGGTACCTGGCGCTGGGCAGCTGAGGCGCAGCGCCTGAACCGCAGCCATGGCCGCGCCTCCTGGCCCGCTCCCCGACCCCGGGCCTGCTGGCGCGACCGCCTGCCAGCCGGCAGCGGCGTCGGCTGTGGTGAGGCTCGAGCGCGATCCAGATGAGCCAGGGCCACATGAGCCAGGGCCACCTCTGGCGGCGCAACACCTGAAGGGCGCGGCGCTTCAGGACCGCTCCCTCGCCGTCAGGTCTGGGGGTCGCCGCTGATCAGCGGCACCAGTTCCTGCACGGCATCGCCGCTCGCCAGGGGGAGATCCTGGCCGTGGTCACCGGCCTGTTCCAGCGGCAGCGTGTCCCGCTGCAGGCGCAGGCTGCGGCCCTCGCTGCTGAGGCACACCCCGATCAGGGCGGCCTCCTCGCTGCAGAGATCCGCCAGTCGGTCGCGGCGATCCGCCAGTCGCAGGGCGATCTGGCCGAGATCACCGCGCTGGCCGCGGCGCAGGCTGGCGGTGTGCAACCGCATCAGTCGGCCGGCCGCACTCACCAGCAACACCGCCCCCTCGGCCCGGCTGCAGGCGGCCCCCACGATCCGTTCATCCGGCAGCAGCCGCAGCAGCATCGGTCCCTGGGCGGTGCGGCCCATCACCGGCAGGTTGGCGTCGTCCACCATCAGGCGCAGCAGGCGGCCGGTGCTGCTGGCCACCACCAGCTCCTCTCCTTCCCGGCAGACCACCACCCGCTGCAGGCTCACCCCCTCCTTGCGCTTCAGCACGCTGGCAGCCCGACCCGACAGCTCCAGAAACTCCTCCAGGGGCAGCCGTTTGAAGCGGCCATCGCTGCTCAGCAGCCCGAGGCTGATGCCTTCGCCCCGCGGTAGCGGCAGCACCTGGGCCACGGTGGCATCGCTGAGGCTGTCGGGGAGAAAGCGCTCCAGGCTGCCCGGTTGCTGGCCGGCGAACTCCCAGCGCAGCGGTGCCACACGACCATCGGTGGTGAAGGCCAGCACCGCCGGAGCCGGTGTGGTGGGCAGGATCAACCGGGCCGGAGCGGGCAGATCACCCGGATCCGCCGCCTCGGCCAGATGCAGGCGGCCCAGCTGTGCCGGTGACACGACGCGCACCATGCCATCGGCCTGGATCAGCAGGCGGCTATCGCTGCCGAGCGCCTCACGCGCCTGCTGGCGTTGCAGCTCGGCATTGGGACGCACCGCCGCCGCCCGCTGCGCCACCAGGGCATCGCCACCCTCCACCAGGCGGGTGCGCCGCGGTGTGGCATAGCGCTTCCTGAGGGCACGCAACTCGGCCACCATCGTGTCGAGCAGGCTGTCGCGGTCATCGAGCAGGTGCCGCAGCCGGCCCCGCTCCTCCTCCAGCTGGCCGGCTTCACGGCGCAATCCTTCCTGCTCCAGGCCCGTGAGCCGCCGCAGCGGCATCGCCAGCACCGCATCGGCCTGGCGCTCGCTCAGATCCAGCCGCACCTGCAGGCTGGCCCGGGCTGAGGCGGCATCGGGCGCGGCGGTGATCATCGCGATCACCTCCTGCAAGGCATTGAGGGCGATGATCAGACCCTGCACCACCTCGAGGCGTTCCTCACAGCGATGCAGCGCATGGCTGGTGCGGCGCACCAGGGTGAGTTCGCGATAGCTGAGGAATTCCTGCAGCAACCGCCGCAGGCTGAGCTGCACCGGCTGGCCGTTCACCAGCGCCAGCAGGATCGCCCCGAAGTTGTTCTGCAGAGCCGTGCGGCGCAGCAGTTCAGCCAGCACCGTCTCGGCATTGGCGTCGCGGCGCACCTCGACCACGATCCGCATGCCTTCGCGGTCGCTCTCATCGCGGATGTCGGCGATGCCGCTGATGCGGCCCTCATTCACCTGCTCGGCCAGCTTCTCGATCCAGCCCGCCTTGCTCAGCTGATACGGCAGCTCGGTGATCACCACCGCGCCGCGGCGATGGCGGCCCTTGCCGGGCTGCACCTCCTCGATATGGGCCACGCCGCGCATCGGGATGCTGCCGCGGCCGCTCAGATACGTGTCGCGCAGACCCGCACCGGTGAGCACCTCGCCGCCAGTGGGGAAATCGGGGCCGGGCACCAGCTGCAGCAGCTTCTCATCGCTGAGATCGGGCTTGCGGATCAGGGCGATCAGGGCATCGACCACCTCGCCGAGGTTGTGGGGCGGAATGCTGGTGGCCATGCCCACGGCGATGCCGGTGCAACCGTTGAGCAGCAGGAACGGCAGCTGGGCGGGCAGCACGGTGGGTTCCTGCTGCGAGCCATCGAAATTGGGCGCGAAATCGACGGTGTCGCTGCTGATCTCATCGAGCAGGCCCTCGTTGGCGATCGGCGCCAGCCGGGTCTCGGTGTAGCGCATCGCCGCCGGCGGGTCGTCGTCGACCGAACCGAAGTTGCCGTGGCCATCGAGCAGCGGATGGCGGCTGGCGAAGGTCTGCACCAGTCGCACCAGGGCGTCGTAGACCGCCTGATCGCCATGGGGGTGGTACTTGCCGAGCACATCACCGACGACGCGGGCGCACTTGCGGTAAGGCCGGTCGGGGGTGAGCCCGAGCTCATGCATCGCGAACAGGATGCGGCGCTGCACCGGCTTGAGACCATCGCGCACATCAGGCAGGGCGCGCCCGACGATGACGCTCATCGCGTATTCGAGATACGAGCGCTGCATCTCCTGATGCAGGGCGATCGCCTCGATCCGCTCCGGCGGACCAGCGCCGCTGCCGTTGTCGGGTCGTTGTCCGGGTCGCTCCTCGGCCATCCGGTGCTGCTGTCGTACGGGCGGGAGACGGGCTCAGCCTACAGATCGCGTTTCTCCGCGCTTCCAGCGCCGGCCATGCCCGACGGATCGGGTGCGATCAGGGCTCCTCCTCAGCCCCCTCCTGACTGGGGCCATCGGCATTGGCGGTGGCCCGTTCCACCGCCGCCTTCAGGTCGGGCTCCTGCAGCAGGCGGGTGGTGATAGCGCGCAGCTTCGGGCCCCAGAGCTGCTCCTTCTGGAAGGCGTCGTGCACGTAGTTGGGATCCTCCGCCAGGGCCCGCTCCGCCAGCTGGAAGGCTTCGCTGCGACGCTCCCCTGCCTGGGCGTAGAGCGCCGCCGCCAGAGCCAGAGAGGTCTCGGCGACGTCGGGCTTGATCTTCAGGACGCGGCGCCAGCGCTGGATCGCCTCGGCGATGCGGCCGTCTTCGTAGAGCACCAGGCCCTGATTGTTGATCGCCTCCCAGAAATCGCCGCGCAGATCCGAGGCCCGCTGGAAGGCGATCAGGGCGGCGCGGCTGTCGCCGAGCAGCAGGTTGGCGTTGCCGAGATCGAAATAGGCGCCGGAGTTACGGCCATCGAGCTCCAGGCCGCGGCGCAGCAACTGGAGAGCCTCCGCCGGTTTGCCATTGCGCAACGCCAGCGAGCCTTCCGTGAACCAGATATCCGGATTGGCGGGATCGAGGCGCTTGGCCTGCTGCAGGGCATCAATGGCCTTGGCAAGGTTCTGTTGCCGCTGGGTTTCAGCCAGCAACAGCCAGCTGCGCGCGTCATCCGGCTGCAGCTGCACCGTCAGTTCCGCCAGCCGGGCGGCCTCCTCGGTCTGACCGAGCCGCAGCAACCGGATCGCCAGGGTCATCGAGGCGAGGGCCGTGCCCTCCAGCAGCGGCTGGGGCGGCACGTACACATAGGGCACCAGCGCCTGTGCCGGGGTGACGCTGCCGAAGAGCAGTCCGGTCGCCAGAGCCATCGCGTGGAACATCTGCCAACGGCGCCGGACCACGTCATCTCAACCGAGTCAGCCCACCCTAGTGACCGGTGCCGGGGAGCCCCAGAGCGGTGCGGATGTTGCGGCGCCACATCCAGGGGCGGATGCGCCGCAGGGCGGAGGCCCGCAGGCGCTCGTCCCAGTCGGCCTCGCTCCAGCGGAGGGCCTCGGGCCCCTGCAGATCCAGCAGCCAGGGCCTGGGCTGCAGATCGGGGTCGGTGGAACTCTCGAGATCGGGCCCATTCCAGGGGCAGACCTCCTGACAGATGTCACAGCCCGCCACCCAGCCGTGCAGCTGCGCGGCCACCGCCTGCGGCAGCTCCGGATCGCGGTTCTCGATCGTGTGATAGGCGATGCAGCGGCGGGCATCGACCACAAAGGGTTCCGGCAGGGCGCCGGTGGGGCAGGCGTCCAGGCAGCGACTGCAGGCACCGCAGCTGGCCTCGGCCGGCCTGTCGGCAGGCAGCTCGAGGCTGGTGAGCAGATGGCCGAGCAGCAGCCAGGAGCCGCGGCGTCGATGGATCAGGTTGCCGTTCTTGCCGATCCAGCCCAGGCCGGCCTCCTCCGCCCAGGCCTTCTCCAGCAGCGGTGCGCTGTCGACGCAGGCGCGCCAGCGCAGCGACGGCACCTGCGCCTCCAGCCAGCGGCCCAGCTGTCGCAGGCGGCGATCGATCACCCGGTGGTAGTCCCGTCCCCAGCCGTAGCGGGCGACGCGCAGGCTGACGCCCGCCCGCCCGCTGACGCCGGACGCCCCTGAGGGATCGGGTTGCGCCCGGGCGGTCCCCGCCTCGTCGGGGGGGATCGCCGCTGCGGGGTCGCCGCGCTTCACGTCCACGTCATCGCGCTTCACGTAATAAGGCAAGGCCACCGCCAGCACGCTGCGCACCTCCGGCAGCAGCTGTTCCAACCGGCGGCGACGCGGATCCTCCATCCAGCCCATGCCGGCCTGATGACCGGCGGCCAGCCAGCGCTCCAGGGCGGCGCTGCGCAGCTGCAGACGTGGACTGCCGGCGGCCGCCGCCAGCCCCACCGGATCGAAGCCAAGCCGGCCGGCCTCCTGTTTCAGGGCCAGCGCCAGGGCGGCGGCGGCCGCAGGGGACAGGGGCGACGCCGTCATCGATGCGTAAAGTTCCCGATTCCGATTGCATCCACGCCGGTGGTCGCTGCCTCCCCCACCCGTTTCAGTCCGCTACTGCGCTGGATGGGCATCACCCTGGTGGTGCTGCTGCTCCTGCAGATGGCCGCCGTGCTTCCCCTGTGGGACTGGGGGGAGGAGCCGTTCCGCCAGCTGGTGGTGGAGCGACTGGTCGCCCAGGCTCCGATGGCGCTGCTGGGTCTGGTGCTGATGTATCTGTCCTCGCGGCTGGAGGATCGCTCGGAGTCGCGCACACCGCTGCTCTGGACCGTCTGCATCATCAGCGGTCTGCTGGCCGTGCTGCTCACCGCCTCCCTGCCGGTGGCCTTCAGCGGCGATCAGCTGCTGCAGGAGCAGACCGATCAGCAGCTGGCCGCCAAGAAGGGACAGCTGGAGATGGCCCGTAAGCAGAGCAAGGATCCGGCCCTGCTGCGCCAGCTGATCAGCCAGGCCGAAGCCGCCGGCCAGATCCCGGCGGCGGCCACCCAGGACCAGAAACTGCAGTCGGCCCGCGCCCTCGTCGATCGCCAGCTCAAGCAGTTCGAGTCCCAGGTGAAGCAGGCTGAGCAGACCGCGCGTATCACCCTCGGTCAGCGGCGCTACGCCAGCACCGGTGGTGCCATTGTGCTGATCGTGGCCTTCACGATCCTCTGCCTCGGCAGCGTTCTCTGAACCGCCGCCGGCTCCGTTCGCCATCCCCTTTCCACCCTGCCCGATACCGGATCCGGCCGCGCCCACGCCGGGTGGTTAGCGTTCCGTGATCTCACGCTGGTCCACCCCTCGCACCCATTGGTTCCCCCCAGTTCCCGCACTGATCAACCGCTGGGCAACCGTCTCCAGCAGGATCTGAAGAACGATCTGATCGCCGGTCTGCTGGTGGTGATCCCGCTGGCCACCACCATCTGGCTGGCGACCACGGTCAGCCGCTTCGTGCTGGCGTTTCTCACCTCGATTCCCAAGCAGTTCAACCCCTTCAACACGCTCAACCCGTTGTTGCAGGAGCTGATCAACCTCGGTCTGGGGCTGCTGGTTCCCCTGCTGGGGATCCTGTTGATCGGGCTGATGGCCCGCAACATCGTCGGCCGCTGGCTGCTGGAATTCGGTGAGGGCACGCTGCTGCGCATCCCGCTGGCCGGCTCCGTCTACAAGACGCTCAAGCAGCTTCTGGAAACGTTCCTGCAGGGCAATGCCAACCGTTTCCGGCGGGTGGTGCTGCTCGAATATCCCCGCGAAGGTCTCTACGCACTCGGGTTCGTCACCGGCGCGATCGGATCGGCGGTGCAGGCCGATTTCGAGCAGACGATGCTGAGTGTTTTCATCCCCACCGCCCCCAATCCCACCACCGGCTGGTATGCCGTGGTACCTGAAAGTGCGGTGCGCGACATCGACCTCAGTGTCGAAGAGGCTTTCCGCACGATCATTTCGGCCGGCATCGTCAGTCCCGACGAGCGCGAAACCAACACCTCCAATCGCAGCTTCTCCAGCCTGCTGGCCCAGCTGCGCGCCCCACAGCTCTCCTGATGCAGAGTCCCACCCTTGCCCGCGAACTCGCCCTGCTGATGCTCGCCCAGGTGAGCGATCGCGACCGCAGTGCCCCCGGCACCGATGGCCGCCTCGCCGCCACCAGCCTGGAGTCACTGCTGCGGCAGGCGCTCACCAGCCTGGGGCAACACCTGCGCGAAGTGCTGGATCGAGCTGCCGGTGAACTGCAGCAGGCGCAACAGGAACTGCTCGACAGCGAACTGCAGCAGGACGGCGAAGCCCAGATGCCGCGTGTGCGTCAGCACCTCCAGGATGGCCTCACCCAGGCCGAGCAGGCCCTCAACCGGCTGTCGGCGAGCCTGGAGCTACCGCAGCTGCTGCTGCTGGCCGACCAGCCGGACGTGCATCACGGCGCCATCGAACGGGCCCGGGCCGTGCTGCGCGAGCGGGCCAGCATCGATGAACGGCTCGATCGGGTGATGGAGGGATGGCGCCTCACCCGTCTGCCCCGCATCGACCGCGACATCCTGCGGCTGGCGGTGGTCGACCTGGAGCACTTCCAGGCGCCGCCGGCGGTGGCCTGCAACGAGGCGGTGGAGCTGGCCAACCGCTGGAGCGATGAACAGGGGCGTCGGATGATCAACGGCGTTCTGCGACGCTTCACCACTGCAGAGGGCTGACGACGATGGTGTTCGACTGGTTCCGGCGGGTCGCTGCCGGTGGCACAGCCGCCGAAGGGCAGATTGAGGCCACCGCGCCGGCGAGCGACAGCGCTGCAAGCGACAGTGCCGCAAGCGACGGCGCCGCCGACGACAGCAGCGATGCCGCCAGCCCGGCGCCTGCCCCTGGAGCGGAGGCCCCGCCGGACGGCGTCGCGGCCAACTCGGGCGCCGAACCCGCCTCTGCAGCTGAGGCCACCACTCCGCAGGCCCCGGCAAGTGAAGCCAGCGCCGGCGTGGAAACCGCTAGCGCCCCGGCGATCGGGGCCGTCGATCAGGCGGCACTCGATTGGGCCCGTCAGGCCTATGCGCGCCTGCGGGCCGAGCAGGAGGCCCAGGGCGCTGCCCCGCCGGTGGCAGCACAACCGACCGCAGCCCCAGCTGCCCCCGAAGGGACGGTGGCTGGCGTCGGGGCAGCGCGGCCGCTGGAGGGGGAGACAGCATCCGGCGAGCCATTGCCTGATGCCCCGGGGCCTGCCGTGGGGCAGATCCCGGTGGCTGAGGCCGGCATGGCTGAGGCTTCCGCGCCAGAGGGCGCCGTCCCTGGCGGGTCCGTCTCTGACGGGTCCGTCCCGGACGGTGCAGGATCTGGCGGCTCCGAATCGGAAGGTTTCGGCTCAGGCAGTTTCGGATCGGACGATTCCGGATCGGCGGAGTCACTGACGGAACCTGCGTCGCTGGGCGGCTCTGCCGCCATGGATGCAACCGCGGGCGAGGAGACGGCTCCAGAGGCTGCAGCCGGGGCCAGCGCTGGGCTGTCGTTGCTGGAGATCGCAGCGCAGCGGCGCCAGGAACGGCTGCAGGAGATCACGGCAGCCCCGCTGGAGATCGCCACCCCGGCCGCCCCAGCGGCGCCCAGCGGCAGCGCCGAGACAAGCAGCAGCGCCGAGGCGGCGATCCAGGCGGAGCAGGCCGAACCACAGCTCGGCGCCTTCGATGACACCTTCACCTGGTCGGCGGAGGTGCTGGCGGCCCAGGGCCGCAGCGTGGATGAGATTTCGCTGGAGGAGATCGACTGGCTGGGCCGACTGCGCCGCGGCCTGGAGAAGACGCGCCGCAATTTCGTCAGCCAGCTGCTGGAGAACCTCGGCGATGACCCCCTCACCCCCGAGGTGCTCGACGATCTGGAAACGACGCTGCTGCGGGCCGATGTGGGGGTGCAGGCGACCGATCAGGTGCTGGAGGCCCTGCGGCGCCGGCTGAACCAGGAGGTGGTGGAGCCGGCCGAGGGGCTGCGCTTCCTCAAACAGCAGCTGCGCGAGTTGCTGGAGGCGCCGATCCGCGCCAGTGAGACCCCGCTGCTGGCACCCCAGCGCGATCGCCTCAATATCTGGCTGATGGTCGGTGTCAACGGCGTCGGCAAGACCACCACCCTCGGCAAGCTGGCGAACCTGGCGGTGCGCAGCGGTTACAGCTGCCTGATTGCCGCCGCCGATACGTTCCGCGCCGCTGCGGTGCAACAGGTGAGCGTCTGGGGCGAGCGCAGCGCGGTGCCGGTGATCGCCAATACCAGCCCCAATGCCGATCCGGCCGCCGTGGTCTACGACGCGATCAGCGCCGCCCGCTCCCGCGACACCGAGCTGGTGCTGGTCGACACGGCCGGGCGGTTGCAGACAAAACACAACCTGATGGAGGAACTGGCCAAGGTGCGGCGCATCGTCGACAAACTGGCGCCTGAGGCGGTGGTGGAATCGCTGCTGGTGCTGGATGCGAGCCAGGGTCAGAACGGACTGCGTCAGGCGATGGCCTTCGCCAGTGCGGCGGGGCTCACCGGGGTGGTGATCACTAAGCTCGATGGCAGCGCCCGCGGCGGCGTCGCCCTGGCGGTGGCCTCCGAAGCCGGCCTGCCGATCCGGTTCATCGGAGCCGGGGAGGGAATCCGCGATCTGCGGCCATTCAACAGTTTCGAATTCGTCGAGGCGCTGCTGTCCGGCTGAAGACGGGTATCCGGGTGCTGTCAGCGCCGCCGGTTGTCAATGGTTGAGATCTCTATACAATCCGGCTGACCAGCCGCCTCCAGGAGCGCCTTGGCAGCACCGATCGCCTACGAAGAGCCCACGATCAACCGCGCCTGGCAGGCGTTCGAAGCCCACCTGCCGACATTCCTGCTGATCTGGGTGGGCACCATAAGCTTCGCTTTGATGAGCATCGTTGCGGCCTTTGTGGTCTTTCTGATCCTGGCGATCCCCCTGAACCTATACAGCACCTCCACGCCAGGAGAGCTGTCCTATCTGGTTTCCGGCATGAGCTATCTGGCGCAGTTACCATTCCTGGCCGCCAGCAGCATGGTGGCGATTCTGATGATGGCCGTGCCGGCCATGTATTATGAGACAGGAGAAAAAAACGGCGTCGAGCGAGCCATGGCCACGCTGTTCCGCCGGCCACTGCGCTATCTCCTGGCAGGCTTTTTATTCACCTTTGCCTTCCTGCTCGGGCTGCTCCTCTGCCTTCTCCCGGGGATCGTCAGCGCGATGACGATCCCCGTGTACGTGAATCGCATCTTCAACAGCGAGGACAGTGTGATCAAGGCCTTCCTCGACTCCTTTCAAGCCGTGTATGGATCGGAGCGTGGCTTCACCTTCATCGGCCTGCAGCTGCTGGCGTTCCTCTGTGTTTCAGTGACGACGGTCTGCACCTGTTTCATCGGCATTCTGGTGGCGCTACCAGTGGCCACCTTCTATATCCAGAACGGCGCCTATCGCCAGGGCGTGCTGCGTTGAGCGGCAAGGGCCACCATCCGGGCTGGTGATCCTCAGGCGCTCGGGGGGAAAGCCGCCACCCCGAAGCCGAACTGCAGCAGCAGGCGCGCCAGCCAGTAGGCCAGCAGTGCCAGGCAGAAGCAGGCCAGCTCTGGGCCCCGGATCGTGATCGGCAGCAGCCGGCGATGGCGCAGGGCCAGCAGCGACCAGGCCAGCAGGCCCGCTGCGACCACCGGCCCGAAGGCATGCAGCTGCAGCGCCTCCTCCAGACGACCGCTCAGGGCGGCGGCGGTGGAGCGGGTGAGGAAACAGGTGGGACAGGGAATCCCGGTGAGGCTGCGCAGCGGACAGGGCCAGCCGGGCAGGGCCGGATGCAGCCCCTTGAGCCCCAGATAGAGGCTGAGCCCACCAGGCAGCAGTGGCGCCAGGCTGCGCAGCCGCGCCGGCAGGCGACGCCAGCCTCGGCGCGGACCGCGGGCCGCCTGAGCCGTGACCGCAGGGCGGCGGAATTCAGGCGGAGGCATAGTTGCCGCTGCGCTCAGGCGCGCGGGCGGAGTGGCGTGCTGGCATGCGGTGGTTGTAGTCCGGTCAGGCTTGACGCGCCAACACTAGAGAACTAGGGTAAGAAATATCGCAAAATCATCATGCTGACCCCCCGAGAGACGAGAGAGGTGAAGGAGCTGGAGACCCGGATCAGGAAGTCTGCAGCAGGCCTACCACTGAAGCAACTCATCCGCGACACCTTCTCGCGAGAGGGCATTGAGCTCACGCGCTCCAACTACAAGAATGCCAGGCGCATTCTCTCTGACATTCCCGGCATCATCGTGGCCAACGGCGTTGTGCTTGCCGAGGGGCCGGACATCGACGACCCGGATGCCAGCGGGAGCACCGGCAACTCCAACACCACCATTCCGGCGATCAGCAACTTCTCGATCGGCCCCAGCAATGCCGGAACATCACCGAATGCAATTACGATCGAAAAGATAACCGGCCTGCTCACAGGCGACCCCATCAGATATCTGGATCCGTCCTCACAGCTCTACCGAGATACACTGGCCTGCAAGAATGCAATCGGCACCGGCATCGGCTGCCCGAAGCCTTCCTTTGATGGCTTAACCTCAGGCGCAAAAACCGTCAGCGTCACCTTCAATTCCGTCACCAATCAAAACAGAACACTGACGGGTAACGTTTCCAGAAAAGGCGGAGCGGGTTTCTTTTCGATTCCGATCTCCATGAATGACATCCTCTTCATGGGCAGGGGTGAGCACCAGGCTTCCGTCACTGCGTTCGGCCCTACAGGCAGCACGAAATCTGAGCTGTACACCTTTTATGTCGCCCTCCCCTTGAGTGTTCTTCCTGATGGAACCTGATGGGCAGCTCGAAAGGTCCAGAACCATGCGTCGCGGCATCAAGGGCGAGGCGGCCTGAACGCTTCCTTGAGGCCCGGCATTCGGCTCAAGCCACAACCGGCTCCGCGATCACCGCCCAGCCGTGGCCCGGCGCATAGGCGTTGGCGCGGCTGCCATCCACCATCCAGCGGCGGCCGAAGTTGCGGCGGCTGTAGTGCAGCGATCGGCCATGGCGATGGCCATAGACACCGGCGATCAGATCGAGATCACCATTGGGATCGTGCACGATCAGGCCGCGCTCGTCATAACCCACCACGCACAGCCAGTGGCCACCGCCATGGGGCGCCTCCACCGGACCCTTGTGGATGAAGCCGCAGGGCACCGGGACGCCGCGATCGATCTGGCGTTCGATCTGGCTGAAATCGGCGCGGCTCTCGAAGCGGGCGGTGATGCCGAGACTGGCCAGAGCCTGGATCTGAGCCTCAGCGCTGGTGGTATCGCCGTAGCGGTTCACGATCGCCAGATAGGCATCATCGCCACCGGGCAGTGCCTCGGGCTTCAGGGTGGCCACGAGCATGGCGCAACTGGAACTGAAGCACATGCGCGCCCCCTGATCGGTGCTCGAATCGAGCTGGGAGAAATAGGGCACCGTCAGTACGCGGCTGCGCGGTGTCGTGGTGGCGGCACTGGGGCTGGCGACAGGTGCTGCGACCGAGGCTGCAGCCGGATCGGGCTCCATGCCGTGATCCCCTGTTGCCGCAGTACCGAGGCCTGCTGCAGGCAACGCGGCCCCAACCACAGCACAGGCCCTGGCGTGGAAAGCCTCCCGCTCGGCCAGACCGCGGGCCGGATCAAGGCCGTTCACCAGCCGCGAGATGCGGCGGCAGCTGGCACCGCGATCCACCTCGGCATTGAGGCCATTGCTGTGCCACCAGAAACCGGCGGAGGTGAACGGGTAGCGCTGGGCCACATAGCCACAGCCCTCCATCACGCCCGGATCGCCGAGAAACACGCTGAAGCGTTCGTAGTTCGCCCGACCGGTGAGCTGGATCGCCCCCGCCCCCTTGAACCGGGGGCCGTCGCCGGGCTGCGTGTTGCCCAGATCACGGCGCCCCTCGTAGTCGCGGCCGTCGGCCAGCTCCTGGAGCCAGCGCAGCCCGCCGCTTTCATGGGCGATCTGGGCCAGGAAATGGCCGATCCGTGCCGGGGTGTCGATCTCAAAGCGCTGCAGGCAGGCATTGAGATCGGCCAGCTGCTCGGGGCTGATGGCGCGGCCGAATACCACCTGGCACTGACTGGCGGTCAGCAGCGGTGGCTCCGGCTCCGGAGCTGGAGTGGCGCGGAACCGTTCGGCAAAGCCCGCCAGCTGCTCCGGTGTCAGCTGCTGCTGCAGCCAGCTCCAGGCCTGCTGCTGATGTGGCAACCCCTGACTCCAGCGCGCGGCCTCGCACAGGGAGATGGCGGTCATGGCAGTGGGGGGAGAACCCGTAGCAGGCGCATGATGCGTCCGCGAGCCCCAGCCGGCCTGGCTTCGTCACAGAGCGCAGAGCCGCGATCACGGCGGCACCAGCTGCAGCGATCAGTCGGCCGGGGCGGTCAGCACATCGGCATGCAGCAGATCCATCACCCCCTGCACCCGGTCGGTGAAGGCCAGCTCCAGCTCGAGGGTGCCGGCCAGGTTGGTGAGGATATTGCGCTCGTCATCCTGGAGCGGGCCGTCGGAGCGCATGATCTCGGCGGCCACGGCATAGGCGGTGGCCCGCTGCGGCGCACTGAGCGCCTCGGCCGCCTCCACCATCAGATGCTGGGCGCCTTTCTGGCGCAGCTGGCCCAGCAGATCATTCATCAGTTCCACCATCGCGGCATCGCCGAGGTGGCGGTAGGGCTCGCGGTAATCCAGCGCATGGCGCAGGGCGCGGGAGCCCGCCATCGACAGCATTCCGTCCCAGGAGACGGCTGCCAGTGCGATGGCAGCGAAGGCCGCATGGGTGGGCAGGGCCATGGCGGTGAGGGGCGAGGTGGAAGCGGCAGGCGGTGCTGACACCGGAGCGTCGGCAGAGGGGGAGACCGCCGCCGCGGCAAGGGCACTGGCACTCATGCGATTCGGCTCGGATGCGACATGGATCTGAGCCAAGGACAACGACCCACCCCCCGTTGGTCGCCGATCTGACCGGATCGAACGATTGAGGAGATCTACTCAGTGCCTGCCCGCAGAGGGCGGCGACGCTTCCGAACCCTGGCGCTTCACGGTGCTGATCGCCTGATCGAGGCGCAGCGCCAGGGCGGGATCGAGGCGGGAGGAATAGACGAACCCCTGTGATTCGGGATGGCGGCCCTGCAGCACCAGTTGCAGCCGGCCGCGCTGCCAGGCCGGGGCGCTGTTGCGGGCATGCTCAAGCTGCTGTTCATCCGCCAGCACCGCATCGGCGCGCCGCTCCAGCAGCAGCGTCGTCGCCTGGTTCAGTGTGGTCAGCGGCACCAGCTGCACCCGACCCCGCAGCGGCGGCTCCTGCAGGCGTTGTTCGCTGACGCTGCCCGGTCGCGCCGCCACCCGCAGGCCGGCCAGATCATCGAGGCTGCGCGGCAGGACGCCGGCGGCCGGCTGCTGCTGCAGCACATCGAGGGTGATCGTGCTCACGATCATCGAGGCGCCGATGATCCGCACCAGCCAGCTGAGCAGGATCAGCCCATGGCCGCGGGTGCGGTTCACGATCACATTGGTGCCCGGTCCGGTGGCCAGCACCTGGAACACCAGCGCGTAGCTGCGCAAGGCCTCCCGCCGCCTCGCTGGCCCGCTCGCCTCTCCGGTCGCTCCGGTCCCGGTCTGATCCGTCGCGCTGCGGTTGCGGTGCTCCCAGTGCCACACCAGCCAGCTGAGCAGTGCAATCGCCGCCAGATACAGGGCCAGAACGCGCAGCAGCTGCGGATTGAGCAGCGCCCGCCCCAGGGAGGCGCCGGCCGCGAGGCGGTTGCGGCGCATCAGCAGCGCCAGCCCCGATTCCTGGAACGGCAGGCTGAAGCGGTAGCGCCCCAGCCGCTCGGCCGAGAGCGTCAGGCAGCCCACCCCCATATCGATCGCATCGTTGCGACTGGCCTCCAGCAGGGCGCTGGCGGTGGTGTAAGGCTGCATCACATAGGCCAGTCCTTCGCGGCCGGCCACCTCCCGCCAGAGATCCACCGCCAGCCCCTGCCAATGCCCCGGCCGGCTCTGGTCGGAACAGGGGGGCGATCCATCCAGCACCCCCAGCCGCAGCGGCGGCCTGGCACTCGCCAGCGCTGCGGCCGGTGCTGCCGCCACTCCCAGCCGCAGGCCGGCCACCATGGCGGCCCCGCGCGCTGCTGCCCGCTGTCGGCGACATGAAGCGCGGGCCTGGCTGGCTCGCCGGCCCGGATCGTGGCAGGCCGGAGCCGGCTCCTGCATGGCCTGCGGGGGCTGATAGCCCTGATCCTGCGGGAGAAGGCGCTCGCCATGCCGCAGGCTCTCCCCCGGGAGGTGGTGTAAGGGTGGGCGGTGGAGACGGTCCAGGGGCTCAGCCGATGCCGGTGCGGGCGATGTCGAGCACATCCGCCATCGAGCGGATCTGGGCCAGGGTGCCCTGCAGCTGGCCGGCGCCGCTGAGTTCCACCCGCAGATCGATGCGGGCCGGTCGCCCCGGAATGGTGCGCACGCGGGCATCGCTGACATTGATGCGGTGATCGGACAGGCGGGTGAGGATGTCCTTGAGCACCCCCACCCGATCGAGCACCTCGATGCGCAGCCGCACCGGATAGCGACGCTGCGGTGCCTCGAGACCGGCGTTCCAGTGCACCGGCAGGCGCCGTTCCACCGGTGTCTGGCTGACGTTGCTGCAGTCCTGGCGGTGAATCGTGATGCCGTGGTTCCCCAGAGCCACCGAACCGACGATCGGCTCGCCGGGCAGGGGACAGCAACAGCCGCCCATGCGGTATTCCAGTCCCTCCACCCCCAGGATCGGACTGCCGGCACTGGGATGGAGCGGTGTGGCCGGTGCCGCCGCTACCACTCCGGCCGCCACCTGCTCGTTGCTGAGCACCGGCGCCGCGGCCGCTGAAGCCAGGCGGATCTCCTCGCGCAGGCGGTTCACCACCTGCTGCAGCGTCACCCCACCGAATCCGAGGCTGGCCAGCAGATCCTCACTGCCGATCAGATTGCAGCGGCGCGCCACCCGGGCCAGCGCCTCGCCGCGCAGCAAGGTATCGAATCCGTCGCGGCCGAGTTCGCGCTCCAGCATCGCCGTGCCGCGCTGGATGTTCTCATCGCGGTGGCTCTTCTTATACCAGGCGCGGATGCGATTGCGGGCGGTGGGCGTGGCGACGAAGTTGAGCCAGTCGAGGCTGGGATGGGCCGACTTGGCGGTGATCACCTGCACGAAATCACCGTTCTGCAGCGGTGTGGCCAGGGGTGCGAGCCGATCATTGATCCGCACCCCCTGGCAGTGATTACCCACCTCCGAGTGAATGCGATAGGCAAAATCCACCGCCGTGGAACCCTTGCGCAACCCCACCACATCACCCTTGGGGGTGAACACAAACACCTCTTCATCAAACAGGTCTTCCTTGATCGAGGCCAGGAAATCGCTGCTGTCGCCACCGCCATCATCCTTCTGCCAATCCACCAGCTGCCGCAGCCAGTTGAAGCGCTCGGTGTCGCTGTCGGCCGGCGATCCACCCTCTTTGTATTTCCAGTGGGCGGCGATCCCGTATTCGGCCACCTGATGCATCTCGCGGGTGCGGATCTGCACCTCAATCGGGCGATGCCGGCCGATCACCGCCGTATGCAACGACTGATAGCCGTTGGGCTTGGGCAGGCCGATGTAATCCTTGAACCGGCCCGGAATCGGCCGGAAGGTGTCGTGCACCACCGCCAGAGCCCGGTAGCAGCCCTCCAGGGAGGGGCAGAGAATGCGCACCGCCGCCACGTCGTAGATCTCGTGGAAGGCCTTCTGCTGGCGCTGCATCTTGCTCCAGATGCCATAGAGGTGCTTCGGGCGACCGGTGACCTCACAGGCCTCCAGACCCACGGCCCGCAACCGGTCGCGCAGCAGCTGCACCGTGACGCCCAGGCGGCTCTCACGATCGCTGCGCTTGCTGGCCACCTGCTGCTGGATCTCGCGGAAGGCCTCCGGTTCGAGGATCTTGAAGGCCAGATCCTCCAGTTCCCATTTGAAGCGTCCGATGCCGAGCCGATTCGCCAGCGGTGCATAGATATCCCGTGTTTCGCGGGCGATGCGCTGCTGTTTCTCCAGCCGCAGCGCCCCCAGGGTGCGCATGTTGTGCAGCCGGTCCGCCAGTTTCACCAGCACGACGCGGATGTCGCTGGCCATCGCCAGGAACATCTTGCGCAGGTTCTCCGCCTGGGCTTCGGTCTGGTTGGTGAAGTGGATGCCCCCCAGCTTGGTGACCCCCTCCACCAGGCCCCGCACCTCGGATCCAAAATGGGCCGCGATCTCCTCCGGCGTCACCTCGGTGTCTTCCACCACATCGTGCAGGAAGCCAGCGGCAATCACCGCCGCGCTGGCACCGATGTCGCGCAGCAGATCCGCCACCGCGATCGGATGAATGATGTAGGGCTCGCCGCTGGCCCTGCACTGCCCCTCGTGCAACTGAAAAGCGAAATCGAAGGCGGAGGCCAGCAGCGCCTCGGTGTCGGTGGGGCAGCTGTCGCCGCTGCCCGGTGGCACATGGCGCAGGCACTCCTCCAGCCAGGCCGGCAGTGGCACGCCGTAGTCGCTGGGGCTGTGGATCGGCCGGCGTCGCGCAGGGGGGGCTGCTGCTGTGGTCGTTGCGGTGGCGGTCGTTGCTGCTGCGGTCGTCGCGGTGGCGACGGGCGGGATGGCCGAGGGGAGAGTTGTCACCCCCTGGGCGGATGCTGTCAGCGTGCTCAGGCCCTCCGCCCGCACGAGGTCCGGCACGGGGCCCGCTGGCTCCGCTCCGTCCCGGAGCCCCTCCTGGAGAGGTCCGGCTGGATCGGGGACCGCCTTCAGCATCCTTTCCCGCGATGGACCTCCATGGTACGGAGCCCCCTCAACCCCCGGCGCCCGCCATGCCGTCCGAGGCTGGGGCGCCGCGATCGGATGCGCACCCGGCGGCGGGGGCCCAAGGCTTCCGGTGGCCCGCCTCCGGCTTCAAGCTGGGGGCCATCTGTCTCGCATCCGGCCGTGATCGCTGCGCTCCTGTTCCCCTGCGCCTGTGTCCATGGCTGAACACGGTTCCAGGGCCGACCAGGCGGCGGCACCCCTGCTGCAACTCGAGGCGCTGCAGGTCCGTTATCCCGATGCGGAACGCGCCACCCTCGATGGCCTGGATCTCACCCTGCAGGCCGGGGATCGCCTCGCCCTGGTGGGCCCCTCCGGCTGCGGCAAGAGCACGGTGGCGCGGGCGGTGCTGCAGCTGCTGCCGCCCGGCAGCCAGTGCAGCGGTGGCCTGCAGCTCGCCGGTCAGGATCCCCGTCGTCTGCCAGCGGCCGCGCTGCGGCGCCTGCGCGGCGAAGCGGTGGGCCTGGTGTTCCAGGACCCGATGACGCGCCTCAATCCACTGCTCACCATCGGCGGCCATCTCAGCGACACCCTCGCCGCCCATCGTCCCGCGTGGCAGCGCCGCCGGGTGATCGAGCGGGCCCGCGAGCTGCTGGCGCGGGTGGGGATCGATCCCGGTCGTTATGGCAGCTACCCGCATGAGTTCAGCGGCGGCATGCGTCAACGGCTGGCGATCGCCCTGGCCCTGGCCCTGCGGCCGCCGCTGGTGATCGCCGATGAACCGACCACCAGCCTCGATGTGGCAGTGACGGCGGCGGTGATGCAGGAGCTGTGCGATCTGTGCAGCGAAGCCGGCAGCGCCCTGCTGCTGATCAGCCACGACCTGGCGATGGCGGGGCGCTGGTGCGACCGCATCGCTGTGCTCGATGGCGGTCGGCTGGTGGAGCAGGCGCCGGCCCGCTCCCTGTTGCTGCAGCCCCGCTCGGCGGTGGGCCAGCGGCTGGTGGCGGCCGCCCGCACCCGCGAAGGAGGCCGGGCGGCCGCCCCACCACAGCAGGGGCCGCCGCTGCTGGAACTGGAGGATCTGCGCAGCTGGCATCCGCTGCCCTCGGCTCCCTGGGCGCCGCGCTGGCTGAAAGCCGTCGATGGCATCAGCCTGCAGCTGCACCGCGGCGAAACGATCGGCCTGGTGGGGGCTTCCGGCTGCGGCAAGAGCAGCCTCTGCCGCGCCCTGATGGGGCTGGCGCCGCTGCGGGGGGGACGGGTGCGGCTGCAGGGCCGCGATCTGCGGGCCCTGTCGGGGCGCGAGTTGCGTCGCGCCCGCCGCTCGATCCAGATGGTGTTCCAGGATCCGCTCGCCTGCCTCAACCCGCAGATGAGCGTGGGCGAGGCGGTGGCCGATCCCCTGCTGATCCATGGTCTGGCCAGCCGGGCGGCGGCGCGGCAGCAGGCCCGTGAACAGCTGGCCGCCGTGGGGCTGACACCGCCGGAGCGCTTTGAGCAGCGGCGGCCCCGTCAGCTGTCCGGCGGGCAGCAGCAGCGGGTGGCGATCGCCCGCGCCCTGATCCTGCAACCGCAGGTGCTGCTCTGCGATGAGAGCGTCAGCATGCTCGATGCCGAGGTGCAGGCCGAGGTGCTGGAGCTGCTGCGCGGTCTGCAACGGCGGCTGGGGCTGGGGATGCTGTTCGTCACCCACGACCTGAGCGTGGCCAGCGGCTTCTGCCATCGGGTGCTGGTGCTCGAAGGCGGGCGCATCGTGGAGCAGGGTCCCGGGGCGGCCCTGCTGGCCCAGCCCCAGGCGGCGATCACCCGCACCCTGGTGGAGGCCTGCCCGCGGCTGCCGCAGCTGGTCTGATCTCGAGGGATCGCAGCCGCTGGGCGGGCTGTCGGAGCAGGGTGCGGCGCGGTTCAGGCCGCCTCGGCCGGCGGTGGGGCCATCGCCCCCGCTGCGCCATGGCCGCCTCCAGCGGCACCGCCACCGGTGCTTCCTGGGTCCTCGCCGGCCTCGCCTCCCGCCCCCTGGAGAGCCGTGCTGTCCAGCCCACAGCTGTTCAGGCCGGCCTGCTCCAGGCTTACCTCCTCCAGGCCCACCTCCACGCCGAGGTGCTGATTCGGACGGCCGGTGATCAGCAGGGCATCGCGCTGGCCGAGGGCGATCGCCCACAGCCACTTGAGCAGCAGGCTGAAGCGGTTCTCGTTGTCGGGCATGAAGGCCAGGTGGGCCAGCCCCCAGAGGATCCAGCCCGCCACTCCCGAAACCCGCAGGCCGCGCAGATCGGCCACGGCGAACAGGGGCCCCACCACCGCCATGCTGCCGAGGTCGAACCAGCGGAACGGCCGCTGCCGCTCGCCGCGCAGGCCCGCCAGGATGTCGAGGCCGACCCAGCCCCCCATCTGCACCGCTGGGCCGGCCATCCCCGGCAGCATCTGACCATCGGCGGTGTGGCCATAGGCGCACAGATCTCCCACCACCCGGATCTCCGCATGGCCGGGCACGCTGAAATCCGGCTCCACCAGCACCCGGCCGCCCCGGTCCACAGCGCAGCCGCAGCGCTCCGCCAGCAACCGACCCAGGTGGGAGGCGCGCACACCGGCGGTCCAGCAAAGGGTGGCCGCCTCCAGAATCACCTCACTGGCCTGGCCGGGCTCCGGGTTGCTCAGGCTGGCCCGCAGCCGGCCCGGGCTGATCTCCTGCACCCGCGCCCCCAGCAGCAGTTCCACACCCCGCGCCCTGAGGTGCTGGCCGGTGGCCTGGGAGAGCGAAGGATGGAGGGTCCGCAGCACCCGATCGCCCGGATCCACCAGAACCACGCGGCAATCGGCCGGATCGAGCTGACGGAACTCGCGGCGGGTGACGTCATGCATCAGGGCCATCAGCGATCCCCCCAGTTCGCAGCCGCTGGGCCCGGCACCGACCACCACCACCGATTGCAGCACCCGTCGCCGCTCGCGGTCAGGGCACTGCTCGGCGGCCTCCAGGGCATTGAGCAGCCGGCGGCGGATCTCCTCGGCGTGCTCGAGGATCTTCATCGGCGGTGCCAGCGGTCGCCAGGCCTCCTGGCCGAAATAAGTGCTGCCTGAGCCCGCCGCCAGGATCAGGTGGTCGTAGCGGAGATGGCGGTCGTTGAACAGCACCGTGCGGCCGGCGACATCGAGATCCACCACCTCGCCCAGCAGCACCTGCACGTTGTCGGCGCCGGCGAACAACTGGCGCAGGGGGACCGCGATATCGGCCTCCGCCACCAGGCCGGACGCCACCTGATACAGCATCGGCTGAAAGAGGTGGAAGTTGCGCTTGTCCACCAGCGTCACCCGTACCTCCTGATGGGCCAGGCGGCGGGCGGCCTTGATGCCGGCGAATCCACCCCCCACGATCACCACATGGGGCCAGGTGTTCATCCGCGCCTGCGCTGGTTCCAGCTCGAGGAAGAAACGCTCGGAGGTCATCGGCGGCTGCAGGCGGGTGAGGGCGGCGCGGGCAGCAGGGCAGGGGCTGAACCGGACCGCGCGAAGCGTAGGGACCCTCTCCGGTGCAGGCACGCCAGGCCCTGACGGCCACCGCCCAGAGGCATGAGACGCGGCAGATGACAGCCGTGATCGATGACAGCCATGGCAGATGACAGCCGTGGCAGCGCTGCCGGTGACGGCTGCAGACGCCGGGTGCCGGTGCTCAGGCCACCCGCCGTCGCAGCACCGCCAGCAGCTTCTCGAAGCTCTCCGGCAGGGGGGCCTGGCACACCAGCCGTTCGCCTGTGATCGGGTGGTTCAGCCCCAGCTCCACGGCGTGCAGGGCCTGGCCGGGCAGGGCCACCGGCAGGCGACGGGCGCGGGAATAGACCGGATCCCCCACGATCGGATGGCCGAGATGGGCGCAATGCACCCGAATCTGATGGGTGCGGCCCGTATCCAGCTTGAAGCGCAGCAGGGCGTGGTCGCCGAGTCGCTCGATCACCTGCCAGTGGGTGCAGGCATGGCGACCGGAACCGTCGTGCACCACCGCATATTTCTTGCGATCGGCGGGATGGCGGCCGATGGCACCGATCACCGTGCCCTGATCGGCGTTGGGCTGGCCATGCACCACCGCCAGATACTGACGTGAGGCGATCCGTTTCTGGATCTGCACCTGCAGCTTCACCAGCGCCTGCTGGCTCTTGGCCACCACGATGCAGCCGGTGGTGTCCTTGTCGAGGCGATGCACGATGCCGGGTCGCATCTCACCGCCGATGCCCGGCAGGTCGGGGCAATGATGCAGCAATGCATTGACCAGAGTGCCGTCCTTGTTGCCGGGAGCGGGGTGAACCGTGAGGCCGGCGGGTTTATTGAGCACGATCAGATGCTCGTCTTCATACAGCACATCCAGGGGGATGTCCTGGGCGATCAGATAGGGGAGTGGTTCCGGCGGCGGCATCCACAGCTCCACCTGATCACCCTGTCGCAACGGGGTCTTGGCGCGGCCGCTGCTGCCATTGACCCGCACATAACCGGCATCGATGAACTTCTGGATGCGGGCGCGGCTCTGTTCGGGGCGCTGGGCCACCAGCCAGCGATCGAGACGCATCGGCAGCGGCTTCGGGTAGGTGAGGCAGACCAGTTCTCCCTCCCCTTCCCCAAAGCCGCGGCTGCCAGCGCCGGCCAGGGTTCCGTCCCCCGGGGCCGGAGATGGGGCCGGGCAAGCAACCGCCGGCTGCTGTTCGCTCTGGCTGGTGAGAAAGCCCGACACGCCGGCTCTGTTGCGGTGAGCCGACCCTACGGGGCCGCCGGTGCGGTCGCTGACCGGGATCGCAGCGGAGCTCAGCGGGCCCTGGCCGACCAGAGGGTATCGGTGCGGCCCCTGCGGCAGGTTTCACCATCGCAACCGATGATCGTGCGCCTGGCCTGCAGCAGCTGCACCCTGCCGCTGGCGGGCTGCAGCTGCCAGTTGGTGAGCAGGGCGATGTTGTACGGCTGGCTGGAGAGGCTCGGGTGGATGAAATTGCCCAGGCTGGTGGCGAGCACGCCGGGCCCCTTCGGCGTGGTGACGACGCGCACATCCTCGGCGATATGGGGGCCGCTGCCGATGGCGACATCCACCAGGCCGCGCTGCAACCAGCTCTGCAGAATCGCCTTCAGGCGCGCATGGCTGCCTTTGTCCCAGCTGTGCAGAGCCAGCACGCGCAGACCCCGCTGGTTGGCCAGTTTGGCCTGGTACTGCTCCAGACCCTTGTCGCAGATGATGTGGCGGCAATGCTCCGGATCGCCGCCGACATAGGCGCTCAGGAAGGTGAGCGGAATCTCCTGGCCATCGCGGCCGCGCAAGGTGCCGGAAGCGGGCTCCTGATCCGGCTGTGGGGCAACACCGCTGAACAGCGGCAGCAGCGGCGGCGATTGCGATGGTGTTGCTGGTGCCGGTGCTGGAGAGGTGAGCTGGCGGCGGATCGCTTCGATGTGGGCATAGGTCTGCAGAGGGCCGAGCCCTTCGGCGGAGCGCAGACAATCGAAGCTGTGGTTGTTGGCCAGTCCCACCAGATTGAAGCCGAGGCGGATCGCATCCACCAGATCTTCCGGGCGGCTCAGGAAGGCATAGGTGGAACTGGAGGGAGCGCTCCAGAAGGCATCACAACTCTTGCCGACACTCGTTTCCCAGTTGATGTAATTGACATCCCCCAGCAGGGCACGGTTGGGATCGAACTGGCCATAGGCGCGCCAAAAGCCCTGGTTGTAGACCGGACGGCTGACATGGGTCTGCGCCCAGCCGGAATCACCGAAGGCGTGAAAGCTGAACGTGATCGCCCCCCGGCCCGCCGCGGCCGCGCTCGCAGCCGGCTTGTCACGGATCCCGGCCGGCGGAGAGCTGAGGCGCTGCTGCCTGGGCTTGCCATCGGCGATCAGGCTTCCCATCAGATCGGCTTTGGTCTCCGTTGTCGCACAGCCGATCAGCAGTGCCGCCGTGGAAAGACCGATCAGACCCTGGCCGAACCTGGAGAGCATGGGGAGCAAAAGCAAGCGGAGGACTGGTGCGCGGCAAGGAACCCGGCCCGGGCTGGCGGGGTGGCCGCAGGTCCGGTGCTGCGCCTGGGGCGGAAGCGGCTCTGGGCGCGGAAGCAGATCCGGCGGCCAAAGTAGCCCAGGCCTTCCTTGAGCTGCGCCCAGCAAAGATGATTCCCCTGAGACAGGCCTAAGACTGCTGTTTGCACCGTCGTCGTTAGCAGATCCAATCGCATGGCAGCGCATTCCTTTCTTGCCGGTGCAGGCCTCCTGCCGGCTGCGCAGCATGGCCTATCGCGGCGGCAGCGCAGAATCCTGCCGCCGTTGCCGAGGCGCTGCCGGCGCTGTGACCCTTGTGGCCCCGGGGCCCACGACTCAGGAGGGCAGCACCAGCGCCTCGGCCTCGGGATGCTGCCTGCGGAACAGGCGATCCTCGGCAGCCCGCCTGCAGGTGAGCAGAAACAGGGCCATCTCAATCCCGAAGGTCTGCTCAAACAGCGCCACCACGTTCTGCGTGCCGCCCAGACCGCAGGCGTGGATCGCCCGTCCCAGACCCTGGCGCGGTTGATCGGTGAGCGTGTGGAACAAACGGTTGAGCCGATGCTCCAACAGGGCCTGGGCCGGCGTCATGCCACGCACCTGATCGAAGCTGCAGGCGAGGGCCTGTTCGCTGACACCGATGGCAGCAGCGAGTTCAGCGTTGCCGATCGCATCGGGGAAATGCTGCTCGAAATAATGCAGCGTCGTTGTCACGATCTCCAGTGGATTGCGGCCGGTCTTCTCACGCCTGGCCACCGCTCTGACGCGACTGCCTCCTGGTCCTGCCTCGCGGTGCCCCCGGCCGTAGTCAGAAGGCCTCAGAGGGGTGGCAGCAGGGCTGCCGGCCTCTGCAGTGGCGTCGCGGCAGGGCTTGGGGATGGCGTTCAGCTCGCGGCAACGACTCTTGCCGTTGGGTTCCGGATGACTGTGATGATTGTTACGGTCCATGGTCAGGTTGACCGGCCATATCTGCCGGCATTGCTTCCGGAATCTTGTCCGGAGTTGTTGGTCGACTCTTTCTTCTTCTCCTCTCTCCATGCTCCGCCTTGTCTGTCCCTATGTCGAGGCGCGCATGCAAATCAGCACATTCCGCAAGCGTTCGGCATACTGCCCAATCCCCGGGCGTGTTCTGGTCTTTTCGGGCACCCCTCCGCCCCCGCAGGCGCAGCGACCGCGCTTGGGCCTGCCTGCGGGGGTGCAGCGGATCGCGAAGCGGCGATCGCCGGCTGGCATGACTCAGTCGGCGGCCCGGGCGAGCAGGGCCCGCTCGCTGGGGATGCGCAGCTGTCGGGCCAGGCCCAGCCACTGCAGCAGCAGGATGAAGCGATAGGTGGGATCGGGCAGCCAGATCACCTGCCCGGCACGCAGCGTGATCCCCTGCCGCACCGATCCCTGGAAGGCGTGGTGCAGGTTGTGCCAGCCCTCGCCGAGGGTGAGCAGCGCCACCCAGCCGTTGTTGCGGCTGGCATCACCAGTGGCGAACGGTTGCTCGCCCGCCAGATGGGCCACGGAATTGACGCTGGCCACCCCGTGAAACAACAGCGTGGTGCTCAGGCAGTAGGCGGCCAGCCAGGGCAGACCACCGAGGTGCCACGACAACCACCCCAGGGCCAGAGGCGGCAGCACATGCAGCCGATCGATCAGACGCAGCACCGGATCGGCTTCGATGTCGGCCGGCAGGCTGTGGGGATGGAAACCGGATCCCAGCAGCCAGCCGAACTGGGAGTGGCAGAAGCCCCGCCAGCCCTGTCGGGGTTGCAGGGGTGTGTGCGGATCCTCGGCCGTATCGACATGACGGTGATGCTGCAGGTGGTGGGCCTTCCACCAGCTCGGCCCCATCTGACCGGAGGAGGCCGCCAGCAGGGATCCCAGCCACCACACCGGGCGCGGCGCCCGATAGCTGCCGTGGGTGACGAGGCGGTGATAGATCGCAGTGGTGGCCAGCATGCGCAGCAGATAGAGCGCCACGGCCCACAGCGCGGCCGCCAGGTTGAGACCCGTGATCAGCAGCAGGGCGCAGCCGAGATGGGAGGCAATGATGAACACCGGCCCCAGGCCATGCAGCACGCGGCGCAGGCGCGGCGGAGCTGTTCGCGGATGCATGGGATCGGCGGACGATCGCTCTGTTCCCGCTTCAGCGGCCCGGCGAACGCGCGGATCCTGGGAAACGAAAAGATCCGCAGCGCGTTGTGCGGGACGAGGGGGCGAAACGGAGCGGGTCAGAAGTGCCCTGCAATCGTCCAATCTACCTGAAAATGATGCGTTTTGCATCAGTCGGGCGGGCCCTTGCTGCATGTGCTCGCCGGCGATGGCTGTGATGAGCGACTGCGAGGCGACGGCTTGGTCCGACAACAAAAAACCCCCGCAGAAGCGGGGGCTGAAAGCTGAAACATCTTGGGTTTGATCAATGATCAGGGTTTAATCAATGATCAAGGCGAATCAGAACCGGACTGTTGATCAGCCAATGACAGGAGCGGTGAGGGCAACCGGGGTGGCCTCAGCGGCAGCCAGGTCGAGCGGGAAGTTGTGAGCGTTGCGCTCGTGCATCACTTCCATACCCAGACCAGCGCGGTTGAGGATGTCAGCCCAGGTGTTCAGCACACGACCCT